>JAEUHW010000425.1 GCA_016793245.1 Planctomycetota bacterium
GCGCTTCTTCCTCGGCGTCTGGATGGGCATCGCGGCGCTCGTCTTCTTGGGCTGCCCGTTCCGCTTACTGCAGCGCTTGGGCGGCGGTGATCTCCACGCGTGGCTCGCATTGCCGGGCTTCCTCGTCGGCGTCTTCGTCGCGCGGCGCTGTGAGCAGCGCGGCTACAAAGTCGGAACGACGAGCGAGGTCCCGCTGCCGGTCGGCTTGGTAGGCCCGCTCTTCTTCGCGCTGATCGGCGCGGCCTTTCTGCTCGGCTCGCTCCGCGGCCCGCTCGCGGGCGATCCCGGCGGACCAGCGCACGCGCCTTGGCTCTGGGCGCTCCTGCTCGCGCTACCCGCAGGCGCCCTGCTCTCTGCTTCGGGTTTCTGCGCGATCTCGGCGGCGCGGCAGGTCTTCGGCGGACCGCGGCCCATGCTGCTCGCCTGCGGCGCGCTCGTTGCGAGCTACGCGCTGGTCCTGGCACTGGGCGGCACCTTCCGCTTCGGCTTCGCGAGCCAGCCCGTCGCGCACGGCGAGTGGCTCTGGAATGCGCTCTCCTTGGTGCTGCTCGGTCTCTGCGGCGCGCTCGCCGGCGGCTGCCCGGTGCGGCAGATCGCGATGAGCGGCGAGGGGAACGG
Source organism: Planctomycetota bacterium (assembly GCA_016793245.1). Classification (GTDB taxonomy): domain Bacteria; phylum Planctomycetota; class UBA1135; order UBA1135; family JADKAF01; genus JADKAF01. The sequence goes on from JAEUHW010000425.1 coordinate 619, forward strand.
CGATGCCTTCGTGACCACGATGGGCATCTTGCTCGGCGGCGCGATCGCGCATGGTTCAGGGCTCGCATCCTCGCCGGCGGGCACGACAGAGGCCGGTCGGGTCGCGGTCATCGTCGGGATCGCGCTGGTCGCGCTCTATGGGGCGTGGATGGCGCGGCTCGCGAAGAGCTGAGCGCGAGGGCTCTTGTCGGATTCTTCGCCGGCGCCAGACTGGGGCCGACTCACTCCTCGGAGCCTCCGTCATGAAGCTCGGCCTAGCCCTCTTCTCCCTGCTCGCCCTCGCCAACCTCGCGCCGGGCCAGACCCCGCGCTGCCAGGGCTTCAACGATCAGACGAACACGACCTCCAACGCGATCACGGCCGCCGCGCTGAGCGGCCCGACGACGCGCGCCTATCGTTTCCTCGCGAGCTGCACGCAACCGCTGCGCAGCGCGCGCCTCTTCACCAGCGCGCCCAATCGCTCGTTCGCGACGAGCTACGAGATTTGGAGCGAGAACTCCGCGACGCAGCTCCCGCTCGCGCGCCTCGGCGGCGGCACCTGCGTGCTGCCGCTCGCGCAGCCCACGGCGTGGTACGGCGTGAACTTCGATGCCGCCGTGCCCGTCACCGCCAACGCGCCGTACTGGTTCGTCTGGATCGACCCGGGCTTCCTGCAAACGCCCTACGAGCCGGGCGGCGTCGATCTCCTGCCCACCGTGCGCCTCTCCGGCGCGAATTGGATCGCCGAAACGCCGCGCGAGCTGAAGCTCCAGCTCTTCGACGTGCTGCTCGATGACTTCAGCGTCTCGACGCAGCCCGACGCCTGCGCGAGCTCGCAGGGCAAGCTCGGCACGATCTTCACCAACGAGCTCCCCGCGCGCGGCAACGCGAACTTCGTCCTCGAGGGCACTGGCTTCACGCCCGGCGCGCCCGCTGTGCTGTTCCTCGGCATCATCCCGAGCTTCGGCCAGGTCCCGCTCCCCGGCACCAACGGCTGCTTCTTGCACAACGAGCTCACCGCCAGCCTGAGCACCAGCGTCTTCACCGGTGTCCTGCGCTCGACGACGCCGAGCGGCAACTTGCTGCTGCCGTTCCCGATCCCGAACTTCCCGCCGCTGCAGGGACAGGTCGTCACCGCGTTCTTCGCGGTCGTCGATGCGGGGTCGGCGTTGCCGTTGCCGGTGGTGACGTCGAACGGGTTGCAGCTCGTGGTGATCTGAGAGGCTGAGCGAGTCACGCTGCAAGCGCCTCTGCAGCGTGCGCGAGAGGGGCGCGTCGGAACGCCGGATCATGAGAACCACCTTGCCCCTCTTCCTCCTCCTGCCGCTCTTCGCCCTGCTGCTCGCGCCGCTGGCCACGGCGTTCCAAGCGAGCGCTGAGGAGCTCCCCCTCCTCGGCCAGCGCTTCCTCACGCTCAACACCGTGGTCCGCGTGCGGCAGATCGAGGTCACCCGCGACTCCGCCCACGGCCCCGACGAGTCGAGCGTCCACACGGCTGCGGAAGCGCGGATCTTTCGCGAGGCCATCGCCAACGCCTGGCCTGGCGCGCGCATCACCTGGGCGTTCAGTTGGCTGGCACTCCACGACGAGCGCGAGTCCTATCGCGAGCTGCGCGATCTCGTCGTGACCTATCACAAGGAGCTCGGCGACGAGATCACCTTCCTGCCCGGCGCGTACTTCGCCAACATGTACAACGCGCGCGAGCAGGTGAACCGCGATCTGCACGATGGCCTCCAGCGGGTCTCGGAGATCGTCGGGAACGGCTACCGCCCGAAGAGCGTGGTCGCCGGGTTCCTCGCCGCCGAGAACCTCCGCTATCTCGCCGAAGTGGAGGGCATCCACGTCTGCCAGGGCAACATCTGGAGCCAATACGCGGTGGACAACGGCGATGGCGAAGGCTCGATCTGCTATCCCTACTACCCCTCGCGCGAGCACTTCTGCAAACCCGCGCGTGGCCAGGACGACTTCATCGATTGCGTGAACTTGGACGGCTGGACCGTCGACTTCCTCTGCGCCCGCATCCCCGGGAGGCAGATGGTGAATGGCGAGCCCTGGCGCAGCCGGCAGGGTGTTGGCCCCATCGAGACGTTGCTCGACATGGGAACCGAGCGCGGGCTACAGGCGATGCTGGCGACCACCGCGGCTCACTTCGACGACGGCTTCGCCCGCAACGGCTTCGCCTGGGTGACCTGCGGCTGGGAGATGTGCCTGGTCGAGGGCCGCAAGATCTACGGCTACGGTGGTCAGAACGGCATGGAAGGCCTGCAGCTCTGGCTCAGCGAGATCCGGAAGCGCTGGCCGGACGCACGGCTCATCACGCAGGGCGAGTTCGGCGAGCTCTGGCGCGCTCAGTTCCAGGACAACGCGAAGCTCGACCTTCGCTTCGTCCACCGCGGCAGCGGCATCCGCGCCTCGGAAGCCGACCAGGAGATCTCCTGGTTCATGAATCGAGACTTCCGCCTCGCGCTGCTCCGGAATTGGAAGAGCCACGACGCTCCGAGAGTGATCGATCTCACCCGCTACGATCTCTCGGCCCAGGAGCCCGCCGACCCCGAGCCCGGCAAGCACTCCCGCAACTGGAGCATCATGAACCGGATCAATCAGAAGGGCACGCGTCCGGAGGATCGGCCCGTGTTGCTCACGGAGTTGACCGCCGAAGAGCAGGCGCTTATCCGGCGGCGCTATCCGGAGCTCTTCGCTGCCGGCGGAAGCGCGAAGTAAGCCCGAGGCCGAGCCCCGCAAGATTCCCGCACGCCCTCTTCCCGCCCCACGCCCCTCCTCAGCGCCGGCCTTCCACGGCCGTCTTCCACTCAGCCCATGCAACGCCGCACCTTCCTTCGCACGCTCACGGGAGCTGCCGCCAGCACGGCGCTGCCGTCCTTCGCCATCGGCAAGCCCGGCAAATCCGCCAACAGCAAGCTCAATATCGCCTTCATCGGCTCCGGCGGCTGGATCGCCCAGCAGCCCTACAACCAGGGGTGCTCGGAGGAGAACCTCGTCGCCTTCTGCGATGTGGATCGCGAGCATTGCGCGGAGAACCTGAAGAGCTGGCGGACGACGCAGCCGTTCTTCGAAGACTTCCGCGTGATGCTCGACAAGATGCATAAGGAGATCGACGCCGTGGTGATCTCCACGCCGGATCACACGCATTTCGCCGCCACGCTGGCGGCCATGGAGCGCGGGATCCACGTCTTCACCCAGAAGCCGCTCGCCCACGA
>JAEUHW010000444.1 GCA_016793245.1 Planctomycetota bacterium
GCCGCTCGGCAGGAGAGGACGAGCGAATAGAGCCGGCAAGCCACGGCACCGCCAAGAGGGCTGCCGAAGACGAGCCAGTTCTTCCTGCCGACCGCGATCGGGCGCAGAGCGTTCTCGGCCTGGTTGTTGTCGATCTCCAGCCTGGGCTCGTTCACGAAGACACCGAGCGGCTCGCGCTGGTTCTCGATGTAGCCCATGGCCTTCCCCAACGGGCCCTTGGGTAGGACGGCTCTCTCGCCCTTGATCTCGACGATGAGCGCATCGATCTCCGCGAGCAGGCTCGCGCTGCGGCGACGACGCAGCTTCGATCGATGCTGAAGGTACTCCTCGCGAGAATAGCCGCGCGCTTCCGCGCGCCGCTTCAGCGTGGATTCGAGGCGGAAGAGACGCTGGATCGGCACCATCAGCCTCGCGGCCTCCGGTGACTTGAGGTCCAACGCGACCTTCACCTTGCGACGCGCATGCGCCCAGCAGCCAGCACGAGTCAGGCAGTTGCGCCGCGTGATCTCGTCCAAGCCACTGTATCCGTCGCCCTGCAGCGTTCCCTGCCAGAGTGCCAGATATCGGTTGGGGCCGTCCCGATCACGGCCCATGCGGAAGTCGAAGGCGATCTTCGCACCTGCGCGATAGACCCACGCGTAGCTCTGTTTCGTTCCCTTGCCGCCCTCGAGACGCACGGTGACGGGCGTCTCATCGGACTGAATGATCTCCTCCAGCAGGATCTCGGTCCGCATCTGTGCGAGTACGGGCTGCGCGACGAGCTCATCCACGCGCTTCAGCATGTCCCACATCGTCGACTTCGGAAGGTCGATCCCGTAGCGCTTGAAGATCTCGCTCTGTCGATGGAGCGGCAGGTGATCGGAGTACTTCGCGACGGCGATGTGCGCGTAGACGGAGGGCTCGTACTTGCAGCGTTCGATCAGCGCTGCGGGAGCCTCCGCAGTCTTCACCGCGTGGCCTGCGGGACAGGCGTACTTCCTCCGCACGTAGCGGTGCACGAGAATCTGCGCCGGGACCACATGTCCGCGCTCGCAGCTCTCCTCGCCGATGCAGCGCATTCCCACACCGCAATCAGGACAAGTGCGCTCGCCCTCTGGAAGGTCGAGCTCGGTCACCAGGCGAGGTAGATGCGCGGGGAAGCCGTTGCGACCATGTCCCTTGCGCAACCGCCGTTTCGGAGCCGGCTCCCTTGCTGCGGCAGAATCCGGGGATGGCGCTGGCTCCGGTGCGACTTCGGCAGCCGCAGGCAGCTTGGTGAAGAGATCGAGCTGCCCTGGAGCGATGCGTTCGGACTTGCGCCCATATAGCGCGTTGAGCAGCGTCTTCAGTCGCTCGCCGAGCCGCTCGTTGTCCTCGCGCAGCATCTCGACGGTCTTCGAGAGCTCTTCGAGCTCGCGATCGCGAGTCTCGAGCAGGCGTAGGAGATCGACATCGACGGTGACCATCGCTGCCGTCAAATAGCACGTCGCGGATCGATGCTCTACAGCGCTAAGCAGATTTTTCGAAGCGATCGTCGTGCGTGCGTCGACGCTGCGCGCCGCGCAGATCGATGCCTTCGAGAAGCAGCGCCAACTCGGCGGCTGTCAGCTCGATGACCTGCGGCTTGCGCCCCATGCGATCGAGGAGATGGAAGCGACCGACTTCGAGCCGCTTGTAGAGCAGGAAGTAGCCCGAGCGATCCCACCAGAGGATCTTGGTGCGATCCTTCGTGCGGTTGAAGAAGACGAAGAGATGGCCCGACTGTGGGTTCTCTTCGATGACCAC
>JAEUHW010000104.1 GCA_016793245.1 Planctomycetota bacterium
CAGCCAAGGCCATTCACTCCGTCTTGCGCCTACGTAGCTAGTCCGCGCAACGAAGAGCCGGATGCGTGAAATGCGCACGTCCGGATCTGTGGGAGCCCAGGGTCGGCAACGACCCTGGGCCACCCGGCAGCCGCCGAGCAAGCTCGCGGTTACGCCCTTCGCCCTACCGCCGCGCGGGCGCGTAACCCATGTCTCTCGACGTCGTTCACGCGTCGACGTCCGATCGCTCCCCATGAGCATGAGTTCCGGAGCCCCCGCCTCCAGCGGGCTCCGGAACGGCGCACGACGTCTATCGACGAAGCGGAGCCGCGCCCGGAGGCGCAGCAAGCGACGTGCACGACGCACCACGCTCCGCGTTTCTCGCTCGCGTCGGTCGCGCGTCGACTCTCGAATGCCATCGACGCGGCTCGCGCGCGTCGGGCGCGGCGCTTGCTTCGCCGTAGGGCCGGGCGTAGCGCATGCGCGGTCTTGCGTTCGAACGCCTCTCGCCTCTCGCTCTCGCTTCACGACTCGGGCGCATCGACGCGCGATCGGCACCCGAACCCGCGACGAGCGCGAACATCTGAACGCGCGTACCGCCACGACCGCTCCGCCAGCCCTCCGGCGAAGCAAGCGCCGCGCCCGCCGCGCGTTCATGACGTCGAACGACACCTCGCGTCGACGCGTGATCGACGTCGGAAGCGATTGGAGAGCGAACGCGGCGGTCACGTCGCTTGCATCGCCTCCGGATGCGGCTCCGCTACGTCGATCGACATCGTGCGCCGTTCCGGAGCCCGCTGGAGGCGGGGGCTCCGGAACTCATGTTGTCGGGGGCGATCGGACGTCGACGCGTGAACGACGTCGAACGACATGGGTTCCCCGCCCGCGCGGCGGCAGTGAGATCGCGCGGCGAACAACATCGCGCAATCATGTTTCCGACTTGCTAGGAAACCAAAGACGACCTTTCTGCGTTCTACATGCTGGAACGACATCGGGGAAGGCGACGCAGCAAGAGGCAGAGGAAGACCCATGCGCCGCAGGGATCAACAGCTCGAGTTCGAGTTTCGTCAGCATGGCGGCAAGCGGAAGGGCGCCGGGCGGAAGCCGAAGAACGACGAGCCCGGCATGCCGCACCGTCAGCGCGCGAAGAAGAAGCGAAACGAGCCGCTGCTCGTCACCGTGAAGATCGCCGAGGGCCTGCCGTCGCTCCGCCGCGGCGGCGCGCTGAAGCTCGTGCTCGCGGCACTCAGCGCGAGCAGCGATCGTCATGGAATGCGGATCGTTCAGTATTCGATTCAGCGGGACCATCTGCACCTCTTGGTCGAGGCCGACGATCGCTCCTGCGTCGCCCGGGGCATGAACGCGCTGCTGAGCCCGCTGGCCCGCGCGTTGAACAAGCTCTGGGGCCGCCGCGGCAAGGTCTTCCCCGAGCGCTATCACGACGAGGTGATCACGACGCCAACGCAGGCGCGGAACGCACTGCGCTACGTGTTACAGAACGGCAAGAAGCACGGCATCGTCGCGCAGTCGTCGATCGATCTCTGCTCGAGCGCGCCCTCGTTCGATGGCTGGGTACAGCGTCCGTCGATCGCGTCGGTGCCGACCGCGCCGGTGGTGGCGACCATTGCGCCCGCCTCGACCTGGCTTCTCACCACCGGCTGGCGCCGCCACGGCCTGCTCGACCTCCGCGAGTATCCGCAACCGAACAAGCTCACGGGCCAACCGCGACGGAACCTCGCGCAATCATTGCGCCAGGCCAAGCTTGGTGGAGGAGGATCGATGACTTGAGATCGTGAAACCTTCTACGGAGTCCAGCGGGTAGCCAATCCCGTCCGGTCAAGGCCGGCGACCAGCCGGAAGCGAGTCTTGCG
>JAEUHW010000110.1 GCA_016793245.1 Planctomycetota bacterium
AGTGCAACGCGAACCCTCTCGGGAGCCGCTGGCGTCCCTCGCCTCGGAACTTCTCGACATCGGCGAAGCCGCACTTCGTGCAGATGGCGAAGCCCATGCCTTCCGTCGGTTCGCGCCGACCGCCATCGCCTAGCTCGGAGAACTGCCCTGGGTTGAAGACGAAGAGCTGAGCTCCCTCGAAGAATCGCGCGCGCAGCCCGCGAACAGCTCCGAAGTCCTCCACGACGTGCCGAGGTTCCGCTTGATCGATCCTCAGAGCTTGTCGCTCGCTACGACCGATGCGCTCGATACGCAGAGAAGCCGAGCTCGGTCGGTCCCAGGCCGCTGTCGTGAATCCGGCGCGAGGAACCAGGGCCTGCATCGGCTCGCCGGGAGAGAACTCCTTCTCGCAGATCGGACAGCGCGGCATCGCTTGCTCACCGCGTTGGTCCGGAACGACGTGACCTTCCGGACAACGACGCAGGAACCACCGCTCCCCGAAGGTCTCCTCTCCCAAGCCCGTCCAGGCTCGCAGCAGGCCGCGCGACTGTATGAGCCGGCCACCGGCGACGAGCTTGCTACCGGGGACGTACTCGGCGATGGCGAGCAACCCGCCGCGCTCGAGCGAGATGCGCTCCTCCTCGAGGCCCCTTCGCTCGGATCCCCGTCGATCGCCGTCGAGACGGAGAACCTGCAAGCGCATCAGCCCGATGGGGAAACCGTAGCGAGGCAAGAATCCTCCGTCGGCAAGCACTTCGATGGTCGTCGAGCTGCCTCGGGTGATCATCTGATTGCGGATGGCATAGGCTGCATCGCGACGCTCGGGGTCAATCCCGAACCATGCCGCCAGGAGGCCGGCCCATTCTCGCAACCACGGCGCGAGCGTGGCCCGGAAGCTATCCGCTGCTCCCGAGATCAGCGCCGCTACATCGCTCCGATCCCGTGCCCCCAACGCATCGCCGAAGAGGCGCTTCAGGTCCTTGTGATCTTCCGCTCCGAGCTCCTCGGAGAGAAAGCCCAGGAAGCCCAGGAACCCATCCGCGACCCCGTGCGGTCGGAGTGCGTATTCTCTCGCTCTTGTCGCAGGGAAGTTCGGAACCGCTTGCATCGGCGCGTGGAACCAGCCGGCGTGCCGACCCCACCAAGGCTGCACCTCGAGGTGCTCGGGAAGCTCCTTGCCCTTCTGGAACGAATCGAGATCGATCTCGACGCCGCGCTCCGTGCCCACTGGCAAACGCAGCCCCAGGAACTCATCGATGCGCCCATAGGCGTTCATGGTTCCGGTCCTCTCCGCTTGCACCGAGCAACGGCGGAAGAACTCCCCGAGGAGCCAGGCATTCAGGTGCTTCAAGGCGATTCGCCGCCGACCGATCGAGGTCACGGGCTTGCGTAGCTCGCGACTCAAGAACTCGCCGAAGTCCGCGAACGCCATGTTGTCCCAGGGTCGCGAACGGGCGTAGGAGAGGACGACTGCCGAGCCATCCGCTCTGCGTCCGGCACGCCCTGCGCGCTGAAGATACGCTGCCTTGTTGGGCGGAAAGTTCGTGCAGAAGACCGCCGAGAGCCCTCCGATGTCGATCCCGAGCTCCATGGTCGTGCTCGAGGAGAGCACGTTCCTCGCGCCGAACTTGAAGAGCTCCTGGATCCGGCGATTCTCATCGGCATCGAGCTGCGCCGAGTGCTCTTCCGCCCACAGTCCCATGCGGAACACCGCACCTTCGCCTTCCTCCGCTAGCTCGCGCTGAAGGCGTTCGAAGCGCGGACTTCCGCCGACATCGCTCGGCAGCGGGCCTTCGAGGGTCCCGATCGAGCCCGAGAACGGAGCGCTGTTCGCGATCGAACGCACGAAGACTCGCATCGTCTGTCGACAGCGATATCTCTCGCGCGCGAGGCGCAGACCCAAGCCCGACCAGAGCAACAGCAGGCCTTGGGTGTCTTCGCGGTGGATCTGCCGTGCCCGGAGCCAGGGATACCTCTCCAAGCGCGCGAGGTCCATCCACTCGTCGTAGAGCGCTTCGAGGAATCGGTGCGCCAGGTCGAGAGCCGCGCGGGAGTCCGATGCAGCACCGAGAACTCCCAGCCATGCCGCGGTGAACTTGCGGCGCATGTGGCGATCGGACTTACCTGCGAAGGCCTCTCGCCCGACGGGAAGCCCCACGGGCGCATCGCCCAAGTCGAGATCGCGATCATCGATCTCCGGCGCGGTCGTGATATGCCTCTGCGTTCGCAGATGATCCAGAATGCAAGCCGCGAATCCGTGGAACTCGCGCTGCGCACGCTCGCGGGCCGGCTCCGGAAGCAGAGCGCGCGTTTGTGGACCCATCGTGAACTCATCGAGCCCTGGATACGCGACCTCGACGAGTCCCGCGGAAGCTAGGCTCTCGTCGTTCGGATTGAGCACAAGCAACTCGTTCGCGACTTGAGTGCGCAGGAACTCGAAGTTCCGCACCTCCTCGACGTGCTTCGCCCAACGCTCGCTACTCCATTCGGATGCACGGTCGACCAGGGAGTCCTCGTGCTTGTAGAGCTGCTCGACCAGGGGATGCTCTCGGAG
>JAEUHW010000165.1 GCA_016793245.1 Planctomycetota bacterium
TCACGCCACGCTGACTCCGTCGGTGATCCAGCGCAACATCCTCGAGAACCCGGGCTGGTACACGCAGTACACGCCCTATCAGGCCGAGATCGCGCAGGGCCGCCTCGAAGCGCTGCTGAACTTCCAGACGATGGTGATCGACCTCACCGGTCTGCCGGTCGCCAACTCGTCGTTGCTCGACGAAGCGACGGCGGCGGCCGAGGCGATGGTGCTCTGCCATCGCCAGCTCGGCACCGAGGCCGAGGGCAAGGAGCGCTTCTTCGTCTCCGCGCAGTGCCATCCGCAGACGATCGACGTCGTGCGCACGCGCGCGGAGCCGCTGGGCTTCGAGGTCCAAGTCGGCGATCACCTGCAGGCCGACTTCCAGGGCTGCTTCGGCGCGCTGCTGCAGTATCCCGGGACGGATGGCCGCATCGAGGCGCTGGACGGCGTGGTCGAGCGCATCCACGCGGCCGGCGCGCTCGCGGTCGTCGCGACGGATCTGCTCTCGCTCACCGTGCTGCGTCCGCCCGGCGAGTTCGGCGCCGACGCGGTGGTGGGCTCGTCGCAGCGCTTCGGCATGCCGATGGGCTACGGCGGTCCGCACGCGGCGTTCCTCGCGGTGCGCGAGGAGTTCAAGCGCCAGATCCCGGGCCGCATCATCGGCCTCACGATCGACGCCGCGGGCGGCCCCGCGCTGCGCCTCGCGCTCCAGACGCGCGAGCAGCACATCCGCCGCGAGCGCGCGACCTCGAACATCTGCACCGCGCAGGTGCTGCCGGCCGTCGTGGCCTCGATGTACGCGGTCTACCACGGACCCGACGGGCTGAAGCAGATCGCGCAGCGCGTGCATCGCGCCACGGCGATCCTCGCGCGCGCTCTCGAGTCGCTCGGCTGGAAGCTCGAGCACGCGAGCTTCTTCGACACGCTGCGCGTGCGCGCCACGAAGGCCCGCGCCGATCAGGCGTTCGCCTGGTGCGCCGCGAAGCACATCAACGTGCGCGACTTCGGCGACGGCTCGCTCGGCATCGCCCTCGACGAGACCGCGGACGAGCAGGATCTCCTCGACCTCTTCGCCGCGTTCGGCGGCGACGCGCACGCCCTCGATCTCGCGAAGGTCTCGGGCGCGCTCGCCGGCGAGCTGCCCTGCGTGCCGAGCGCGCATCAGCGGAAGAGTGGATATCTCACGCACCCGACCTTCCACGCGCATCGCTCGGAGACCGAGCTCCTGCGCTACATGACGAAGCTGCAGGCGAAGGACCTCTCGCTCACGACCTCGATGATCCCGCTCGGGTCGTGCACGATGAAGCTGAACGCCACGACCGAGATGGAGCCCATCACCTGGCCGGGCTTCGCCGCGCTGCATCCCTTCGCACCCCTCGAGCAAGCGCAGGGTTACGCCGAGATGCACCGCCGTCTCGAGCACTGGCTCGCGTCGGTGACCGGCTTCGCCGGCATCTCGCTGCAGCCGAACGCGGGCTCGCAGGGCGAGTACGCGGGGCTGCTCGTGATCCGCGCGTATCACCTCGCGCGCGGCGAGAAGCAGCGCACGGTGTGCTTGATCCCGTCCTCGGCGCACGGCACGAATCCCGCGAGCGCCGCACTCGCCGGCATGAGCGTCGTCGTCGTCGCCTGCGACGAGAAGGGCAACATCGACCTCGCGGATCTCCGCGCGAAGGCCGTCGAGAACTCGCAGCAGCTCGCGGCGCTGATGGTCACCTATCCCTCGACGCACGGCGTCTTCGAGGAGTCGATCCGCCAGGTGTGCGCGATCGTGCACGAGCACGGCGGTCAGGTGTACCTGGACGGCGCGAACATGAACGCGCTCGTCGGCTTGGCGCGCCCTGGCGACCTCGGCGCCGACGTCTGCCATCTGAACCTGCACAAGACCTTCTGCATCCCGCACGGCGGCGGCGGTCCGGGCATGGGCCCGATCGGCGTCGCGAAGCACTTGGTGCCGCATCTCCCGAGCCATCCGGTGGTGGAGATGGGCGTCGGTAACCAAGCGATCGGCGCGGTCTCGGCCGCGCCGTGGGGGAGTGCTGCGATCCTGCCGATCCCGTACGCGTACATCGCGATGATGGGACCGGAGGGGCTCGTGCGCGCGACGCAGATCGCGATCCTGAACGCCAACTACATGGCGCAACGCTTGGCCCCGCACTTCCCGCTCGTTTACACGGGCCAGCACGGCTTGGTCGCTCACGAGTGCATCCTCGACCTGCGCTCTCTGAAGCAGAGCGCCGGCATCGAAGCCGTCGACGTCGCGAAGCGCCTGATGGACTACGGCTTCCACGCGCCGACGATGTCGTGGCCGGTCGCGGGCACGCTCATGATCGAGCCCACCGAGAGCGAGTCGAAGGAAGAGCTCGATCGCTACTGCGACGCGCTGATCGCGATCCGCGCGGAGATCCGCGCCATCGAGGAAGGGCGCAGCGACAAGAAGGACAACCCGCTGAAGAACGCGCCGCACACGGCGCTCGAGGTCACCGCCTCGGCGTGGACGCATCCCTACTCGCGCGAGGAGGCGGCTTTCCCTGCGTCGTGGACGAAGGAGCACAAGTTCTGGCCGCCGGTGAAGCGCGTGAACGATGCGCACGGCGACAAGAACCTCGTGTGCGCTTGCCCGCCGATCGAGGCCTACGCGCGCTGATCTCTTCGCGCAGGAGTCGCCTTCCGCGGGGAGGGCAGGTCGCGGGCCGCAGCCATGCGGCCCGCTGCATTTTTCGCGCGTTGGAGCGTGACCTCATCTCTCGCTCTCCGTCCCCAGAGCCGTGTCCGACACCACCGGCCCGAGCGATCGCGCTCGGATAGGATGGCCGAGGTCGGCTAGGGACGTGCCGAGGTTGCGACCGTGAATACCGTGAGCGAGGTAGAGGAGTACCTGCGCGACATGCGCTTCTCCGTGCCGGTGGAGCGCTGGCAGGTGGAGTTCGGGGAAGACCACATGGGCTATCCCGCCGCGTGGGTCTGGGCCACGCTCGAGCCGAAGCATCTCGACGGGAACACTCGGCATGAAGTGCGGGAAGGAGTTCGCGCCGCGCTCATGCGGCACCGCGACCTCGGTATCGAGTGGGTCTACGTTCGCTTCCGGGCCGTGGGCGAGGAGGAAGGGTCGTGAACCTCGCGGGAGACTTGCTCGAGCAGGCCCTGCATCTGGCGCGGCGCGAGCGCCGGCGACCGAAGCAAGTGAGCCTCCGCCGATCGGTTTCGGCAGCCTACTACGCGCTCTTCCACTTCCTGGTCGAGCGAGCGTGCGACCTGCTCGTGTCGCCGTCTCGCCGCCCTCGGCTGCACGCGTACCTCGGGCGCGCGTTCCATCACGAGACCATGGCCCAGGTCTGCCGGTCCTTCGCGAGCTCGAGGCCCGCTCCATCCTGGAGGATGGCGTCCGAAGGCTCGGACGGCGCGTTGCTCGTGGAGATCGGAAGAGCATTCGTCGACCTGCAGCAAGTGCGCCACGAAGCCGACTACGACCGCGGTCGGTCGTTCGTGCGTCAGGAGGCGATCGATGCGGCGTACCTGGCGGAGCAGGCGATGCGGCATTTCGAGCGCGTGCAAGGAACCCCTGAGGGCGATGCCTTCCTCGCGGCCTTGCTCGTGCAGAAGATCAGCCGGGCCTGACGCGCCGTCTTCGGGATCCGAGCGACGCGCTGTGACCGGGGAGCTTCGCTCTGCTAGCTAGGTCGTAGCCTCTCGCTCGAGCGAGGCGCTCGGCTCTCCGTCGCGAGCTCTGCCCATGTCCCCGCGTACGTTCCGCAGCTCTGCAGCGCTGCTCCTCGGATGGATCGCGACCTCCTTCGCGCCGCTCGAGGCGCAAGGGGTGCCGCGGCTCTTCCTCGACTTGGAGACGCAGGTCACGAGCTCTCCATGCTCTCAGACGATCGCGCTCGGCAGCGCCGTCGCCGGAGGTGTCGCGCTCTTCTCCGTCCGTCCGAACGGCGGCGGCAATCAGCTCTGGCGCAGCGACGGAAGTGCCTCCGGAACGCAGCCACTGCGCGACTTCGATCCCTTGTGGTTCGCGGGGCGCGAGCCGCGCCAGATGGTCTTCTCCAACGGGCTCTTCTTCTTCAACCACGGAGTCGATGGCTACGGCGACAAGCTCTGGTGCAGCGACGGCACGGTGAGCGGCACGCGCTACCTCGGCAATCTCGACTCGGGCGTGCGGGACTCGCATCCGATCTTCTTCGCGCCGTTCGGCCTCGGGATCCTCTTCCAGGCCAACGACGGAATCCACGGCGCAGAGCTCTGGTTCAGCGATGGCACCGAGAGCGGGACGCGGCTGGTCGCGGACCTCGCGCCCGGGCCCGGAACTTCTTGGCCTGGTCCATTCGCGGTGCTCGGCGGCGTCGCGGTCTTCCCGACCTTCGATGGCCGCGTCTGGCGCACCGATGGAACGGCGGCCGGGACCTTCGAGCTCGGCGCGGCTCTGGGCTTGAGCGTTCCGCAAGGTCTGGGTCGCATGGAGAGCTTCGCTGGGCGCGTCTGGTTCGCGGGGCGGACGGCGGCGTCGGGCACGGAGCTCTGGGCGACCGATGGAAGCATCCGCGGAACGACGCTGGTGTACGAGCTCGCGGCTTCGACGCTGTCGTTGGATCCTCAATCGCTGAGCGCCGTCGGAGGTTCGCTCTACTTCGCCGCCGGTGCGCCGGGCTTTACCGTGGCCTACGTGACGGACGGCGTGCAGAGCGTGCCGACGATCCTTCGCGATGTCGCCCAGCCGGCTTCCTTGCACGCCGATCCACGCGACTTCATCGGCGTCGGCGGACGGGTCTTCTTTTCGGCTTCGAGAGGAGACGTCGGTCGCGAGCTCTGGACCACGGATGGCACGGCGGCAGGAACGCGACTCGTCGCCGATCTCCGGCCCGGAGCTCGAGGCTCCGAGCCGCGGAGCTTCGCTCGCGTTGCCGGCAAGCTGCTCTTTCGCGCCGACGATGGATCCTCCGGCTCCGAGCTCTGGGTCAGCGACGGCACGACGGCGGGTACGACCATGGTCCGCGATCTCGCTCCAGGCAGTGCGAGCTCCGATGCCGGATTGGTGCTCGAGCTCAACGCGAACGCGGCCCTCTTCTTCACTGGTGAAGGGCAGACCTTCGATCAGCTCTGGCGCACCGACGGCACCACCGCCGGCACGCAGATCGTCCGGAGCTTCTGTCCACTGGCCCCTTCCTCCGCGCCATCGCCGCCTTCCGGCGACCCGTCATCGAGGGGCTTCTTCTCCGCCTTCGTGGGTGGTCAGCGCGAGCTGTGGCTTACCGACGGAACCGCGGCGGGATCGCAACGGCTTTGGCGCGGGGCCACGAACTTGTTCCCGTGGCAAGGTGCAACGGCGGGAACGAAGTACGTGTTCTACGGCTGGGATACCGCGACCGGCGAAGAGCCTTGGGTGAGCGACGGGACGCCCACGGGGACGCAGCGGCTCGCGGATCTGATCGCGGGCTCCACGGGCTCGATGCCCTTCGACTTCGTTTCGCTCGGGGCCGAGGTGCTCTTCGCCGCGAACGACAGCGCCCGCGGTCGCGAGCTATGGATCAGCGATGGCACGCCGTCGGGAACCCGCCTCTTCGCCGACCTCGTTCCGGGGATCTCGAGCTCGCGTCCTCGCGGCCTCATCCGCTGCGGCAAGCTCGTGTTCTTCCTCGCCGATCTGCCGGGTGCTCCGGGACCCACGGGGCTGTGGCGCACCGATGGGACGGTGACCGGGACCGTTCCACTCACCGGCCTCTCGGGAGTTCCGGATCATGGTTCCGTGAGCAACTCGGAGCCGCTCTTCGCGACGCCCAACGAGATCTATTTCGCCTCGCCGGAGGGCCTGCCGAACGCCGGTCTCTGGCGCAGCGATGGAACGGTGGGCGGCACGCTCCATCTCAGCACGGCGATTCCCACCTCGGTCGCCTACGGAGCGAACGGAGCCGAGTACGTCTGGTGGCGCGACGCCCTCTGGTTCGTCAGCAACTCCGCCGCATCGGGCTACGAGATCTGGACCAGCGATGGGACGAGCGCGGGTACGCGGATCGCGTTCGAGCTCGCACCGGGGAATGCGCATCTCTCTCCGCGCCTGCTCGGCGCACTCGGCGATCGAATCTACTTCAGCGCCGACGATGGCGTGCACGGTCGCGAGCTCTGGTCGAGCACCGGAACCGCGAGCGGGACGACGATGCTCCTGGATCTCGTTCCCGGATCGGAGCCCGGTGTGCCGATGCACACATGGTTCCTCGCTTTGCCCGCGGCGCAGCGCGCACTCTTCCTCGCCAACGACGGCGTTCACGGGGTCGAGATCTGGCGCACGGATGGCACGACAGCCGGAACCGTGCTGCAAAGCGATCTCCGCCCTGGTCCGCTGTCGAGCACGAATTCGGGACGCCAGCCACCGGTCCTCGTCGGCTCGACCTTGCTCTTCACCGCCGACGACGGCGTGCACGGCGTCGAGCTCTTCGCGCTGGAGGCGATGGCCCTAGCGGTGCCCTTCGGCTTCGGCTGCGCGGGAGCTCCCAACACGGCGCCGCAGCTCGAGAGCCTTGGCACGCCGAGACTCGGCAACGCGAGGCATGCCCTCCAAGTGCGCGGCGGGACGCCGTTCGCCTGGAGCCAGATCCTGGTCTCGCCCGCGAGCGGCTTCGAGACGCTGAGCGCGGGCTGTGCGCTCTGGCTCGATCCGCTGCAGCTCTTCCTCGCCTCCGAGCAGGTGCTGGATGCGCAAGGCAGCGCTCGCATCGGCGTGCCCATCCCGGCCGATCCGGTGCTGCATGGGGCGCTGGCGTTCGCGCAAGTCGTCGTGCGCGATCCGTTCGCGCCGCCGCCGGGGCTCGCGCTCAGCGCGGGCTTGCAGGTGATCGTGGCGAGCGACTGAGTCCGCTCGCGCTGCTCTCAGCGCCCGCTCGACGTTCGCAGCTCGGCGAGCGCGCGCGCCACGTCCTGCGCGGAAGGGCCCACCTCGAGCGCGCGTGCAGGACCTTCGGCGGAGAGCTCGAGCGGCGTGACTCCGAGCTCGCGTCGCATGCCATCGACCTTCGAGCGCAGGTACCAGCGCAGCTCGTAGGTCCCGGACCACGGGACGAAGAGCTCGACCTCGCTCCCTTGTCGCACGGGCCGCGAACCTCCGGCGATCCCGGCCGCGGCATGGCGCATCCCTTCCTCGTCGCTCCCGTTGGGAACCCCGAGCTGCAGCTCGGTCTCGAGCTCCTCGGGCACGGCGTCGAGGCCGGTGATGCGCAGGTGCTGGCGCGCAGCGTTGGTGAGCGCGATCGTCTGCTCCTCGTCGCGCCAGGTGAGGACGGCTGGGTTGCACTCGGCGACGAAGAGGCGCAGCTCCACCACTTCCTTCGGCAGGAGGACCGTGCAGCGGCCTTCGCGATCGCTGTGACCCCAGGCGAGGTCTCCGCGCGGTGGCAGCGGGACCAGCGCGACGCGACGCTCCGCGATCGAGGTTCCCGCCGAGCTCTGCAAGCGCAAGCGCCAGGCTCGCAAGCGGTCGCGCAGGTCCAGCGGGTCGAGGCGCGGATCGCGGTTCAGGACGCCCTCGCGAATCTCGAGGTCCTGGATCGTCTCGAGCGCAACGCCGGCGAGCTCCACACGGATGCTGGTTCGCCCTGGCCGGAGACCGTCGAAGCGGAAGGCGCCTGCGCCATCGGGACGGGTGAGCATCGGTTTCTCCGCGTCGCGCTCGAGTCGCAGGGAGAGCTTCCGCAGGTTCAACCCGGGATCCGCTTGGATGCGGCCCGCGAGATCTCCGCCCCGACGCAGCTCGAGATGCGCATCGCGCGTGCCCGGCTCCACGACGATGGAGCTCACGGCGAAGTAGCCGCGGCAACGAGGGGTGAGGTGGAGAGCGCGCACGGTCTCGCGCGAGCGGATCTCGAAGCGCCCCTGCGCATCGCTCTCGATGTGCCCGAGGGTGAGCCGACGCGCGACCTCCCACGGACCGTTCGGCGTCGGGGGCCAGACCTCTACCACATCGACGCTGGCTCGTGCGATGGGCTGTCCGGCGGCATCGTGGAGGAAGCCGGCGGCGAGGAGAGCTTCTGCTTCGAGCGGGCGCAGGACGAGGTCGCCGAGGTCGAGCGCGCCGTGCTCGGGGAACGCGGGCGCCTGCATGCGCAGGGTGCGCAGCTCTGGATCCTCGACCGTGGTGAAGGCGAGCTGCTCAGGCGTTCCCAGCAGGCGTCGAAGCATCGTCCAACCCAGGCTGAAGCGCCCTTCGGCGTCCGTCGTGATCCGGGAGTGCGCCGCCGACTGGCGATTCTTGACATCGAGCGCGATCGCCCGAGATCGCAGGGGCTGCAGCTCTTCGTCCAGCAGTCGGCCGAGGATCCGCGGCGCCTCGTCCGCGAGCTGCACCGTCACCTGCACCTCATGCCCGGGCGCCGCGGGACCCAGCATCCGGACGTGCTCGTCGTCGAGCATTCCCAGCGGATCCACGACGAGAGCCTCGATGAGGAAGGGACAGCGGACATGCTCGAACAAGCAGGTTCCGCCGGTGGTTTCCCGGACGAGGATCGGCAGTCGATCAAAGCTGCGATCGTCATCGAGCGCCGTCTCGAGGGGTGCCAGCCGGAGGCGATAGCTCAGCGCGCGCGCGATGGAGTTCCCCGCCGCATCCACGGCGTTCACCCGCACGCGCCCGCCGGGCTGCAAGTGCAGGCGGATCGTCTCCCGCGGGATCGCCAGCTCTTCGAACACGTGCTCGCTGCACGTCGCGATCTTCGTGTTCGCGGCGAGCACGACCTCGAACGGCCGCTCGCGCGCGATCTCGCGCGCCCGCAGGAACGCCTTCTCGAGCTCGAAGGCCGGCAGGAGGATCTCGCGAGGAGCGTCCTCAGGAGTGGGGAGGAAGTACCGCAAGAGGCTCGGCTCGCGAGGCGGAACGGTCAGCCAGCGAAGCTCGAGGCGCACGCCGTCGTCGAGCCGGGCGACGCCGTGCTCGTCGAGCACCTCCACGAGCACGGCGGCAGCGTCGCTCGGCGCTGTTGCGAGCTCGTGCGCGACCGGCGTCTCGACCGCGACGGCTGCTTCGGCGTTCGGCCTCTCCGACGCCTCGCGCTGGATCGCCGCCGGCGGTGCTGACAGAGGATCGTTGGTCGGTTTGGATTCGGGCACCGGCGCGAGCTGCACGAGGGGGGCCGGCGGCGCGTCGCTGAAGAGGCAGCGCGAGAGCGAGCAGGCGAGCGCGATCGCCGTGAGCAGCACGGCGGCGGCAACGCAGAGGCGCGGGCTGATCGACACGGGACCTCAGGACTCGCGAGGTAGCGCGGGAGGCTCTTTGCTAAGGCACGAAGAACGTCGTGCTGGTGTTCGTCGCATCCGAGATCGAGAGCGTGGCCGCATCCAGGAACACGAACGCGACGCTGAACTGAGTGCCTGCGATCTCCTGCGGCACGCGAAACTACAGCGCTTGCAGCACCACCGCCGTGCTGAGGAGCAACCCCGGCGCCGCGTTGCTCGCCTCGAGCCCTTGCAGGACGAGCACCGTGCCGTGCGGCACGAGAGCCGGGATCGCCAGCGTTCCGGCGAGGCGCCCGCTCGCGTCGGTGGTGCCTTGCAGGAGCAGCGTCGGGCTCGTCGTGAGCCAGAGCGGGCCGAGGTCGATCGCGAGCGGCGGTGTGAGCGCGAGGCTCGCGAAGAGCGCCGCCGCGGTGCTCGGCTGGCCCTCGTGGCGATAGCTCAGCGTGCCGCCCGGTGCAGCGCTCACGCCGAGGGCCGCGGGGATGCTGCGCGTCGTCGTCGTCGAGCCCACGTTCAGAACCGGGCCGACGAGGACCGCGCTCGGATCGAAAACGAGCCGGCTCTGCTCGAGGGTCGCGCCGAGGCCGACGACGCCGCTGCGTCGTCCGCCGCTCAGCGTGCTGCGCGTCGCGTGGAGCTCGGCGCGGATCAGGTACAGCGCGCCCGCGGAATCGCCCACGCCGCAGCTCAGCAGCGCGCCGTCACCGCCCTGGAGCGTGGTGTCGGCCAGCATCACGGTCGACTGCTGCGCGAAGATCGCGGGAGCTCCGGCGATCGGCGACGTGAACGGAGGCCGCAGCGTGGCGCAGAGCGCGCTGCCGCCCACAGCCGCGCACGAGCTCAACGCGAGCGGCGTCGAGGTGATCGAGAGGGGCGTGAACCCGGGCTCGCGCGCCAGGAGACCGAAGCTGCAGCGGTTCAGCGCTGCTCCCGCGCAGCTCAGCGCCGTGAAGCTACCGATCGTGCAATCCTCGGCCGCGAAGGTCGCGGCGCATTCGCGGAGGAACACCGCCCCGAGGTCCAAGCCGGAGAGCGTGATCGGGCTCGGCGCGCTGGCCGGGACGTACGCGAAGCTGATCCCGCGCGTGAGCAGCGGGCGACCGCCTTCGGCGCGGATGCGCAGCGACTTCTGGAAGGCGATGTAGAGATTGGGAAAGGTGCCGCCGCCGCGGATCACGATCTCGTCGCCCGAGGCCGCGATATCCAACGCGGGATCCAGCGTGGTGAAGTTCCCTCCGCCGCTCGCGTCCACGATCCATGTCTGCTGCGCGTGCGCCGGGGTCGCGAGCGCGGAGAGCGCGAAGAGGCCCAGCGCGGGGGCGAGGGCGTGGAACGGAGCGCATCGAGTCATGGCGGGTCTCGGAGCTTCGGGGACGAGAGTCGAGGCGGGGCCGATGGGCCGGCATCAACAGTAGCGGCTCTCGCTGGAGCGCCCAGGCGGTTCGAGCGGCGGTTCGACAGCGCCCGGAGAGAAGAGTAGAAGCGCGCACCCCTCGCGGCTACGACCCGTCTCCCACGCCCCATGGAAATCCTCCGCCAACTCGTCGGCGAGACCGCCCGCTCGGCGGCGCTCCCGAGCGCCACCTCGATCCTGCTCCGCCTCTCGCTCGCCGTAGCGCTGGGAGCCCTCGTGGCTGCGCTCTACCGCGCGGCACGGCCGGCGCGGGAGCGGACGGATGGCTTCGCGGCGACGTTGATGCTGCTGGCACCTCTGATCGCGATGGTGACGCTGGCGATCGGCTCCAACGTCGCGGCGGCGTTCACGCTGGTGGGGACGCTCGCCATCGTGCGCTTCCGGACGCCTGTCCGCGATGCGCGGGACACGGTGTTCGTGATCTTCGCCGTGGCCGAGGGGATGGCCGCGGGGAACTTCGAGGTCGAGGTCGCCTTGCTCGGCGCCGGGGTGGTCGCGGTCGCTCTCTTCGCGCAGCGGCAGCTCGCGCGAGAAGGGGATGCGCGCGCGGAGGGGAGCTTCACGCTGCGGCTGACGATCACGCCACCGCTGTCGGAGCTCGCGCTGCTCGAGGCGCGCCTCGCGACCGCGTGCGCAAGCTTCGAGCTGCAGCGACAGCAGCTTCGGAACCAACCGCAAGAGCAAGTCGTGCTCTATCGATTGAACGGCTTCGATGCGCGCAGCATCGCGCCGCTGCAGCGCGCGTTGCTCGAGCTCCCGGAAGTGAAGGGGCTCGACTTCGAAGTGCGCGCGGAGGACGGTCCCTGAGGGTTCGAACCTCCGCGCGCGCCCATCGCTTCGCTCAGCGAAGCTGCGTCAGGATCTGATCGTGCTCGGGGAATTCGTCGTCCATCGCGCGCTTGTCCCAGAGCTTCTTGCCGTCGACGGTGACGATGAAGTCACCGCGGCCGCCCGGCTGGAGCTGGAGCTCGGCGGTGGGATGCGCCTTCTGGATGGCCGCGCCCAAACTGGACGCGCGGGGTTTGTAGTTTCAAGCCGTGCAGTATTCGATGCGGACCTTCATCGCGGTTCCTCCCGGAAGCAGTGGGGCTTGTGAGCTAGAGTCCTTGGGCCTCGAAAGTCGTACTACTTGGTTCAAGTTTCCCACCCAAGGACTCGTGCCTCAACGGCGTCAGCCGTTGAGCCAGCGAACGTGCCTCAACGGCGTCAGCCGTTGAGCCAGCGAACGTGCCTCAGCGGCGCCAGCCGTTGAGGCAGCCAACGTGCCTCAACGGCGTCAGCCGTTGAGCCAGCCAAACATGCTAGCGGGGCTGGTGCGAAGCCCCGCTAGAACGAGATCGGCGCGAGTTCCAGGGAGGAACTCAGCGCTTGAAGGCGGGTGCCGCGGGATCGCCGCCGCTCTCCATGTAGGCGAGGAGATCGAGGATCTCTTCGGCGCTCAGCACGTCGAGCAGGCCGTTCGGCATCGGCGAGACGTTGGAGGGCTTGCGCTCCACGATGTCCTTCTTGGCGATCTTCTCGCTGCGCGGATCGAGCGGGTGGGTCTTCAGCTCGAGCGTGGTCGCGTCCTCGGCGACGACGCGGCCGACGAAGACTTCGTCCCAGCTCGTGACCAGCATCTCGTTCTGGTACTGATCCGAGATCACCTTGCTCGGCTCGAGCAGGGCATCCAGCAAGTCGCGGCGCGAGAAGCGCCCGCCGACGTTGCCGAGCGTTGGACCCGTCGAGCCGCCGCGGTCGCCGAAGCGATGGCAGGCGAGGCACTGGAGCTCGACGAAAGCGGCGCGCCCGCTCTCGAAGTTCCTTCCGCTGCCGACGGCCTCGAGCTGTGGCAGGAGATCGGCGACGCGCCAGGACTTCACGAACTTGCGTACGCGCGCGGGCGCCGCGGCATCGGCGGGGGGCGGGGGCGGCTGCAGCACGTCGACCAGCGCCAGCTTCTCGTCGGCGGAGAGCTTCGCTTCGGCGTCCTTCCGGATCTGCTCGAGGAAGAGCTCGAAGCTCATGCCGCCCTTGAAGCGCTTCGGCGCGAAGCCGAGCCACGAGAAGTACGCCGTGCGCAGCGGCAGGTTCCAGCCGCGCTCGGCGCTCCGCAGCGTGAAGATGTAGTGGAGCTGCTCTTCCTGCGAGGGGAGCTGCTCCACGAGCGCCAGCGCTTTCGCGACGACGGCGGGGTGCTGGAGATAGACCAGCATCGCGGCGAGATCGCGATCGACGAGCTGGCGGCCCGTCGGGAAGAGCGGGTTCAAGCGCTTGCCGAGCGCTTGCTTCTGCGCTTCGGTCGGCGGCGTCAAGCGCACGAAGGCGAGCGCATGGATGCGCAGCCAGGAGATGAGCTCGGCGTCTCCGAGGGCGGCGGGATCGATCTCGGCCAAGCGCGCGAGCAGCGTCGGCTGGTCTTCCGCCGCGCCGCAGCGCGCGAGCGCCAGCAGCGCCTCGAAGCGCGCGCGCGGGCGCTGCTCGGCGAGGGCGCGCGCCTTCCAGCTCGCGGCGGGGCGATGTTCGAGAACGACGCGCGCGGCCCAGCGCAGGAAGCGATCGTCGGCGTCGAGGGCCGGCCACGCCTTCTCGAGGGCGGCGACATCGTCCTTGCCGTGCAGCGCTTCCAAGGCGCGCCGCTCCGCGCGTGCGCTCTTCCCGCTCTCCGCTCCCGCGATCGGCGCGAAGTCGGGCACGAACGCCTTCACGCGGTAGAGCCCCGACTGGATCCGACGCCCGCCGATCGCGAAGTAGAAGTGTCCGTCCTGGCCGATCGCCATGTCGGTCACCGCGAGCGGTCGGCCCTGCACGAAGACTTCCGAGGTCGCGGTGAAACCAGCGCCTTCGGGCTTCGGCCAGACGGCGTGGATGCGACCGAAGGTCCAGTCGGCGACGAAGAGTGCCTCGCGGTAGCGGCGCGGGAAGCGAGCCTGCGTGCCGAAGACGACGCCGGTCGGCGAGCCTTCGCCGAGGTCGATCACGGAAGGCAGGCTGTCGGGCCAGGTTTGCGGCCACTTGCCCGTGCCGTAGCGCCAACCGTACTCCGAGGCCGAGGTGTGGTGCAGCACGCGCGTCGGGCGATACCACGGCGTGCCGATGTCCCACTCCATGTCGGAGTCGAAGCCGAAGAGCTCGCCCTCGGGAGAGAACGCGACGTCGTAGGTGTTGCGCATCCCGGCGCAGAAGAGCTCCCACGGCCCGCCGGCGGGATCGAAGCGCGCGATCCAACCGCCCGGCGCCATGACGCCGGTCGCGTGGCCGCGACCGTCGGGGTTTCGCGGCAGCAGCAGGTCTTCCTGGTAGTTCCGGTGCGGCGAGTTCGGCGCGCACTCGGGCGGGATCTGCGTGTGATTGCCGGCGAGCACGTAGATCTTGCCGTCGGGGCCCAACGCCAGAGCATGCGGTCCGTGCTCGCCGTCGCCGTCGAGCTTCTTCAAGAGCTCGACCTCCTCGTAGTGATCGTCCTTGTCCTTGTCGCGCAAGCGATAGACGCCGGAGCCTTGCGCCGCGCCGCCGTTCACGCAGACGTAGAAGTCGTCGCCGACGAAGAGCATCCCCTGTGCCTCGCCGATCGCGATCGCGAGCTTCTCGATCGCGATCTTCTCACCATCGCCGAGCCCGCTGACGCGATAGAGCGAGCCGTACTGATCGCTGGCGATCAAGCGGCCCTTCGGATCCACGACCAACGAGACCCACGAGCCCTGCTCGCGCGGCACGGAGTAGAGCCGCTCCACGGCGAAGCCCGGCGGAACCTGGATCGCCTCGGCCGGTGTGGCTTGGTTCGGATCTGGCGCGACCGCGGAGCGCTTCAAGTGCTTCAGGCGCAGCTCCTTGAAGTGCACCTCCATCGGCGGCCCGGTGTGGAGCTGCAGCGCGAGGATCCCTTCGCGCGCGGCATGCGTCGACTGCTCGTCGATCAAGCGCGCGATCATGACCCCGTTCACCGTGTGCGTCAGGACCTCGCCTTCGGCGCGCACGACGTAGTGGTTCCAGTCCTTGTCCTTGATCTGCGCTTGCAGGAACTCCGGCTTCGCGAAGCGATCCTCGACGATGTTGCTGCCGCGCTCCGAGCGGCGCACGACCTCGCCGCGCGACACCATGATCCCGCGGCCACCTTCCTCGTAGACGATGCCGGTGTAGTTCGTGCCCGCTTCGATGTCGGCCTGGTAGCCCGTGACGCGCCACTCCGGATGGAGCTTCGAGCGGTACTGCACGCCCGAGTTCCCCGACAGGATGCGGTAGGAGAAGCGCAGCTCGAAGTCGCCGACCCAGCCCGCGGTCCAGACCAGGAAGGTGTTCTTCGGGATCGGGTTCTCGGCGGTGGTGCGCCCGATGATGAGGCCGTTCGAGGCGCTCCAGAGGCGCAGGTCGCCGTCCCAGCCGGTCAACGTCTGGCCGTCGAAGAGGGGCGCGAATCCTTCTTCGTCGTCAGCCGGTGCGGGGGCTTGCCCGCGCGCGATGTCGGGAGCGGCGAAGAGGATCGCCAGGAGGAGGAGACGCGCGGCGGCGAAGGGGGATCCGAGCATGGGGACGCGAGGCCTCTTCTACGGAACGGAATCGACGCGCGGATCATGCGGATCGAGAGGACCGGCGTCGAGAGATCGCAGGGCGAATCCCCGCTGCGATCCGTGCGGGTCGCGCTCAGATCAGCGCGAGAGGCTCGAAGCAACCGATCGCGCCGCGCCGCCGCTGCTCGTCGAGCTTCAGAGCCTGCAGCGCGAACGACGTCACCCAGAAGTTGGCATGGCGTGGGTGCCGATCGCGGGCGTGGAAGGTGAAGGCTCCCGCCAGCTCCTCTGCGTCCGCGCCGAGCTGATGAGAGAGCAAGCGCGCTCGCAGCAGTTCCGTCGCGCCCGCGAGGGGCGGCGCGATCTCTCCGAAGAGCAGGCCGAGACGCAGCGCTTGCGCGCGCACGTCGCCGCGGACGTGACCCTTGACTCTTCCATCGGCCGATCCCGAGCGCTCGAAGCTCTCCAGCTCCGCGAGCATCCAGCGCAAGCCGCGCGCGGCGGCCACGGCGAAGCGCGGCTCGTCCAGGACATGCGCTCCGACCCAGAGCCCTTCGATCGCGTAGGCCTGAGCATGCAGCTCGGTGCCGTCGCCCTGCGGATCGGTGAAGAAGCGGCCATCGTCGCATTGGAAGAGGCGGCAGCGTTCGAGCAAGGCCTGTGCGCGTTGTCCGTCTCGCGTACGACCCAGCGCGCGCATCGAGGCGAGAAGTCCGAGCGCCACCTTGGCCAAGTGCGGTCCCGCGTGCCGAGACCAACGCGTGGCGGCCGGGCGCTGCAACGGCGCGCGCCAGAGCTCCGCAGCCCAGAGCTCCTCGCGATCCAGACGCGGCTCCATCCATTCGACGACGCGCTCCGCGAGCGCGCGCGCACCGGGGGCGCCGCGCGCGCCATGCTGTCGCAGGAGCCCGTGCAGGATGATGCCGGCGTCGAAGAGATAGGCGTGATCGGCGCGTTCGTCGTTCCAATCCGAGCGCAGCGGTACCACCCCGGGGAAGGCACCGTGGCGCTCGTGCAAGTTCGCGAGCCACGCGATCGCGCGATCGGAGGCGCGCTGCTCCGCGGGGTCCGGCTCGAGCTCGTGGAGCCAGGCCCAGAGCGAAAGCGCATAGCCGGTGATCTCTGGATAGGCGAAGGGCGCTCCGCTCGCGCCTTCTTCGCGGAAGCCGATGCAGGCACCCGCGTGTTCGTGATCTTCGTCGACGATGCGCGCCATCGGACCCGCGATCCATGTGCGAGCTTCGGCGAGCGTCGGCGACAGCGGGCTCATCGGGATCACCTCGCGAACGCGCCGCGGGCCTCGAGCGCCTCGGCGATGCGCTCTGCGGCGCGGCCGTCGCCGTAGGGATTCCGCTGCGGGCGCATGCGCTGCAAGGCCACGGGGTCGCGCAGCAGTCGATCGCATGCGCTCGTGATGCTGTGCACCTCGGTTCCCACCAGCTCCGCGATGCGCAAGTCGACGCCCTCGCTCCGCTCGGTGCAGGAGCGGAGCACGAGCACGGGCTTGCCGAGGCTCGGCGCCTCCTCCTGCAGACCTCCGGAATCGGTGAGCACGAACGTCGCTCGAGCCATGCAGGCCCAGAGCTCCGCCGGCTCGAGCGGCGCAAGGAGATGCACATTGGCGAGGTCGCCCAGCGCGGCGCGCAGCGGCGCGGCGACCGCGGGGTTGGGGTGCAGCGGGAGGATCCAGCGCGAATCGCGCGCATGCGCGATTGCCAGCGCGCGCAGCGCCGCCCCGATCGCGCGCAGCGGAAGGCCCCAGCTCTCGCGACGATGCGCCGTAACCAAGACGACGTTCGTTTGCGGAGCGATGCCGCGGAGGCAGGCCGGCTCCGGCCACGGCGTGGATCGCCGACGCATCCACTCCAACGCATCGATCCCCGTATTGCCCGTGACGGCGATCCGCTCCCGCGACAATCCTTCGCGCTCGAGATGCTCGCGGCAACGCTCGGTGGGAGCGCAGAGCAGATCGGAGATGCCGTCGAGCAAGCGCCGGTGCGCCTCCTCGGGAAATGGCTGATCCAGCCGTCCGCTCCGGAGGCCCGCTTCGACGTGCGCGAACGGGATCCCGCGATGGAAGGAAGCCAATCCTCCGGCGAGTGCGCTCGTCGTGTCGCCTTGGACGAGCACCCAACGTGGCTCGAGCTCGACGAGCACTTCGTCGAGACGGCTGAGCATCATGGCCGTCGCGCGGGCGAGCGACAGCCCATGCTCGAGCGCGGGAAGCTCGTGATCGGGTTGCAGATCGAAGGCCGCGAGCGCTCGCCGCGCGAGCTCCGCGTGCTGACCGGTCGCGACGATGTGCACTGCTTCGGCGGGAACGCGACGGCGCAGCTCGTACACCAGCGGTGCGAGCTTGATCGCCTCTGGGCGAGTTCCGAGCACGACGAGCAAACGCGCCAAGACGAGGGCCGGATCTGGGATGTGGGGCAGAGTCCAGGCGCGACGCGCCCGCAGGTCGGGAACCATAACGACACCTGCGGCCCGTGCCTCTACGCTCTCCGACCTCCTCGCCACATCGACACATGCGGGCTAGGCTGGCTCGGGGCGAGTTCTTGCTCGCATCCCATCTGCTGATCGACGTTTTCAGCAGAAAGGCCTCCAGGCCGGAAACGATGCGTCTAGCGCCCTGTTCGGGCTCTGGCGCGAATCTCGTGCTACGGCAGGAGCGCCCGCGATCGAGCGCTCCTGCTCATGTCTCCGAGGCCATGACCATGTGTACGCGACGCCGGATCCGGCCCGAATGAATTCTCCCTAATGCTGCAAAACCCGAACGCCACGGACTCCGTGCGCACCTCCGATCTCGCCACGGCGCCTCTTCCTCGAACGCTCTGGATCGAGCTGACGTCGAGGTGCCCCTTCGACTGCGTGTTCTGCTCGCGCGCCGCGATGCGGGGCGATGGCGAGCACATGGACCTGCGGCTCTTCTCCAAGCTCATCGGCGCGCTCGAGGCACCGGAGGTGCTGCGACTCAACTACTCGGGCGAGTCCACGCATCATCCGCAGTTCTTCGATGCGCTGCGCATCGCTGCGGCGACGCACGCGACCACGGAGCTCGTCTCGGCGTTCGCGACCTTCCCCCTGGCGCGGATGGAGGACTTGGTCTCCAGCGGCCTCGATCGGCTCACGATCTCCTTGCACACGCTCGACCCGGCGCAGTGGCGAGCGATCTATGCGCGCGCCAGCGTGGAGGCGTTCTGCGAGCGAATGGAGGCGCTGTTGGAGGCCAAGCGCAAGCTCGGGAGCGCGAAGCCGAGAATCGACCTCGCGTTCGTCGCGATGCAGCGCAACCTCGACCAGCTCGAGCGGATCGCCGCGTTCGCGGTCGCGCGCGGCATCGAGGAGCTAGCGGTTCATCCGCTCATCCGGCGCGACGAGATCCGGGAGGCTTTCGCGGACGAGGTGGAGGAGGGACGCCTGCGTGAGACGTTCCGAGCACAGCTCAACGAGATCGTCGCGCGCACGCGCCGCGACTTCCCTACGCTCACCCTGAGCCTCTCCACTCCGGAGCTCGGCGCCGCGCCGGAGCTCGGCGAGACTGCGCAGGCGTCGGCTGCTCCGCTCCCGCAGGGGGCGCATATCGTCTCTTGCGACCAGAGCCCTTGGGAGACGGCGCATGTCCTCGCGAACGGCGATGTCGTCCCGTGTGAGGTGCAGGATCGCCGCGTGCTCGGGAGGCTCGCGCAGCAGCCGCTCCGCGAGATCTGGCACGGAGAAGCCTATCGCCGCTTTCGCTCGGCTTGCGCGAGCGGTGCGGATCCGATCTGCAATGCATGCGTCTACAAGCATGTCGTGATGCCGCGCGAGACGCGCTCGCGTGTCGCGGCAACGGAAGGCGCGGGGAGCGAGATGGTTCGCGGCTGGTTCCCCTTCGACGGCGGCGGTGCCATCTGGGCGCAGCCCGAGGCCGCGCTCGTGCTGCGCCGAGCCGCGCGACGATCGGACCTGCGCCTTCGCGCGTTGCTGCCGGCGGGTGCGGACGGGCGGAA
Source organism: Planctomycetota bacterium (assembly GCA_016793245.1). Lineage (GTDB taxonomy): Bacteria > Planctomycetota > UBA1135 > UBA1135 > JADKAF01 > JADKAF01. The sequence continues at coordinate 19,089 of JAEUHW010000165.1, forward strand.
CGCGCTCTCCATCACCTGCAATGGCCGCGAGATCGCGCACGTGGAGAATCGAGGCGCCGAGCTCCTCTCGATCGACGCCGTCTTCCGCCTCCCGGAAGGGCCGCTCGGCGATGTGGGCTTCCTCCTGCGCACGGCCCGGGCGTTCCGTCCGCCCGGAGGACGAGACGCGCGCCGCCTGGGATTCGCGCTCCTCGAGGCGGAGATCGAGCGGTCGTGATCTCGCGCCTGCTCCGCAGCGTGAGGTGGCTCGCGACGCGCTTGCCGCGGCGCGCGCCGCACGCACCGCTGGCGTGGGGCCGCGGGCTCACGGTGCTCGTACCGGAGCGCGGCGGGTTCGCGTTCCTCGGCGCGACCTTGCAGGCGGCGGAGCGCGCGCTCGCGCACTGCGACGAGCCCAGCGAGCTGCTCGTGGTAACGAGCGGTGCGCCGCGCGAGGCGTACACCGAGCTCGCGCTCGCGCATCCCGCGGTGCGCTGGATCCACGTCGCGGCCGGACTCCACTTCCTAGGCGCCGTCGAGCGCGGCTTGCGCCACGCGCGCTTCGAAGCCGTTTATCTCCTGAACAGCGACATGCTCCTGGAGGAGGGAGCGCTGCGCGAAGTGCTGCGTTGGCGCGGCGCTTCGGTCTTCGCCGTGGCCTCGCAGATCTTCTTCGCGGATCCGAAGCGCCGTCGCGAGGAGACCGGCTGGACGGATCTGCAGCGCTGCGGAGATCGCGTAGAGGTCTGGGACCACGAACCCGACGCCTTGGATGCCGATGCCGGCTGGGCTCGGTCTCACCTGTATGCGGGCGGCGGCTCTTCGCTCTTCCACGGGCCGACCTTGCGGCGCTACGCGCGCGCTTCGCGGGTCTATCGACCGTTCTACTTCGAGGATGCGGAGTGGGGCGTTCGGGCTTGGCGCGACGGTCTCGAGGTGCTCTTCGCGCCCGGTTCGCGTGCGCACCACCTGCATCGCAAGAGCGCGCTGCAGCTCTACTCGTCGGAGCAGATCGACGGCATCGCGAGACGGAACGAAGCGCTGTTCCTCGCGCGGAGCTTCCGCGCGCCCGACCGATGGCCGCCGTCTGATGCGGCTCCGGTGGCGCGCTGGACGCGTCTGCGGCGAGAGGCTCGGTGGGCGCTGCACGAAGCACGCGATCCTTTTCCGGCGGCGCCCTCTCCCTTCGTGCGCCGTGCATCGCTACCGCGTCCGCTTCGTGCGCGTGGCGACCGATCGCGGGTCCTCGTCGTCTCGCCCTATGCGCTCTTCCCGCCGGCACACGGAGGCGCGGTGCGCTTGCGCCATCTGCTGCATGGGCTCGCCGCCGAGTTCGAGATCTCGCTGCTCTCCGACGAGCAGCAGCTCTACGGAGCGAGGTCGCGGGCTTACTTCGAGCCCTTTGCCTCGATCCACTTGGTCGGTGGGCGCAGCGAAGTTCGCGAAGTTCTGACGGATCGCGTCGCGCGAGTGCGCAATCATAGCCATGCGACGCTTGGCGCCGAGCTCTCCCGTCTGATCGCCGTGCGTCGCCCGCATCTCGTGCAAGTCGAGTTCGTCGAGCTCTGCGACCTGCGCCGGCAGCTCGGGCCTTGCGGCGTGCCGTGGGCGATCAGCTTGCACGACGTGCTCTTCGATGGCGTCGGCGGAACGAGCGAGGCGGATCGCTACGAGCGCGAGCGCATCCTGCAGCATGAGGTCGCGTTCGCCTGCTCCGAGGAGGACCTCGCGCTGCTCGATCATCCCGGAGCGGCGCTCGTGCGGAACGGCATCGACGGCGCGCGCTTCCGCTACCTGCCGTCGCCCGCGGAGCCGCGGCTGCTCTTCCTCGGACCCTTCCGCTATCCGCCGAATCTGGAGGGCATCCGCCGCTACCTCGAGCACGTCCATCCGCGCCTGCTCGCACGGTTCCCCGGGATCGCGATCGATCTGCTGGGCGGCGTCGGCGCCCGCGAGGTCGCCGCGCGGGAGAGCTGCTTCGCGCAGCCGGGCGTCGCGGTGCACGACTACGTCGAGGACGTCGGTCCTTGGCTCGAGAGAAGCGCCCTCACCTTGAATCCCCAGCTCTCGATCCGCGGCTCGAGCGTGAAGCTGATCGAGTCGCTCGCCGCGGGGCGCGTCTGCGTCTCCACCGACGATGGAGCGCGGGGCTTCGCGCAGGCGGGATTCGCCGGCTTGCTCACGGCGCCGCGCATCGAGGACTTCGCGGTCTTGATCGAGGAGCTGCTCCTCGATGTCGAGCGCCGCCGAACGCTGGAGCGGCCCGATGCCGAGCGGTTGCAGCCGTTCACCTGGCAGCATGCCGTCCAGGAGCAGGCGCGCGTGTGGCGCTCGCTGATCGAGGCGCAGCGATGAGCGCGCCGTGGGTCCCCGAGGCGGCGCGACTCGCCGAGGCGAGCTACGACGCGATCGCCGCGCTCTACGAGCACGACATGGCGCGCTCGGCTCCGGCCGGCGACCTCGCTTTCTATCGCCAGCGCTGTGCGGGTGTCGCGACGCCGATCCTCGAGCTCGCCTGCGGCACCGGGCGGATCGGCTTCGCTCTCGCGCAGCACGGCCAGCGCATGGTCGGGCTCGATCGCTCGAGCGGGATGCTGCGCGAGGCCCTGCGGCGAGCGCGCGCTCTCGGCATCGAGGAGCGCGTGCGTCTGCTGCGCGGCGATCTGCGCGCGTTGCCGCTCCGCGCGCGCTTCGAGCGCGTGATCTGCGCCTACTCCGCGCTGACCTATCTCGCCGAGCCCGGCGCTGCGGAAGAGCTACTGCGTGCCGTGCGCGCGCGGCTGCAGCCGGGCGGACGCTTCTTGCTCGACGTCTTCGTGCCGCGCGAGGAGCTCGCGCGAGCGGGAGCCGAAGTGCTCGTTCGCGACTACGAGCGCGAGCTCCCCGATGGCTCGCGGCTCGAGCGCTCGAAGATCGTGCGCGCCGAGATCGAGCCGGGGCGGAACGAGATCGAGCGCTTCTACGTGCTGCGCGATGCGGAAGGTCGCGAGCTCTGGCGGAAGGCGACGCGCGTGCGCATCCGACCGTGGTCGCCCGCGGGCCTGCTCGCCGCGGCGCGCGAAGCGGGTCTCGCCCTGGTCGAGACCTGCGCGGACTTCCTGCCCGCGTCTCCCGCTTCGCGCGAGACGCGCACGTTCGCGCTGGTGCTCGCGCGGGACGACGACGCGCCCGCGCTCAGCGCTTCGCCGCGGGAGCCTCGAGCGGTCCCCAGCGCAGATTCCGGAAGCGCGTGACGCCCTTCCACGCCGAGGACGATGCGATGAAGAGCCCGAAGTGCCCCGTGAGCGGCTGACTCGTGATCTCCGCTTCGATGGCGTGGAAGCCGTTCACGATGCCGCGCAGTTGCGGGCCGCGCACTTCGACGCGCAGCTTCACCCAGCCGCGGCGCTCGCGCGGCGAGAGCGAAGGATAAGAGGCCACGAGGACGCTCTCGGGGCCGTCCTCGAGGAGCAGGAAGCGCTGCTCGGAGAGCGCGAGCGGGTTCTGCTCGTTGCGCGGCAGGTAGAAGAGCTCCAGCAGCACGAAGCTCGCGGCACCTCGATGGCCGATGCAGAGGGCGAGCTCGCCGGGCTCGCCGTCGGTGCGCGCTTCGACCTCGATGAAGTATTCGCGGAGCTCGATCGGAGCGGCGCTGCGCAGCAGCGTCGGCAGCGGCTGCACGTGGGCGGGCGAGTGGATCTCGTCGCTCTCGAGCTTCCACTTGCCGTCGTACTCGTAGGGTTGCGTCGCCTTCGCGAAGAAGGAGGACAGGTCGAGGGCCGGTGTGCTGGAGGCGCTCGCGGCGGCGAGCCGCGCTTCGTCGCGCGGCGCGGCGGCGTGCTGCGGCGCGAGACGAGCCGCGAGCTCCAGCAGCTCGAGCGCGGTGCGGTGCCAGCGCTTCGCGGTGTACGCCTTCGCGGCTTTGACGAGCGCCTTCGCCGCGGTCTCGAGCGCCTTCGCGCGCGCGGCCTGCCGCGGATCGGCGCGCTTCCACAGGCCGAGGACTTGGTTCCGCAGCGTGGTGCGGCGCGTCGAGGACGGCACGGCCTCGAGCGCTTGCTCCAAGCCGCGCAGCTCCAGCGTCGCGCCTTCGGCGTCCTTCTGCTCGAGGGCGGCCTTCGCGCGCTCGACGCCGGCGGTGACGACGGGTTCTTGCGCGACCGCGGAGCTCGCGAGAAGCGCGAGGAGCGCGAGCGCTGCTCCGCAGCGGAGGTGCGTGGGCTTCATCGCGCTCCCTCCAGCGCCGCGACGCGCAGCGCGCGCAGACGCGTCTGCTTGCCGGCGCGGCCGTATTGCACGAAGGCCGCGAGGCGCCCGGCGCCTTCGCGCGGCGGGACGCGCAGCTCGAGAGCGCTGCCGCCGACGCCGGCGCGCAGCGCGGCGTTCGTGCCGTCGAAGCGGAGCTCGAACGGGATCCAGGAGCCGTCGGAGGCAGACCACGCTGTCTTCGCGCCGACCATCACTTCGCTGCCGTTCCCCTTGCCGCTCGCGGAGAGGCGCGGCTCGAGCTGGCCGTCGCGCAGTACGAGCTCCGCGCGCACGAAGGTCTGCGCGTCGCGCAGATCGAAGTCGAGGCCGAACGACGCCTGGTCTCCGTCGTGATGCAGCTCGGCGTGAAGCACGAAGCGCGCGGGCGGCCGTTCGCCGACACATTGCAGCAGGGCACCGGAGCCGGGCTTCAAGCGCAGCTCGCCGTTCGCGAGCTCGAAGATCCCTCCGACCGGGAGCATGTCGGGCTCGCCGAAGTACGCCTCGAGCTCGCTCTGAGTCGCGTTCTCCGCCGACGCCGCGCCGAGCCGCGCGCGCACCTGGGCGGGATCGAGCGCGAGAGCCAGCGCCTCCATCTCACCCGCGACGCGGACCCAGCCCGCCTCGCGATCGGCCTTGGCGATCCCGAGCAACGCCTCGGCACCCGCTCGTCGCGCGTCGCCGGTCGCGCGCTGCGCGGGATCGAGGCGCTCCAGCTCCGCGACCCATGTCGCCGTGCTGGGCGCCGCAGGATCCGCGTTCGCCACCGCCGCGCGCAGCAGCGCCGCAGCCGCTTCGCTCTCGCTGCGCTCGGCTAGCGCACGCGCGCGAGCCAACGGATCCTCTTCGTCCTGCAGGAGCGGAACCGCGAGGACGAGACCGGCGATGCCGAGCGAGAGCGCGGCGGAGCGAGACGCGTGGAGCAGCGAGCGCATGGTTCCCCGCCATGAAACCGAATGTGCGCTGCCGGAGCAAATCCCTCCGGTTGCTGCATTCGCTGGTTCCACGGCTGACGCCGTGGAAATCGCCCGGAGGCATTTGCTCTGGCAGCGTACGTTCGGTTTCAGGGGCTGCGGCGTGCGACCGCGATCACGGTGCCGGCTCGGCCGGTGCAGCGCGCGAGCAGAGCGAGAGCGAAGGCGGGGCCGAGCAGCAGGGGGAAGAGCAGGAGCTGCAGCAGGCGATAGGGGAGCGAGAGATCGGCCTTGTCCGCGGGGTTCGAGCGCAGCGTGTCGTAGAGGGCGTTGGGTCGGAAGCCCGCGCGGTTCAGCGCGGTTTGCACCCAGCCGAAGGGATCCATCTCCCATTGGCCCGTGCGCATCAGCTCTACGCGGAAGCCGTGCTGTTCGAGCAGCGCGCGCAGCGTCGTCGGCGTGAACTGCCAGAGATGCCGCGGGAGATCGAGGTGGAACCAGCGCTCGCCGCCGAAGCGCGCCTGCCAGGAGGCGAAGTTCGGCACGGCGAGGAGCAGGACGCCGTTCGGCGCAAGGGCTTGATGCGCGGCGTCGAGGGTCGCGTGCGGATCGCGCACGTGCTCGAGCACGTGCCAGATCGAGATCAGGTCGAACGAGCCCGCGGGATAGCTCGCGCGGGTGAGCTCGCCGGCGTCGATCGGGACATCGGGATAGGCGTTCTTGCGCGTCGCCTCGGAGAGCTCGGTGCCGCGCACGAGGTAGCCGCGCTCGCGCAGGAGGCGCAGGAAGAGGCCGCGGCCGCAGCCGACGTCGAGGACGCGCGCGCCGCGGGGGACGAGGCGCTGCACGAGCCGGGCGCGCGCCGCGCGAAAAGCGCGCACGGCGCTCTCGAGCACCGCGCCGAAACGCTGCGTGGGCGCGCCGTAGGCGTTCTGCTGCGCTGCATCGAGGTCGGCGATGCTGCGCGGATCGCGCACGTAGACGAGGGAACAGCGCCGGCAGCGCACGAGCGGCCAGCGCGCCGCGGGGCCGCACGCGTCGGGGAACGCGAGCTGGGGGTCGGGATTCGCGCAGCAGCGCGGCGCGCGCGCGTCGATCGCGGAGGCTGCGGCGCTCAACTCACGAGCTCGCGCGCTGCGGGAAGCGCTTCAAGCGGATCAGGCCCCAGCGATGCAGGTAATACTGCAGCGTCACGCGCAGGCAGCCGAAGCCGTAGACCAAGCTCGTGCCGAAGCCGACCGAGCTGGAGTCGGTGGCGTAGTGCGTGCGCACCGGCACTTCCTCGCACGGCATCTTCGCGAGCAGCATCTGCACGATGATCTCGTTGTCGAAGACGAAGCCTTCGGAGTTCGCCTCGAAGTTCACCGCGAGCAGCGCGTCGCGATGGAACGCGCGATAGCCGGTGTGGTACTCGCTGAGCTTCACCCCGAGGGCCAGGTTCTGCATCCAGGTGAGGCAGCGATTGAAATAGAACTTGTAGCGCGGCATGCCGCCCGCGAGCGGATCGCCGAGGAAGCGCGAGGCCATCACCCACTTCGCGCGGCCGGCGGCGATGGGCTCGACCAGGTCCGGGATGATGCTCGGGTCGTATTGGTTGTCGGGGTGCACCATCACCACGATCTCGGCGCCGAGCTCGAGCGCGCGCGTGTAGCAGGTCTTCTGGTTGCCGCCGTAGCCGCGATTGTGGCGGTGGCGGATGACGTCGAGGTTCAGACGCTCGGCGACCTCGGGGGTCTCGTCGCGGCTCTTGTCGTCGACGAGCACGATCGCGTCGCAAGCTCCGGGCGGGATGCGCTCGAAGGTGGCCTCCAAGGTGCGCGCCGCGTTGTAGGCCGGCATCACGACGATCGTCCGCGGTCGGCCGGCGGGGATCGGCGCCGCGTGGCGCGGATCGACGGCGCGGCGGGAGTCGTGCGATTCGCTGGGAGCGGAGTTCATCGGAGGCGGTGGTAGCGTTCGGTGACGTCGCGGAGCTCGCGCTGCTCTTCGAGCTTCCGCTCCACCTGCTCCCGCAGCGCCGGGGACAGCGAGTCGAGGCGGGGCTCGACCCAGCGGATCGCATCGGCGAAGCGCGCCACTTCGCTGTAGAGATGGAAGAGTAGCACGACGCAAAGCTCGTCCGTGTGCAGGTCCTCGCTCTGCTCCAGGCGCTCGATCGCCTCCCGCCGCCGGCCCTGCCCGACCAGGGCCAGGATCACCTCGCGCTTCACCTCCGGCAGGCCGCGTAGCTCCGGAGCGTCGAGGATCTCCTGCACGCGGTCGAGGCGCCCGAGCTGGGCCCAGGACTGCGCGTCGAGGAGCGCCCGCTCGCGCGTCGGCAGGCTCGCGCGGTCGTGGAAGACCAAGTGCGAGAACGCCGCGACGTCGGCCTGTTCGAGCTGGCCGCGGAGCTCGCCGAGCACGACCTTCGCCGCCTCGAGCTCCCCGGCTCCGGTGAGGGCCGCCGCATAGTCGCGCCGGCGCCGCGGATCGCTCGCGTCACTCGCGGCGCGTTCGAACGCGGCGCGCTCGACCTCGAAGAGCAGCCACGCCGCCCCGACGTGGTCGATCGGCTCGAAGGGCGCGAGCCACGTGTAGGCGCGCGAGTCGTCGCGCGGGTCGCGCGTGCCGAGCTGGAACGCGTGGATCGCGAAGCGCCCGAAGCGCGGTCCGTCGCCCGCCCCGAGGACGGCGAAGCTCGTGCCGTGGCGCGCGGCGAGGAGCTGCGGGCCGCGCTGTGTGTTCTCGCTCCAGTCGACGTTCGAGTCCTGGAACCAGCGCCAGCCCGCGGCCGGTCCACCCGAGCTGCGATTGAAGTAGGAGAGGAGGTGCGGCCAGCGCGAAGCGCTCTCCGCGCTGCCGACCACCAGCAGGAGCACCGCGGCCAGCGCCGAAGAGCGGCGCAGCTCGCCGCGCACGGCGGAGGCGCCGACGAAGCAGGCGAGCGGGACCAGGGGCAGCACGTAGCGGATGCCCACCTGCACGCGATTGAAGAACGAGAGATAGAGCAGCGCGAAGCTCGCCGTGGCGAGCGCGAGGAGCACGGCCGCTCGCGCGTTCGCATCGACCGGCACCCGCGCGCGGCGGCGCCACGCGGCGCAGAGCAACGCGGCGCCGAGCAACACGCCGAGGGTCTCGGGCGTCTTGGTCGCGAGCGCTTCGACGTAATAGCTCGGATGGCCCACCGCGTAGCGACCGCGCAGGTAGATCTGATGCTCGTCGCGCGAGACGTGGAACTGGAAGTCGACGCCCTCGAGGAAGGGGCGGGGCAGCAGCGCCAGCATCGAGCCCACGAGCGGGCGCTCGATCCAAGTGCGCACCATCGCGCTGCGATAGACCGATGCCTCTCGCGGTGCGAAGCCGGGGCGGAAGCCGTAGGCCGCGTGTAGAGCGAGGAGCGCGCACGCCGCGTAGGTGCCGAGTGCGAGCAGCGCGTGCGTCGCGCGCTTGGCGAACGGGGTTTCGGCTCGATCGCGCGCGAGCGTGAGGCGCGCGATCACGGCCAGCGCGACCACGGGAGCGCAGAGCAGCGCGAGATACTTCGTCGCGCACGCGGCGCCGAAGCTCGCGCCGGCGAGCAGGAGGCGCGCCGCGCTCGGCCGGCACATCCAGCGCCAGAGGAGATAGAGCGCGAGCAGCAAGCACGCGGTGAACGCGACATCGACGGCGAGCAACGCGCCGTAGCCGAGCAACAGCGGCTGCGGCGCCCAAGCGCAGAGCACGAGGAGCTGCGCGGAGGGGCCGAAGGCCTCTCGGGCCCATAGCGCGAGCACGAGTCCGCCGAGCGCGGCGAAGAAGAGCAATCCGTAGCGCCCGCGCGCGATGGTCTCCTGTCCGAGATCGGCGAGGCTGCGGTCGCGCGCGAAGATCTGGTTCGCGTAGAGCGGCAGCGGTCCCTGGAAGCGCGTGTAGGGATCGTCCCAGCCCTGCTCCAGGATCACGCGTCCGCCGCCGAAGAGCACCGGCTCGTCGGTGGTGACCGGTGTCTGTCGCGCGAGGGGAAGGAGTGCCGCGAGATGCGCGAGGAGCAGCAGCGCGCTCCACCCGAACGCGCCGCGGAGGCGCGATCCGCTCACGGCTCTTCCGGTCCGAAGAGCTCGTCCTCGCGCTCGGCGAGCTCCTTGCCGGCCTCGCGCGCTTCGCGCAGCGCTTCGCGCGCGTCCTCCAGGTTCGCTTGCAGCACCCAGATCTCGCAGGGGCCCTGATGCAGTCCCAGCGTCGCATGGAACCAACGCCGCTTCTCGGGCCGCTGCGGCTTCACCCAGCAACCGATCTCGTGCGTCGCGAGGACGTGGCGCACGACTTCGGCCGCGGCGAGGCGCGGGGCGACTTCGAGCAGGACGGGGGCTTCATCGGGCGAGCTCATGCGTAGGTTTCGCGAGGGGGCGCGAGAGTTTGTCACTCGCCTCGGCGGCTGCCCAGCCCGCGCTTTGTCCGCTGGCGATCGCCGCCGCCGCTGCAGGCTCCGACGCGCCACTTCCCGGCGCACCAGATCCGGAGTCAGAACCCATGCATCCTTCTCTCTCTCGCGGCGCCATCGCCGCCGCACTCCTCGTCAGCATCGCCGCGGGCCAGGAGTCGAGTTCCGCGGGCGCGGTGACGCGCGGCGATACCGGCGTCCTCGTCCCCCTGCACGAACTTCCCTCCGGCGACGCCGAGCCGAGCCTCGAGCGGCTCTGGGCCGCCGGACCCGACTGGAAGGCGAGCTTCGCGCCGCGCTTCGCGTTCTACCCAGTCCTCGGTCGGGAGTATCCCGTGAACCTGCCGCTGTGCTGGACCACCACGCGCTGCGGACGCACCGAAGGGGCGGCTTCCGCGGCATTACCCGGCGAGCGCGAGAGCTGCTCTCCGCTGCGCTTCGAACGCTCCCACGGCGACGCGCTGGTGGAGGCCTATGATCTCCGCGCCGAAGGAGTGGAGCAGAGCTTCGTGCTGCCGAAGCTTCCGAGCGGCAGCGGCGATCTCGTGATCGAAGGGACCGTCGAGACTCCGCTGCGCGCGGCGCATCGCGCGCCGCAGCACGGCGAGCTCCTGTTCTGCGACGAGAGCGGCACGCCGATCCTGAGCTACGGCGCAGCGCAGGTGTTCGATGCGCGCGGTGAGTCCGCGCCGGTGCGCAGCGGCTGGGACGGCGAGCTGATCCGCCTCGTCGTCGATGAGGAGTTCCTCCGCGACGCCGCGCTGCCGCTCGTCGTCGACCCGTTGATCCGCAGCGTCATCATCGACGGCGGTTCGGCGCGGCATCAGAACGCCGATCTCGTGCGCAACGATGAGACGAACGAGATCTGCACGACCTACGAGCGCTGGTCCTCGGCGACCGACAGCGACGCGTTCGCGCGCGTGACCTCGGACGACCTGCTGTCGACGACCCAGATCTGGGCCGACCTCGGCGCGGATCGCAGCACGGTGCATCCGCGCGTCGCCGCCGTCGGCGGAGCGAACCGCTATGCCATCGCTTTCGAGCGCCAGTTCCCCGCAGCGAATTTCTCGAGCGTGAGCGTGTACCTGCACGATCAGGATTCGGATGTCCTGAATTCGGGCACGATCGCGAGCTTGTCGCGCGGTGTGAATGAGCAGGACTCCGTGCCGGTGATCTCGGGCACGGCGAGCTTCACCGCGGATGCGCAGGCGCTCCTCGTCTGGCGCCGCGACGTGGCCACCGACTTCGGCAACACGCCGACGTCGCGCGTCTTCGCGCGCCTCCTCGACGCGTCGACCGCGACCTTCGGCACGCAGGTCGGCGTCGGCGGCAACGGCAGCATCGATGCCGAGGCACCCGCCGTGGTGCGGCAGAGCGATGGGACCGGTCTCGGCTGGGTGGTCGCCTGGCAGGAGAATGCGTCGAACCTCTGGAACGTGCTCGCGCGTCGCATCTCGGCCACCGCCGTGGCGACCACGCACGTGTCGCTGGGCAGTCCGAGCGTTGGCCTGCAGGACATCTCTCCAGCCGTCGACGGCCGTGAAGGGCGCTTTCTCGTCGCCTTCGTCGAGCGCTTCTCGACCGCCACCGATCTCGCCCCGACGGGATCGCGCATCAGCGCGAGGCGACTGGATTGGATCGAAGGAGGCTCGCCCTCCGTCGGTCCGCTGCGCGTGGTCGTCGATGCTGGTGCGACACCGAACCTCAGCTTCCGCGAAGCGCGCTCGGTGGCGTTCGATGACGACGGTGGCTCCCTCTGGATGCTCGCGTATCGCGACGCGGCCTTCGGCTCGCGCGCGGTGCGCCTCGGCGACGACGGGCTCGCCGCCGAGCGCTTCGATGTGCGAGCGGTCGCGAGCGGCGAGACCCCGCACGAGCCGGCGCTGTGCTTCGACAACGACGACCAGCGATTCCTCATCGGGTTCACCGTCGATCGCGCACAGGATCGCGTGGAGATCGCCGAGTACCACTTCGATCCCGCGGCGATCCCGCAGCGCCTCGGGCCCACCTGCGGCGGCGAGATCCGCGGCGTCGCGAGTTTCGCCGGCGGCCTGTGGATCGCCGGCCATCGCGGCGTCGCGGTGAATCTCTCCAGCGCGCCTCCGGGGGTCTCGGCCCGGCTCTTCGCGTCGATCGGTCTCGCGGCCCAGCCGATCCCGCTGCCGCTCTCGCCCTCGGGCTGCACGCTGCTCCTCGACCCGCTGGTGCTGATCGAGGTCGCTTCGGGCGTGACCAACGCGGGCGGCGTCTTCGCGCCCTCGTTCGTGCTCCCATCGACAGCCTTCGGGGTCGAGCTCTACTGGCAGTACCTCCTGCTCTCACCGAGCGGGCTCGCCTCTTCCGACGCGCTGCGGACGCGCATCCGCTGAGGCCCGCTTGACCGCCGAGCCGGGCCCAGCGAGCGTGGAGGGACTGCCCCATCCGCCTCGCGAGCCCGGCCCGTCATGGATCTCTCGAAACCTCTCGTACTTATCGGTCTCGGTGTCGCGCTCCTCGGGGCGTACATGGCGGGGGCCGTGATGGCTCCCTTCGCGGAGGATCACGCGCTCGCCGATCGCGGTCCTGCGCAGCTCTCGCGCAGCGCAGGCCCGTCGCTCTCGGCCGCCGGGGACGGAGCCTGGCTCGGCGCTTCGAATCAGGTCGCGCGCGCCGGCAGCGAGAGCGAAGCTCTCGATCTGGCGGCGATCCGCGCCGTCGAGGCGAGCGCCGAGATCGCGGCGGAAGCGGCGAGCGCTCCCGCGGTCGCCGAGGCGAGCGCGAAGGCGATCTCCTCGGCGGCGATCACGGGGGTCGTGCGCGACACCGCCGGCCAGCCGATTGCAGGGGTCTTGGTCCGCGCCCGGCCGACCGGAGAGAACTTCTGGCGCGAGCGCCAGCTCGACGACATGGCCCAATGGCCTCGCGATGGCAGCGCGCCGCCGGTCGACCTGCAGCGCATGCTGCGACAGACCGCACAACAATTCGCGCGGCAAGACGGCAAGTTGCGCGAGGTCCTCTCGGACGACAGCGGCGCCTATCGCCTCGAAGGACTGAGCTCGGAGTCCTGGCGCATCGAGGCCTACGCGAAGGGCTGGCGTCTGCGTTCGACGATCGCCGAGGATCCGCGCGCGTGGCCCGGGCAGAAGGTCGACTTCGCCGGGACTCGCTTGGAGCGCCTGTCCATCGCCGTGAAGGATCCCTCAGGGGCTCCGCTCGCGCGCGCCTGCATCGACGTCATCACGCCGAACCAAGGCGAAGAGCAGCGGCTCTGGACGCAGGAGGAACCCTGGGTCTGGATGCCGCCCGGCTCCTACACCCTGCGCGCGCGCGTGAAGCCCGGCCAAGCGCCGACTTCCGAGACCGTCGCCGTCGTGGTGGATGCAGGCGTCGCCGCGCCGACGGTCGAGCTCCTGCTGCGCGAGGAAGCACGCGTCGTCGGCGTGTTGAGCGGAGAGGTCGTGACGCGCTTCGGCAGCCGAGCGATCAGCGTCGAAGTGCAGGACGGCAACGCCGTCCAGGGCATGGAGTGGGAGTACTACGGCGGGTACAACCGGCGCGGCCGCTCGGTGGAGATCGAGGAGATCGAAGGCGAGCTGCGCTATCGCGCGACGGGCTTGAAGCCCGGCAAGCACAAGCTGCGCGTGCGCCTCGCGCGCGGGATGCTCCTCCACGAGCGCGACATCGAGGTGCCGAGTGGCGAGCTGCGCGTGGACTTGGACCTCGCACTCGACGCGGGCGCTCGCGTGCTCGAAGCCGTGGTCCTGGACGGCGCAGGTCTCGCGCAGCTCGACGCCTCACTCCGCGTGCAGACGCGAGGAGAGCGGGGCCCCGGCGAGAACGTGGCCTGCGTCTCCGCGGGCGAAGGGCGCTGGTGGCTCGTCCATTCGGCGAAGCTGCTCGAGAAGGCGAACGACGGGAGCTTCACCGCCCATGTGCAGAGTCCGCGGCTCGGCGCGCTGCAAGTGAGCTATAAGCCGCTGCAGGAAGAGCGGCTCGAGCTGCGCTACGCCGAGCCCGCGTTCGTCCTCGTGCGCATGCGCGGGCCCGCGCCGAAAGGCGTCATGATCCAAGTCGCGCTGCAGGTCGAGCGTACCAACGAGAGCGAGCCGCAGGAGGAAGAGCCCTCGTCGATGCTGGGCGATTCCACCGAGCTCGCGTTCGGGCCGCTCCGCGCCGGGCGCTACAAGTTGATCGTGCGCGGCTCGCAGCGGGATTGGAACTTCTTCCCGCTGCACGAGGAGATGATCGAGCTGCGCCCCGGTCGTCAGGAGCGCTCCGTCGCGCTGCCCGAGCTGCACACGATCGCCGTGCGCGTCGCCGACGCACAGCAGGGACAGTCGTATCGCGGTTCGGTGTGGCGCGCCGACGATCCCTCGTCGAGCTTCCGCACGAGCTTCTCCGTCACGAACGGCGTCGGTGAGCTCGCGGGCCTGCCGACCGGGCGCTATGAAGCGGAGCTGCAGGAGCGCGGCCCCGGCGGCGCGCGGCGCGAGACCTTCTCCGTTCCGGGCACGTCGGAGCTCGTGTTCGGCCCCGCGAATCCGAACGCCGCACCGAAGCTCGCGGTGCGCGTCGAGCTGCAGGATCCCGCGGGGCGCGCCTCGCGCGCCGGTCTCGCGCAAGGCGACCTCATCGTCGGGATCGGCGGCAAGCGCTTCGAGAAGGTCGAAGAGGTGCAGCCGCGCTTCACGGGCGCACCCTACTACCTGAATGGCGGGACGATCGCGCTCGATGTCGAGCGCGGCGGTTCCGTCCTGCGCGTCGACGTCGAAGTCGATGTCCTCCTCTATCCGCAGAACTCGGGCGTTCGATTCCGCACTCCCGGACGTTGAAGCGAATCGGATCAGCGCGCGAGCGACACGCTCCCGACCCACTCCTGGAGCGTGGGGATGTTGGAGAAACTCGAGTTCAGGGTCACGGCGAGGAGAGCTACGGCGAGCGCGAGGAAGACCGGCTCCTTCCGCAAGCTGGAGAAGGCGATGCCCTGCGTGCCCTTGCGGCTGGCGATCGAGAGGTAATAGCCGCCGAGCGCCAGAGCGAAGGGCGCGGCGAGCAGGAGCTCTACTCGCAGCGCCGCGGCGACGATGGCCGCGCTGACGAGGCCGCCGATTCCGTAGCCGATCGCGCAGGAGATCCCCTTCGCGAGATGCGAGCGCTCATCGACGCGTACGCCGCGCATGTGAGCGCTGCACGCTTCGCCGAGACGGCTCGTCGAGAGCAAGAAGGCGCCGAGCATCCAGACGCCGAGGAGCAGGAGCAGCGGCGGGACCTTGATGGAGCCGATGGCGCACCAGCCGAGGGCGAGGTGCAGCGGGCAGCCGAGCGACGGGGCGAGCACGCGCAGCGCTTCGACTTGGCGCGCCTTGATCGGGGATGCCGCGTGAGCGCTGCCGATGAACCAGGCCGGCAGGGCCACGGCCGCGAAGATGGGATTGGTCTCGCAGGCGCATGCGATGGCGATGCACGAGAGCAGAGCCCACCAGAGCAGCGCCGCGCGGACCGTGACCCGGCCGGCCGCGACGGGGCCGTAGCAGCGCGACGGGTGTTGCCGGTCCTTCTCGACATCGATCGCGTCGTTCAGCGCCCCGATGCTCATGCGCGCCGCGATGGCGCTGATCCAACCCAGGGAAATGGACCAGGAGTCGAGCGCGATGAGATCGCCGCCGATCCGCGTCGCGCAATACGCGCCGAGGAAGAACGCCAGATCGCTCGTGCCGACGTCGAAGCGGATCATCAGGCTCTGATTCTTCGACCAAAGCCGGACGGCGGTCGCCGAGGGGAGCCAGCGGCGAGGCGGAGCGGAAACCTTCGTTCGTGCAGACATCGTGGAACCGGTGTTGGGGGGAGGGCTCGGTCGCGATCTGCGTGAGCGCGAGGAGAGTCTGGATGCATAGCCCATCCGGGCAGCTCCCGCGCGCGGTTCGGTTGAGAAGGCGCCCCTTTCCGAAGAACTTTCGCTCCAGAACTCCTCCGTGCTCGGTCGCTACGCGCCGCCGCGGTCCGAAGCTCGGCGCGGCGGAAGGAAGTTCCACCTGTCGCAGCGGTGCCCGCGGCGCTTGCGCCGCGCTCGGGATGCTCGATGATCTCCGCCCCCCAAGACCGAGATCACGATGGCCGAAATCGTCCTGCGCGGTTGCCGCCAGCACAACCTGAAGGGCTTCGATGTCGCCTTCCCGCTGGGGAAGCTCTCCGTCGTGACGGGGCCGAGCGGCTCCGGCAAGAGCTCGCTCGCGTTCGACACGCTCTTCGCCGAAGGACAGCGGCGCTACGTCGAGACCTTCTCGGCGTACGCGCGGCAGTTCCTCGATCGCATGGAACGCCCCGCCGTCGATGCGGTGGAAGGCATCCCGCCCGCGGTGGCGATCGAGCAGGGCAATCGCGTGCGCTCGTCGCGTTCCACCGTCGCGACGGTGACCGAGCTCAACGACTACGTGA
Source organism: Planctomycetota bacterium (assembly GCA_016793245.1). Lineage (GTDB taxonomy): Bacteria > Planctomycetota > UBA1135 > UBA1135 > JADKAF01 > JADKAF01. Next base: position 35,022 of record JAEUHW010000165.1, read on the forward strand.
AGCTGCTCTTCGCGCGCCTGGGTGTGCGGCACTGCGATCGCTGCGATCGGCCCGTGCGCCGCTTGTTCCCCGCGGAGATCGCGGATGAAGCGCTGCAGCGCGGCGGCGGAGAGCTGCTCGTGGGCTTCGATGTCGAGGCGCACGATGCGGAGGAGACGCGCCGGCGCTTGATCGGCTGGGGGGTCCGCCGCATCTACGCCGGTGGTGCGCTGAGGAAGCTCGAGGGCGAAGACGCGCCGCCGCTCGGCGATTGGATCGCGGTGCTCGATCGCGTTCCACTCGGACCCGAGAAGCGCGCGCGTCTGCTCGACGCGATCGAGCAGTCGTTCTCGCTCGGGCAAGGGCGCTTGGCGCTCGTCGACGAGCAAGGCCACGTGCAGCGCCACGGGACCGAGCTGCGTTGCTTGCCGTGCGCGCTCAGCTATCGACCGCCGACGCCGCAGCAGCTCTCGTTCAACGATGCGCAGGGGGCGTGCCCGCGCTGTCACGGCTTCGGGCGCGTGATCGAGATCGACCCCGAGCTCGTCGTGCCGAACCCGCGGCTCGGCGTGGGCAAGGGCGCGCTGAAGCCGCTCACCACGCCGTCGACGACGTGGGAGCGCCGGCAGCTCCGCGCGTTCTTGGAGCGCCGCGGCATCGATCTCGCGACGCCGTATGCAGAGCTCGGCGAAGAAGAGCGGCGCTTGCTCTGGAAGGGCGAGCCCGGCGGCTACGAGGCCGGCGTCTGGTTCGGCATCGAGCCGTGGTTCGCGTGGATGGAGACGCGCGCCTACAAGATGCACGTGCGCGTGCTGCTCTCGCGCTATCGCACCTATCAGCCGTGCGCCGATTGCCAGGCCACGGGGCTCCAGCCCGCGGCGCTGAAGGTGCGTCTCCGCGGCAAGGACGTCGCCGCCGTCGCGCGGCTCACGATCGAGGAGGCGGCGCGCTTCTTCGGCGCCGTCGAGATCCCGGCGCACGAGGAGAAGAACCTGCGCGCCGTGCACGACGAGGTCGTCTCGCGTCTCGGTTACCTGCTCGAGGTCGGGCTCGGCTATCTCACGCTCGACCGTCAGTCGCGCACGCTCTCCGGCGGCGAGATGCAGCGCGTGAACCTCACCGCCGCCGTGGGCTCGCGCCTGGTCGGCACGCTCTTCGTGCTCGATGAGCCGAGCGTCGGACTCCACCCCCGCGACAACGAGCGCCTGCTCGCGATCCTGCGCCGCCTCGTCGACGCGGGAAACACCGCGGTCGTGGTCGAGCACGAGGAGGACGTGCTGCGCGCCGCAGACCATCTGGTGGATCTCGGGCCGGGCTCGGGCGAGCTCGGCGGCGAGCTCCTCGTCTCCGGCGACCTGCAGCAAGTCCTCGCGCATCCGCGCTCGGCGACCGCGCGCGTGCTGCGCGAGGGGATCCGCCTCGAGCGGCGCGAGCGCGGGGCGCTCTGGAGCGCGGGGCGTCTGGTCATCCGCGGTGCCGCGGCGCACAACCTGCGCGACATCGACGTCGAGTTCCCGCTCGGGCGCTTCTCGTGCCTGTCGGGGGTCTCGGGCTCGGGCAAGTCGACGCTGCTGGAGACCGTGCTCTACCGCAACGCGCGGCGCGCGCGCGGCGAAGCCGTCTCCGAGCCCGGAGCGGTGCGCGCGATCGAGGGGCTCGATCGGCTCGCGGAGGTCGTGTGGGTCGATGCGGGCGGTCCGATGCGCACGGGCAAGAGCTGCCTCGCCACCGCGCTGCACGTGTGGGGCGATGTGCGCGAGCTCTTCGCCGCGACGCCGGCGGCGCGCGCGCGCGGGTTCAGCGCTTCGACCTTCTCGTTCAACACGCCGGGCGGGCGCTGCGAGACCTGCGAGGGCTTGGGCGTCGAGCGCATCGAGATGCAGTTCCTCGCCGACGTCGAGACGCCGTGCCCGGCGTGCGAGGGCACGCGCTTCCAGGACGAAGTACTGAAGGTCGAGTGCGACGGCCGCAGCGTGGACGAGGTTCTGTCGCTCACGCTCGACGAGGCGCGCACGTGGCTGCGCGCGCGCGCGCCGAAGGCCGCCGCGAAGCTCGATCTCGGATGCGAAGTGGGGCTCGAGTACCTGCGCCTCGGCCAGAGCATCGCTTCGCTCTCCGGCGGTGAAGCGCAGCGCCTGAAGATCGTCGCGGCGCTCGCGAGCGGCGGAACCCCGCGCGCTCGGCGCGCGAAACGCGGCACGCTCTATCTCTTCGATGAGCCGAGCACGGGGCTCCACGGCGCGGACATCGAGAAGCTCTTCCGCGCGTTCCAGCTCCTGCTCGAGCGCGGTGACACGGTGATCGCGATCGAGCATCACCTCGACTTGATCGACGCGGCGGACTGGGTCGTCGATCTCGGACCCGAGGGCGGCGTCGCGGGCGGCGCTCTGGTGGGGGCGGGAACGCCGCAGGAGCTGCGCCGCAACGAGGCCTCGGCGACCGGGATCTGGCTGCGGAAGAAGGACGCGCTCGTGCGTCCGCCGCTGGCCGTCGCCGCGCCCGCCGCGGGGCGCGCCGCGGCGGAGCGCGCGCAGCGCGTGATCGCGCTCTCCGGCGTGCGCGAGAACAACCTGCGCGATCTCCATCTCGAGATCCCGCGCGAGAAGCTCTGCGTCGTCACCGGCGTCTCGGGCTCGGGCAAGTCCACGCTCGCGTTCGACGTGCTCTTCCAGGAAGGGCAGCGGCGCTACCTCGACACGCTCTCGCCCTACGCGCGGCAGTTCATCGGGCAGCTCGCGCGCGCCGACGTGGATCGCATCGATGGTGTGCCGCCGGCGATCGCGATCGAGCAGCGCACCACTCGCTCAGGTGCCAACTCCACCGTCGCCACGATCACCGAGCTCTGGCACGGCCTCCGCCTGCTCTTCACCAAGGTCGGCGTGCAGCATTGCACGCGCTGCGGAGCGGCGGTGGAACCGGCGAGCGAGGAGCAGATCGGCGCGCGCGTCTCGCAGCTCGCCGCCGCGCAGCGGCTGGAGCTGCTGGCACCCGTCATCGTGGGCAAGAAGGGCTTCCACAAGGAGATCTTCGACGCGCTGCACGCGGACGGCATCGAGCGCGCGCGCGTGGATCGCACGTCGGTCGCGGTGCGGCCGGCGCCCGCGCTCGATCGCTACGCCGAGCACGACATCGACGCCGAGGTCGGCGTCCTCGCGAAGGGCGCGCGCGGAGACGAGGTGCGCGCCCTCGTCGCGCGCGCGCTGGCGATCGGCGAAGGCACGCTCTTCGCCGTCGCGAAGGGGCGGCAGCACACCTTCTCCACGCGTTCCTTCTGTCTCGCGTGCAGCATCGGCTTCCCGGCCCCCGATCCGCGGCGCTTCTCCTTCAACTCGCGCCACGGGCGCTGCGACGCCTGCAGCGGCTCGGGTGCGCGCGAGGTCTTCGACGAAGCGAAGCTCGTCGCGCACCCCGAGCGCCGCCTCGACGATGGCGCGATCCCCGCGCTGCTCGCGAAGCCGTTTCCGAAGTCCTACGCCGCGCGCTTCGCGGTGCAGGTCGAGGATGCGCTCGGATTCTCGCTCGGCCGGCCGTGGAGCAAGCTCGGCGCGAAGCAACGTGCGCAGGTGCTGCACGGCACGGAGGACTTCCTCGGGCTGCTCGCCCAGCTCGAGCTCTTCCGCTCGAAGAACGGCGGCGAGGTGTTGGAGGAGCTGCGGGCGGTCGTGAGCTGTCCGGCGTGCGACGGCGCGCGCTTGAACCCGGCTTCGCGCGCCGTCCGCGTCGCGAGCCGCAGCCTGCCCGAGCTCGCGGCGCTGACCGTGAGCGAGATGGCGCAGTGGGTCGCGCGCACGACACCGAAGACCTTCGGCGGTGGCGGCGCCGGCGAAGTGTGGGCGCGCGTGAAGCGCGAGCTCGAGCCGCGCCTGCGCTTCCTCCGCGACGTCGGCCTCGATTACCTGCGCCTCGATCGACCGGGGCCCACGCTCTCCGGCGGCGAGGCCCAGCGCATCCGCATCGCCGCGTCGCTCGGTTCGAACACCTGCGGCGCGCTCTACGTGCTCGACGAGCCGACCATCGGCCTGCATCCCTCCGATCACGCGAGCCTGATGGGCACGCTGACCCAGCTTCGCGATCGCGGCAACACGGTCGTCGTCGTCGAGCACGACGAGGAGACCATCGCGCGCGCCGACCACGTGATCGAGCTCGGTCCCGGTGCAGGGAAGTGGGGCGGGCGCATCGTGCACCAAGGCGATCCCGCGAGCTTGCGCGCCGATGCCCAGAGCCCGACGGGGCGCGCGCTCGCGGGCAACGGGCGCGGGCGGAGCAATCGGCGCGCTGCGCCGCCCGCCGATGGTCCGTGGCTCGAGCTCCGCGGCGCCCGCAAGCACAACCTGGACGGCGTCGATCTGCGCGTGCCGCTCGGCGCGCTCACCGTGTTCACCGGGGTCTCCGGCTCGGGCAAGTCGACGCTGGTGCGCGAAGTGCTCCTGGAGAGCCTGCGCCAAGGCCGGCCCGTCGCCTGCGAGGCTCTGAGCTCCACGGTGCCCATCGAGCGCGTGCTCGAGGTGGACCAGACGCCGATCGGGCGATCCCCGCGTTCGATCCCGGCGACCTACGTCGGGATCTTCGACGAGATCCGCGCCCTCTTCGCGCGCAGCCCGGAGGCCGCTTCCCGCGGCTATGGTCCGGGACGCTTCTCGTTCAACGTGAAGGGCGGGCGCTGCGAGACCTGCCAGGGGCACGGCGAAGCGAGCGTCGAGATGAGCTTCCTGCCCGCGGCGCGCGTGCCCTGCACCGCGTGCGGGGGGCGGCGCTTCCATCAGGAGACCCTGGAGATCAAGTGGGGCGGGCTCTCCATCGCCGACGTGCTCGGGCTCACGCTGGAGCAGGCGCGTGAGGTCTTCGCGAACCACCCGCGCATCCGGAGTTTCCTCGAGGTGCTCTGCGAGGTCGGTCTCGGCTATCTCAGCCTCGGCCAGGAGAGCCCGACGCTCTCCGGCGGCGAGGCGCAGCGGGTGAAGCTCGCCCAGGAGCTCGGGAAGGCGCCGCGAGGGCGGGCGGTGTACATCCTCGACGAGCCCACCACGGGGCTCTCGCTCTCCGACGTGCGGAAGCTGGTCCGGGTGTTCCACCGGCTGGTGGAGCGCGGCGACTCGCTCTTCGTGATCGAGCACAGCGCCGAGGTGATGGGGGAGGCCGACTGGATCGTCGACCTCGGGCCGGGCGGCGGGTCAGGCGGCGGTCGGGTCGTCGCCTCGGGGCCCTTCGCGGAGCTGGTGCGGAAGGGGGCTCGAAAGGGCGGGTCGCGCACCTTGCCGGTGCTCCGCTCCTGGTGGGAGCGCTTCGGGCTGCTGGCGCCGTAGACCCGCGCCCGCCCCGAGGCGGGAACGGGGGGAGACCGCTCTCGGCCCGCGGCCCGACCCCGGTTCGCCGCCGCCAGAGCTCCGGTCCCCGAAAAAAAAATCGAACTCGGACGACCGCTTTCGTCGCGTTTTCCCCCCCACAAGGATGCCTGGCGCGGAGGCGACTCCGTCCGGGCAGAGCTACTCCGGTCTTCTCGAACCCCTCGGCCGGCTCGCCGGCCGCGTGGTCCGTATGCGCATCTCGGGGCCCGCCCCGTTCCCCCACCGATCCTCGGGAGCGGGGCGGCGTCGCGGGAAGAGGCGTCCGCGCGTCGGCGCGGCCGGCTTTTTTATGGTGGCGCGTGGGCGGTGGAGGTGCGAACGCACGACCTTCACGAGGGGATGGTCATCCCATCCCTAGGTGTGGAGGCGGGGAGGCGCTACATTGGCTGCCGCTCCGTCCCTCCGTCCGCCTCCGCCGGCATGGCCTTCTCGCATTCGCAGACGCTCCACCTCCTGGACCTCGCCCTCCACGGCGACCGGGTGGCGATGAGCGAGCTCCTCGCGCGCCACAAGGGCCGCGTGCTGCGCATCGTGCGCGCGCGGCTCGGGCCGCAGCTCCGCCAGTACATGGAGTCGCAGGACATCGTGCAGGAGGTGTTCCTGAGCGCCTTGCAGGCCGTCCCGCAGCTCGAGGCCACCGACGAGGCGAAGCTCCTGCAGTGGCTGAGCTCCATCGTCGAGAACACGCTGCGCGGCAAGTCCGACTACCACGGCGCGCTGAAGCGCACCTCGAGCTTCGAGCCCTTCGATCCCGGCACGAGCATCCCGCTCCGCGTCGATGCCAGCGCGGAGGACGACGTCATCTCGCGCGAGCGCGAAGAGCTGGTCGACCACGCCGTGAACCAGCTCCCGAAGGAGCTGCGCGACGTCTTCGTGATGCGCCACTACATGGGGCACTCGTTCCAGCGCATCGCGGAGAGCTTGCCCGGCACCACGGCGAACCAGGTGCGCATGGCGTATCGCCGCGCTCGCGCGCGCCTCGTGCGGCTGCTCGACGGCAAGCTCTGAGATGCCGCGGGACTCGAAGATGCAGCCGCTCCGATGCTCGCTGGCGCAGCGCCTGACAGCGCTGTCGTTCGCTGGCAAGCCGTCCTTGCTCCGGCTCTGAACGCCGAGCGCCGCGGATGACCGCGCCCGACCCCGACGTCGTCGACGAGCTCTTCGACCGCTATCTCGAGCTCGATCTCGAGGGCGCCGAAGACGCGCTCGATCGCGCCCTCGCCGAAGCTCCCGACGAGGCGACGCGCGAGGCGCTGCGGCGCCAGATCGACCTCGATCGACAGGTGCTCTCGGTGGTGCCCGACGTCCTGGACGTGAACCAGCGCCTCGGCAACTACCGCCTCATCGAGGAGATCGCGCGCGGCGGTCAGGGCATCGTCTACCGCGCCGAGCAACCGTCGCTGAACCGCGACGTCGCGATCAAGGTGCTGCCCCCGGATCGCAGCCAGTCGCGCGAGCACCGCAAGAAGCTCGCGCAGGAGTCGATGCTCCTCGGCGGACTCCAACACCCCGCGATCGCGAGCGCGATCGAGCTCCTCACCACCGACCGCGGCCTCTGCTTGGTGATGGGCTACCTGCCGCATCCCTCGCTGCAGCGCATCCTCGAGCTCGCGGCGCAGGAGCAGATCTCTCCTCTCGAGATCGTGCGACGCCACTGCACCGCGGCCGGGAGCGCCTCCGTCGATCCCGTGCAGCTCTGCTGCCGCATGATCGAGACCGCCGCGCGCGGGCTCGACGCCGCGCATCGTGCAGGCGTGCTCCACGGCGACGTGAAGCCGAGCAACCTCCTCCTGAACAAGGAGGGGCATCCCTACCTCATCGACTTCGGTTTGGCCCAGCTCCAGGGCCCGCGCGACGAGCAGGGACTCAGCATCCACGGCACGCTGCCCTACGTGGCACCCGAGGTCCTGCAGCGCGGCCAGGGCGCGCTCGCACCTGCTTCCGACGTCTACGGTCTCGCGGCGACCCTCTACGAGCTGCTCTGCGGCCAGCCGATCTTCCGCGCCGAGCGCTTCCTCGACCTGCTGCGCCAGGCCAAGGAGGAGACGGTTCCGCCGTTGCGCACGCGCGCGAAGCACCTGCCGCCCGAGCTCGATCTGATCCTCCGGCGCGCGCTCGCGCGCGATCCGGGGCAGCGCACGAAGACCGCGCTCGCGTTCGCGGAGGAGCTCGCGCGCTTCCGCGAGGGGCGTTCACTCGACACGCGCGGCGAGCCGCTGGGGCTGCGGTTGCGCTTGGCTTGGCGCGTGGCGCGGCAGAGGCATCGGTTGTGGGTGGGGGCGGGGGTGGCGGCGGCCTTGGTCGTGCTTGCCACGGTTCTCTTCTGGCCGAAGAGCAACTTTGAACGGGTGCTGGAGGCTCTCGAGCACCAGCGCGAAGAGGGCATCGATGCGCTTCTGATTGCTGCGCTCGACGATGGGTCATTCGTGGCATCTGACCTCGCCCCACATCAGGATGTCCTGCGATCCTGGCTTGCGGACAGGATCGGCAAGCGCGAGGCTCGGGCCGCCCGCTGCTACTGCGATGCCCTTCTCCGTCTTGATGGAGACGGCACGTGGATTAGGTCCGTAGACGCGCGACTTCGAGGGAGAGCCGTCGCGCTGCCTCCTTCAGGCTTCCCGAATGTGCGTATCCAGAGGTCTGATTCCCGCGGAGAGTTCATTTCTTCGGCCATGGTGCCCGAGATCCTGCCAGGCCCAGTTTTTGTGTTGGACGAGGGGTTCTGGCGGGTCATTTTTGATTCGGTTCCTAACGCGCCTCGGCCGGCCAGCTATCTCATCCAATGTAAGCAGGGTTTGATTGGTGAGGAGCTCACGCTTTCTGCTCCCTGGAGATTCGAGGATGAGGAGGTTGGGTGGGTCGAGTTTCGAGATGTGAATACGGCGCTGGGTCAGACTGAGGTTCGGAGCCTCTCGTTCAACTCGAAGGGAATGCGCCGGATCTCGATCGAAGGCCCATATTGGCTGCAGGTTCAGGAGTTCTCGTTTGGTAGGTTTGAGCGCTTCTGCCAATCTCTCCAGTGGTATGTCGACAACGGCATGAGGCCTCCTTATGTCCATCCTGGGGACGAATCGTACCGTGTCCTGCTTGATATGGTGAATCAGAGGCGGGTCGAGGACAAGTCTAAGCCTCTGGGGTTTTTGAACTTCTACGACGCCTTCGCGGTCGCTACATGGGCTTACGCTCGGCTGCCCACGGAGGCTGAGTGGGAGGGTGCAGCGCGATGGCAGCGTGATGAGAAGTCTCCCTATGGATTCGATTGGCCTCAGGATGACTATATTCAGCGGGGAGACATTGGGTGCGATGCCGAAGTTGCCTCGGGGTTCGATACGACGTTCAAGTTCCGTGGCGTGAATGACGACCCATTGCCGCCAAGTCGCTGCGGCTTGCTTCACCTGCACGATAACGTTGCAGAGATCACCTCTTCGCTCTACGTAGTAGGCCATGACGTCGAGCCTCCTGCGTCCGCAACAGAGTTGGTTGTTAAGGGGATGCTCATCGCCGAGAACCTGGATCGGCCGCATCCGGAGCACGGGTTGTCCCCAGCGTGGGCTCGGTTTCCTATGGGATTCACGCGAGGAAATCGCCGGGCATACCTGGGACTCCGGCTCGCCTACGGAATGTAGGAGGCCTCGACCGTATTGCTGGGAAGGAAGACGCAATATTGGTCATTCTGGCGCGCGGCGTGATGCCTTGGGGCTAGCAGTTCCGACGGCTACAAAGGAGGGGTGGGCGCAATGCGCCTCCACTCCGCAGCGATGTGGCGCTGCTGAGACCCGCCCTCCTTCAAACCCTGGAACGAATCATGTCCAAGGCCGCTGTCGCTCTCGGTCTGCTCACTCTCTGCGTGTCGCCTATCTCCGCTGCCGAGATCGGGCATACGAGCCCGATCGTATCGATTGCTTTCGCTCCCGCAGAGTGGATCTACCTGGGTCGGTTCGAGGATCCCGAGACCGGCGAAATCGTGTATCTGTGGGAGTGGAGCGAGTATCCGCTGCGCACCACGACCTTCACCAAGACCCCGCCGCCCCCGCCGGTCGACCGCCAAGGCATCGGCCAGTCCTAGCCCGACCCTTCGTAGGCCCCCGCCCCCCGCGGCCCACGCCCCGTCTCGAATTCGAAGTCGAGCCCGAGGCGGCGGACCTCGTCGAGGCGGCCGGATTGCAGCAGAGCTCGCTCGACGCACGCGCCGCTCGCTCCCACGAAGAGGAGCGGCCGAGTGCCCCCGGTCTGGTCGTAGCCCGGGAGCTCGTTCAGGAAGAAGCGGTGTCGCGCCTCCAGGATGCGGCGGTCGAGCACGTGCACGGCGCCGCGGTCGTCGGCGCGGCGCAGCAGGCGGCCGAAGCCCTGGCGGAACATCGCCGAGGCGTGCGGTAGGTAGACGTGCCGGCGGTGGATGTCGCCGCCGAGCGCGTTCGCCTGGGCTTCCTGGAAGCGGTCGATCGGGCCGTAGGGGAGCTTCACCAGCACGACCTGCTCGAGCGTCTCGCCGGGGAAGTCGACGCCGTACCAGAAGGTGTCGAGCCCGAGCAGCACCGCGGGCTCGCGGCCGCGGAAGAGCTCGGCGAGCTCTTCTTTCGAGCGCCCGCTCATGCCCTGCCAGTAGAGGCGGATGCCGCGCGCGCGGAAGAAGGCCGCGAGGCGCCGCGCGCAGGCCTCGAGGTCCTGCGCGTTCGTGAAGAGCCCGAGCAAGCGCCCGCGCGAGCGCTCGCCGAGGAAGCCCAGGTAGCGCACGACGTAGTCGAGGTAGCGCTGCTTGCCGAAGCCGCTGCTCGCGTAGGGCGGCGCGTCTTCGGGCACGACCAGCACCGCACGCTCGTAGTCGAAGGCGCTCGGCGCGCGGAAGGTCGCGACCGCGCGCGGTGCCGCGCCATCCTTGTCTCGCTCGTCGGGCTCGCGCGTCGCGCGCTCGGCCTCGGCCTGCTCGAGCGCGGCGAGGCCGAGGTAGGCCTTCATCGTGTCGAAGCCGCCGCGCAGCCAGGTCGAGGCCGAGAGCAGCACGGCGTGGCCGAGGCGCGGGAAGAGGTGCCGCCCGAGGTAGACCTGCGGGAGCAGGATCTTCTGCACGAGCTTCCAGCCGCCGTCTTCGCCGCTCTCGACGTCGTAGTGGTACGCCGGATCGAAGCGCGGGCCGTCGTCGCCGAGCGGCAGCCACGCCGAGACGTCGGCGGCGATCTCGCCGAGCCCCGTCAGGCTGCGCGCGAGGCGCGCGCGCAAGCGCGTGACCCCGCGCCCGCTCTCGTGCGCGAGCTCGTCCTGCAAGGTCGCGAGCTGCGTCGAGAACGCGCCGAACTTCTCGAGGAGCCGGCGCTGCGCGGCGACGAGCGGCTCGCCGAGCTCGCTGGCGCCGTATTCGCGCAGGAGCTCGTGGCGCGCGCCGCGAGGTCGCTCGCCTTCCCGCGCGCTGCGCCAGAGCAGGAACGCGCGCACGCGCTCTTCGAAGTCGTCGAGCTCGAGCTCGAGCTCGGCGGCCGCGCCGCGCGCGCGCTGCAGCGCTTCGGCGACGGGGTCGCCGTAGAGCTCCTGCGCGGAGCCGGGGAAGAGCGCGTGCAGGCGCTCGAGCAGTCCAGAGCGTCCGGCGAGTCGCCGCGCCTCGCGCCGCAGATCGCGCGCATCGACCTCGCGGCTCGCGCTGGAGGCCGTCTGGCGATGCAGGTGATCGCATTCGTCGAAGACGAGGTGCGCGAAGAAGCTCGGATCGCTCAGCACGAAGGCGTGATTGGTGACGATCACGTGCGCGCGCTCGGCGCGCTTCCGCGCGACGAACGCGGCACAGCGCGCGCGCTCGCTGCGCCGACGACAGCAGAGCGGCTCGGCGGCGGCTTCGCTGCGGAGCCGCGCGAGCGCGCTCTCGTAGGCGCGCTCGTCGCGCAGCGCGAGAGAGGCGTGGCGCGGCAGGCGATCGAAGTCGCCGAGCGGATCGATGAGGGCGAAGAGCGCGATCGCGGCCCACGCGAGGTGCTCCTCCAGCGGATCGCCGGCCTCCGGCGCGAGCGAGCCCAACACGCGCGCGCAGACGTAGTTCGAACGCCCTTTCAGCAAGGCGATGCGCGGCTCTCCGGCCCAGCCGAGCGACGCCAGCAGCTCCGCCGCGCGCGGCAGCTCGCGGTAGTACGCCTGATCCTGCAAGGTGCGCGTGTAGGTCGAGATGCCGACGCGGACGTCGGCGCTCACCGCGAAGAGGAGCGAGGGGGCGGCGTAGGCGAGGGTCTTGCCCGTGCCCGTCGGCGCATCGACGAGCAGGAATTCCTGCGCAGCGTGGGCCTCGGCGATCCGCTGCGCGAGCTCGAGCTGACCCGGTCGGAAGAGCGGCGCTCCGTCGCTCGCCGCGGTCGAGCCCAAGGCGCGCGGCAGCGCCTCGCGGAACACGCGCTCGACCAGGGACTTCTCCTCGGCCGAACGCGGCAGCAGCTCGTGGACGCTGCGCTGTCGCGCGCGCGGCGGTTCCTCCAGGAGCTCGGCGAGGCCCGCGGCGAACGCCGGCTCCGCCCGCCCGAGGAGCGACGCCGGGACGGGCAGGCGCTCTTCGCTCTCGAGCTCTCCGTGGCGGCGCTCTTCGGCGCCGAGGCGCGCGATCAGCGCGGCGAGCAGGTCCGCGGAGGGCTGCTCCTCGGCGCGCGCGGCTTCCGCGGCGCGGCGCCACGCCGAGAGCGCGAAGCGCCGCACCTCGACCGGTCGCTCGAGGTGCGTCGCGAGCCAGCTCTCGAGCACTTCTCGGAGCGCCGCGGCCGAGAGCGAGACGAGATCCGGCGCCGCCGGACGGGGCGCTCCCGACCATCCCGGCGGGACCTCGTCCGCGGAGGGGAAGAGCAGCGCGCGCAGGGCGCCGAGCGCGATCCAGCGCGGCGGCGCTTCCTCGGGCCCATACGCGCGCATCCACCAGGCTTGCGCGGCGCGCGCGTCGGCGCAGAGGACCGGCCGCGAACCGCAGCGCGCGCGCAGCGCCGCGGCAGGCGTGAGGGGCTCGGCCTCTTCGAGGTCTTCGCGCCCGGCCGCTTCGCCTTCGGAGCCTCCAGCGCTCGTCGCGTCCTCGTCGATGGAGGCGGAGAGCCACTCCGCGCTCTCTCCGTCGCAGACGAGCTCCACTCGGAGGGGCTCGTCGAATGCGGGGTCCGGGCCGCTCGTCCGCCAAGCTAGGTAGGCGAAGCCGGCTTCTGGGCCGGATGCGGCGGAACCGGTGCGGTGCATCGGGTGGGGGATCGGCGAGCGACGCGGGATTGTAATCGCGCGCCGCCGCCGCATCCTGGTTCGTTTCGCGCGCACCCGTCCTCGAGCTCGCGCACCGCATCATGGGCTTCGCCCGCAATCTTTCCTTCACCGTCGCCACCCAGCTCGCGAGCCAAGTGCTCGCGACGCTCACCGGCTTCCTGCTGGTCTACTGCATGGCGCCGGAGGTGAAGGGGGCCTACGACTGGCTGCTGCAGGCGCCGCCGCTCTTGATGTCCCTCGGGAACCTGGGCTTCGCCACGGCGATCACCTATCTCGGCGGCTCGCAGCGCTTCTCACTCGAGCGCCTGGGCGGCGTCGGTCTGGCGCTCGGAACCAGCGTCGGCGTGCTGGTCGTGGCGCTGGCGCTGCCATGGCTCATCCCGATGGGCTTGCGCCTCGATGCGTCGCTGCCGCTGCTCTGCCTCGCGCTCGCCACCGTACCGGCGCTGCTCGTGCGCTCGTACGTGAACACGACCCTGCTGGTCGCGCGCCGCGTCGCGCGCTTCAACCTGGTCGAGCTCGCGATCCCCGCGGGCTTCCTCTCGCTCTTCCTCGCCGGCTGGTTCGCCTTCGGCCTCGATCGAGCGCAAGGCGAGCGCATCGTCGTGCTCGGCGTCACCGCGCGCACGCTCGCCGTCGCGTGCTCCCTGCTCCTCGCCCTGCACGGCGCGAGCGCGCTCTATCGCCTGCGTCCGCGCTTCGATCGCGAGGTGCTTCGCGAGAGTTGGGGCACGGCGCGCTGGGCCTACGGTTGCTCCGCCGTCGGCGAGATGAATGCGCGCTTCGGGTTCGTCGTGCTGATCCCGTGGCTGGTCGCGCTCACGGCCACGGACGACGCCGCCGTTCGGCGCGAGATCGCGCTCTTCGGCATGGCGATCACCTTCGCGGACCTGGTGCGCTCCCTCTCCCTCGCCGTCGAGCCGATTCTCTTCGCCGAGGTCGCGGGCGATCAGGAGCGGGCGCGCGCCCTGACCCCGGCGGTCGCGCGCTTCCTCTGCGCCTTGGGCGGCCTCGCCTCGATCGGCATTGCCGCCACGGCGCCGCTGGTCATCTGGATCGTGCGCGCGGAGTACCTACCGGCGCTGCCGGCGCTCTGGATCCTCTTGCCGGGGACGATGGCATTGGCCGTCGCGAAGACGATCTACGCCGACCTCATGGGGCGCGGCATGGTGCGCTGGATCTTCTGGAACACCGCGGCGAGCTTCCTCGTGATGAGCGTCGCGCATATCCTCTTCGTCCCTTGGCTGGGGACGAAGGGCATGGCGATCGGCATGAGCGCGGGCTACCTGTTGCAGAGCGGCTGCGCGATCGCGCGCTACCGCCGCCTCACCGGAGTGGCGCTGCGGGACCTGCTGCTGCCTTCGCGCGCCGATCTCGAGCGCGTGCTCTCTCGCTTCCGGCGGCCGCCGCGCAACGGGGGGCCAGCTTGACCGGCGCGACGCCGAGAGCCGGGAACGCGCGGCCCACCGTGTCGGTGATCATCCCCGCCTATCGCGCTTCGGGGTATCTCGCCGGAGCCGTGGCTTCCGCGTTGGAGCAGACCGTGCCACCGCACGAGGTGATCGTCGTCGACGACGCCTCGCCCGATGTCGAAGAGACGGCGCGCACCATCGAGCACTGGACCCGCGAGGGGCGCGTCCGGTTCCTGCGGCAGGAGCGCAATCGCGGGCCCGCGGCGGCGCGCAATCGGGCGATCGCCGCCTCCAGCGGCAGCCTGCTCGCGTTCCTCGACGCCGACGATCGCTTCGAGAAGGAGCGCTTGGAGGCGGCGATCGAGGTCTTCGCGAATCACCCCGAGACCGCGATGACCTGCTCGGACGCGTTCCTCAGCGTCGAAGACGTGGTGCAGGCGGGTCTCAAGAACGACGCGTGGCGCCCGATCGACGAGGTCTTGAGCTTCGAGCGCCTGCTGCAGCAGAACTGCATCTACACGCTGACCGTGACCCTGCGGCGTCAGGTCTTCGATGCGTTCGGCCCGTTCGACGAGAGCCCCGCGTTCATCGCGGTCGAGGACTACGAGCTCTGGCTGCGCATCGCGCGCGAGCGCGTCGTGCGCTACATCGACCGACCGCTCGCGCGCTACAACCTCTCACCGACCAGCCTCTCGGGGAATCCGCGGCGGATGTTCGAAGGGGTGTCCGCCGTGCTGGCGAAGCTGGAGCGGCTCGATCCCGAGTTCCGCTCGCGCTACGGGGCGCTCGCGGCGAAGCGGCGCTTCGATCTGCGCATGGACCTCGCGTGGACCCTCTTCGAACGCGGCGAACGCGGCGCGGCGCGGCGCGAGGCGTGGAGCGCGGTGTGCGCCCGGCCGGGCGCTTCGCGCGCGTGGAAGTTGTGGGCGAAGACCTTGGTGGGGAAGGCGTGAGCGCGACATGACCAGCGCCGAGCCTGATCCGGTGGCGCTCTCCGCGCGCCGGCCTCGCGTCGGGATCGACGTGCGCCAGTACTACCGGCCGATGCCGCGCGGCATGGGGCAGTACATCCGGCGGCTGATCGAAGGCTACGCGCTCGCGTGCAACGACCTCGAGTTCGTGCTCTATCACGAACGCGAGGCCCCCAGCGGTCGCCCGCCGCTGCCGGGTCGTTTCCGCGAGGAGCGCTTGCGGATGAAGGGCGCGCGCTTCGAGCTCTGGGAGCGGCTGCGGTTGCCGTTCGCGCTGCGCGCCCACGGCATCGATCTCTACCACGGGACGGGCAACACGCTGCCGCCGCGGCAGCCCTGCGCGACCGTGGTCACGCTGCACGACACGCTGGTGCTCGAAGGCGAAGGCGAGGACCATCACGCGCGGTACGTGCGGCGCTCGATGCCCGCCGCGCTGCGCCGAGCGCGGCGCATCCTCACCGATTCCTTCGCCAGCGCGCGCGACATCGAGCGCGTCCTCGGCTATCCGGCGGAGCGCATCCGCGTCGTTCCGCTCGGCGTGGACGAGGACTTCTCGCCGCGCGCCGAAGCGGGGGACGAGGACGTGCTCGCGCGCTTCGGCCTCGTCCCCGACCAGTACCTCTTCGCTCTCGGCGCCTCCGGCGAGAGGAAGAACTCCGCGGGTCTGCTCGAAGCGCTGAAGCTCCTGAAGCCCTCCGTGCCGCGCACCTTGATCGCGGGCTTCCAGCCCTCGGCGCTCGAGGAGTTCCGTTCTCGTGTCGCCGCGGCCGGGCTCGAGCGCGAGGTCGCCGTCGAGGGCTATCTCGACGACCGGGAGGTGCGCGCGCTCTACCGCCACGCCGCCGGCTACGTCTTCGCCTCGAAGCGCGAGGGCTTCGGCTTGCCGGTGGTGGAGGCGATGGCGAGCGGCACGGCCGTCCTCTGCGCCGATCGATCCTCGATGCCCGAGATCGCCGGCGGTGCGGCGCTCTACTTCGACCCCGGTGATCCCCGCTCGATCGCGGAGGTCGTGCGCCGCTTGCTCGGGAGTACCTCGCTCCGCCGCGAGCTCGCGCGCGAAGGGCTCGCTCGCGCCAAGAACTTCCGCTGGGAGCGCACCGCTCGCGAGACCTTGAGGATCTACCGCGAGGTCCTCGGCGAGCTCGGCTGCCCGGGCGTCGATCCGATCTGAGCGGACCCCGGAGAATGGAGCCGAGCATTCCCTCCGGCGACCTTGACACCCCCCCCGATCCGTCGATTTAGTAGCCCGTTTTCCCCACCGCCAACCCCGCCCGCGGATGCACCGCGGGCTCCTGACCGTTCCCTCGCAGGAGCGAACGGTCGCGAGGCCTCGAGACCGCATGCAGATCACCGAGATCCCGACGCCCGGATACGAACGCGTAGCCCGCTGCCGCGACCAGGCGAGCGGGTTGCACGCCCTCATCTCCGTCCACGACACCACCCTCGGTCCGGCGCTCGGCGGCATGCGCATGCTGCCCTACGCGAACGAAGCTGAGGCTCTGGAAGACGTGAACCGGCTCTCGCGCGGCATGACCTACAAGTCGGCCGTGGCCCGCACCGGGCTCGGCGGCGGCAAGTCGGTCGTGATCGGCGATCCGAAGAAGCTGAAGTCCGAGGCGCTCTTCCGCGCGATGGGCCGCTTCATCGAAGCGCTCGGCGGGAAGTACATCACCGCCGAGGACATGAACATCGGCATCGCCGACCTCGAGATCGTGCGCCAGGAGACCCGCTACGTGACGGGCCTCTCGCGCGAGTCCGGCTCGAGCGGCAATCCCTCGCCCTACACCGCGCGCGGCTGCCTCGTCGGCATCCAGACGGTGGCGCAGGAGCTGAACGGCAGCACGAGCCTGAAGGGCTTGCGCGTCGCGATCCAAGGGATCGGCGCCGTGGGCGGCCGTCTCGGCGAGCTGCTGCTCCAATCCGGCGCGTTCGTGAGCGTCACCGACATCGACCAGGACCGCGTCGCGGCCTTCTGCAAGAAGACGGGCGCCAAGGCGATCAGCGAGTCGGACTTCTATCGCGCCGAGGTCGACATCCTCTCGCCCTGCGCGCGCGGGAAGCTCCTGAACGACCACTCGATCCCGCTGCTGCGCTGCCGCGCCGTCGCCGGCGCCGCGAACAACCAGCTCGATCGCATCGATCACGCCGACCGCCTCTCCGAGCGGGGGATCCTCTACGCGCCCGACTACGTGATCAACGGCGGCGGGATCATCAACGTGGCTTGCGAGCTCCTGCCCGGCGGCTATGACGAGGCCGAGGCCCTGCGGCGCGTCGATGGCATCGGCGCCGCGCTGGCGGAGGTCTTCGCGCTCTCGAAGAAGCTCGGGGTCTCGACCGCGGTGGCCGCGGATCGCGTGGCCGAGCAGCGCATCGCCGAAGGCAAATTGAAGAAGTAGCCCCAGCGGCCCGTCGCGAGCTCGCGACGGAGCACCGGCTATCGCGCTGGCCAGCGCTGCTCGCGAAGAGCGGTGCTGGCCAGCTCCACTTCCACGCGCCGGACCTCAGCGCAGCCGACGTTGCCCCGCTTCGTGATCGAGCAGCCAGCGCTTCTTCGCGACCCCGCCGGCGAAGCCGGAGAGCGCGCCATCGGCGGCGATCACGCGGTGGCACGGCACGACGATCGGCAGGTGATTGCGGTGGTTCGCCATGCCCACGGCCCGCGGCGACGTGCGGCCGAGGTTCCCGGCGATCTGGCCGTAGCTCCGCGTCTCGCCGTAGGGGATGCGGCGCAGCTCCTGCCACACGCGCTGCTGGTACGGCGTGCCGTGGAACGCGAGCGCCAGATCGAAGCCGAGCCGCGCGCCCGCGAAGTACGCCTCGATCTGCGCGCGCGCGGTTCCGCCCATCACGCTGCCGCGCGCGAGCGCGAGCTTGCGCAGCGTGCGCGGCCAGCGCTCGAGGAGCGGCGGGACCAAGGTGTCGCGAGGCAGCTCCTCGTCGAGCAGCTCGACCGCATGTAGCTCGGTCGCGGTCCCGGCGATCAGCACCGAGCCGATCGGCCCTTCGAGGAGCTCCCAGCGCAGGGAGGCCACGGCCGCGCCTACTCCTCGGCGCGCGGCGCGCGCTTGCTCGCCTTCTTCGCCGCCTTCTTCGCGGACGCGCCGCCGGCGCTGCGCGCGGGCTTCCGCGCGGCCTTGCGCTTGCCGCCGCCGCTCGCGGCGCGCTCGCGCGCTGCGGCGAGCAGGGTCAGCACTTGCTCGAGGGGGACCTCGGTGGGATCGGCGGTGTCCTTCGGGAGCGAGGCGTTGACCTCGCCGTCGGTGACGTAGGGACCGTAGCGCCCCGGCATGAGCTTCACCTCGGCGCCGCCGAGGGCCTCGACCGCGCCGTAGCTCTTCAGCGCCTGGGGCGTGCCGCGCGTGAAGCTGCGGCCGCGCTTCTCCTGCGCGAGCAGCTCGAGGGCGCGCGCGAGGTCGATGGTCAGCAGATGGTCGCTCGCGCTCAGGCTGCGCGTGTCGTCGCCGCGCTTGATGAAGGGACCGAAGCGGCCGTTGTGCGCGACGATGTCGCGCCCTTCCGCGTCCTGACCGAGCACGCGCGGCAGCGAGAGCAGCGCGAGCGCCGTCTCGGGCGTGATGGACTCGGGGGTCATGCCCTTCAGCAGCGATACCATCTTCGGCTTCTCGCCTTTGCCCATGGCCTTCGCGTCGCCCATCTGCACGTAGGGCCCGAAGCGACCATTCTTCAGGTAGATCGGCTGGCCCGTCTCGGGGTGCGTGGCGATCGGCTCGTCGGCCTTCGCGCGCCCCTCGAGCCACTCGGTCGCCTGCGCGAGCGTCACCTCGTCGGGGCAGGTCTGCTCGGGAACCGGCGCGGTCTCGTCCTCGCCGCGCTGTAGGTAAGGGCCGTAGCGGCCGACGCGCACGACCACCGTGCGACCTTCTGCGTCGACGCCGATGGGAACCGTGCACACGGTGCGCGGATCGATGGCCTCGCTCTTCAGGTCGAGCAGCGGGCGCAGGCCGGGTGTGCCGTTCCCGAAGTAGAACTCGCGCAGGTACGGCTTCATCTCGAGCTCGCCGCGCGAGATCGCATCGAGCCGGTCTTCCATGCGCGCGGTGAACTCGTAGTCGACGAGGTCGCTGAAGTGGTCGCGCAGGAGCTGCACGACGGCGAAGGCCGTGAAGGTCGGCACGAGCGCCGTGCCCTTCTTGAAGGTGTACTCGCGGCGCTCGATCGTATCGATGATCGAGGCGTAGGTGCTCGGGCGGCCGATGCCCGACTCCTCGAGCGCCTTCACGAGCGAAGCCTCGGTGAGGCGCGGCGGCGGCGCTGTCTCGTGGCGCTCGCTGTCGAGCTGCGTCGCGCGCAGCGGTTCGCCGACCTTCACCGGCGGCAGGATCGCCTCGCGCTCTTCGTCGCCTCCGCCTTCGCTCTCGTCGAGCTCCTCCACGTACGCGCGGAGGAACCCGTGGAAGTCGATCACCTGGCCGCTGGCCTGGAAGAGCGCCACCGCGCTGCCGGCCTCGCCTTCTACCTGGAGCGTCATGCGGCGCCCCTTCGCGTCCTTCATCTGGCAGGCCAGCGTGCGCTTGAAGATCAGCTCGTAGACGCGCGCCTCGTCCGCGCCGAGCTTGGCGCGGATGTCATCGACGGAGGCGACGCGCTCGCCGGCCGGGCGAATCGCCTCGTGGGCCTCCTGCGCGTTCTTCACCTTGTTGCGGTAGTGCCGCGCTTCGCCGGGCAGGAACTCCGCGCCGAAGAGCTCGGAGACCGCCGCGCGCGTGATGCGGATCGCTTCATCGGAGAGCGCCACGGAGTCCGTGCGCATGTAGGTGATGAAGCCGTTCTCGTAGAGGCGCTGCGCGGCGCGCATCGTGCGGCGCGCGTCGAAGCGGAGCTTGCGGTTCCCTTCTTGCTGCAGCGTCGAGGTCGTGAACGGCGGGGCCGGGCTCTTCGTGAACGGCTTCTCCTCGGTGTCGCTGACGCGGAAGCGACCTTGACGCAGCGAGGTGAGCAACGCGCCGGCCTTCGCTTCGTCGACCAGCACCACATCGTCGCGGCGGAGCTTCCCCGTGTCGGGATCGAAGTCCTTGCCGCTGGCGACGCGCTTGCCGCCGAGCGCGATCAGGCGCGCCTCGAAGCTCTTTTCTCCCGCGGTGAGGAAGGTCGCGACGAGGTCCCAGAACAGCGCCTTCTTGAAGCGCATGCGCGCGAGCTCGCGCTCGACGAGCATGCGGATCGCGACGCTCTGCACGCGGCCCGCGGAGAGCTTCGGCGCGATCTTGCGCCAGAGGATCGGCGAGACCTCGTAGCCGTAGAGGCGGTCGATGATCCGGCGCGTCTCCTGCGCCTGGACCAGGTCCTCGTCGAGGTCGCGGGTCTCCTCGAGCGAGCGCAGGATCGCGGCCTTGGTGATCTCGTGGAACACCATCCGGCGCACCGGCACCTTCGGCTGCAGCAGCTCGAGCAGGTGCCAGGAGATGGCTTCGCCCTCGCGGTCCTCGTCGGTCGCGAGCAGGATGCGATCGACCTGCTTCGCCAGGCTCTTCAGCTCGGCGATCTTCTTCTTCTTCTCCGGGGCGACGACGTAGAGCGGCTCGAAGTCCTGCTCCACGTTCACCCCGAGCCGGGCCCAGGCCTCCTTCTTCAGCGCCGGTGGGATCTCGGCGGCGCTGGCGGGGAGGTCGCGGACGTGGCCGACGCTCGACTCGACGACATAGTCCTTGCCGAGGAAGCGCTCGAGGGTCTTGGCCTTGGTCGGCGACTCGACGATGACCAGGCTCTTCGCCATGGGTCTCGACCTGGGTGCTGAGGTAGGGAGGTGCAGCCGCCGCGCGGGAGTGCGGCAGGTTCTGAGGCAAGCAAAGGGCGACCTCCCTATACAACCGCCCCCGAATTGTCCAGACCGCCCGGAACTCCTCGCGTGCGCGCACGCGCGAAGGGGCCCGGGCCCTCCCCGGGCCGCCTCGGCGGGTCCTTTGGATGCGTCGCCGAAGCTGCTAGGCTCCGCCGCCGCGAGCCCTGGAGCGGCATCGCACGACCCCCACGGATAGGCCGATGAAGACCGAAGCCGACCACAACGACGCCCAGATCATCCTCAAGCTCTACGAGCTGCGCCGCGAAGCCGTCATGCGCGAGGCGCGCAACTTCATGTTGGGCGCCTTCGACACGCGGACCTTCGAGCCCGTGAACCTCGTCGCGACGAGCTTCGGCTCGCCCGAGAACGCGTGGTACCGCCAGGTGACGTCGTACTGGGAGATGGCGGCGTCCTTCGTGAACCGCGGCGTGCTCTCGGCCGCGCTCTTCGCCGACAACTGCGGGGAGGGCCTCTACATCTACGCGAAGCTCGAGGCGCACATCCCCAAGCTCCGCGAGATCGGCTCGCCGGCCTTCCTGAAGCAGATCGAGAAGGCGATGGCCGACCACCCCGTGATCCGCGAGCGCTTCCAGGGCATCCAGGCGGTCGTGAAGAAGCGGATGGGCCAGTAGGCTCGAGGAGACGACGAGCGATGTCCTCTGACGGAGCCTCCGTGCGCAAGATCCGCCTCGGCGAGGCGGAGATCGAGTTCGAGACCGGCGCGATCGCGCGCCAGGCGAGCTCCGTCCTCGTTCGTCAGGACGACACGGTGATCCTCGTCACCGCCGTCGGAGCCAAGGAGGCGAAGCCCGGGACCGACTTCTTTCCGCTGACGGTCGAGTACCGCGAGAAGATCGCCGCGGGCGGGCGCATCCCGGGCTCGTATCAGCGGCGCGAATCGCGCTCGACCGAGCTCGAGATCCTCTCGTGTCGGCTCGTCGATCGCTCGGTGCGACCGCTCTTCCCCGACGGCTTCCACTGCGAAGTGCAGGTCTTGGCGACGGTGCTCTCGGCGGACCCCGGCACCGACCTCCCCGTGCTCTCGATCCTCGGCGCCTGCGCGGCCCTCGAGCTCTCCGACCTGCCTTTCGAAGGTCCCGCGGGAGGGATCCGCATCGCCAAGATCGGCGGGCGCTTCGTCGCCATGCCGAACCCGGTGGAGCGCCGCGAGGCCGAGCTCGACCTCGTCGTCTCCGCCAGCGCGCAGGGGCTGGTGATGGTGGAGGGCGGCGCGAAGGAGTCCTCCGAGGACGAGGTCGTCGAAGCGCTGCTCTTCGCTCAGAAGGTGCTCGAGCCCTTCCAGCGCCTCTGCGCGGAATGGCGCGCCGAACGCGGCGCACCGAAGCGCGCGCTCGCGCCCGCCCCGAGGCTCGATGCGGCGAAGACCGCCGAGATCGCGAGCCGACTCGAGGTGCCTCTGCGCGAAGCGCTCGCGATCGCGGGCAAGCACGAGCGCAAGGGGCGCGTGAAGGCGCTGCTCGAGGAGGTCGCCGCCGCGACGACGGGGCTCGGCGAGGACGAAGCGCCGCTGCTCCGGTCCGCCCTGGAAGAGCTGCACGTCCGCGAGGTGCGCCGCCGCATCGTCGAGGACGGGGTGCGGCTCGACGGCCGCGACACGACGACGGTCCGCCCGATCTCCTCGCGCGCGGGCTGGCTGCCGCGCGCGCATGGTTCGTCGTTGTTCACGCGCGGCGAGACGCAGGCGATCGTCACCTGCACGCTGGGCTCGGGCGACGAGGTGCAGAAGATCGAGACGGTCTTCGGCACCGAGGAGCGCCACTTTCTCCTGCACTACAACTTCCCGCCGTACTCGGTCGGCGAGACGCGGCCCCTGCGCGGGCCCGGCCGCCGCGAGATCGGTCACGGCGCGCTCGCACGTCGAGCGCTGCAGGCCGTGCTGCCGAGCTTCGAGCAGTTCCCGTACGTGCTGCGCATCGACTCCGAGATCTCGGAGTCGAACGGCTCCTCGTCGATGGCCACCGTGTGCGGCGGCTGCCTGGCGCTCATGGACTGCGGCGTGCCGCTCAGCGCGCCGGTCGCGGGCATCGCGATGGGCCTCGTGAAGGAGGGCGATCAGCTCGCCGTGCTCTCCGACATCCTCGGCGACGAGGATCACCTGGGCGACATGGACTTCAAGGTCTGCGGCACCGCGCGCGGCATCACCGCGCTGCAGATGGACAACAAGCTCGGCGCCTTGCCGCGCGAAGTGCTCATCGCGGCGCTCGCGCAGGCCCGCGATGGTCGCGCGCACATCCTCGCCGAGATGGCGAAGACGCTCGCGGCACCGCGCCCGGAGCTGCCGAAGCAGGCGCCGCGCGTGCTCTCCACGCGCATCCGCCCCGAGCGCATCGGCGCCTTGATCGGGCCGCGCGGCGAGACGATCAAGGAGATCCAGAGCTCGACCGGCACCAAGGTCTCGGTCGACGATACGGGGCTCGTCTGCGTCTACGGCACCGACGGCATCGCGGCGAAGGCGGCGCTCCGGAAGGTGCGCGAAGCCGCGGGCGACGTCGAGAAGGGCCGCGTCTATGCCGGCACCGTGACCGGGGTGAAGGACTTCGGCTGCTTCGTCCGCATCTACAACGGCATCGAGGGGCTGGTCCACGTCTCCGAGCTCGCCGAGGGCTTCATCGAGCATCCCTCGCGCGTCGTGCAGGAAGGCGATGAGATCTTGGTCCGGGTCCAAGGCGCCGACGAGCGCGGTAAGCTCGCGCTCTCGCGCCGCGCCGCCGCCGGCACGGCGCCTGCGGACGTCGCGAACTGACCGCTAGAGGCGCGAGAAGCGCATCAAGACATGGGACTCTTCGACGAGCTCAAGAAGTCGGGCTTCGTGGACAAGAAGGCCGCGAAGCAGATCGCCCATCAGCAGCGCCTCGAGCGCAGCGAGAAGGGGATCGACGGACTGGAGCAGGAGCGCGCGGCGCACGCGGCGGAGTTGAAGAAGCTCCAGGAAGAGGAGCGCCAACGCCAGAAGCGCCAGGCCGAAGAGGAGCGCAAGGCCCAACTCGAGCGCGAGCGACGCCTTTCGATCGCCTCGCTCATCTCGAGCCAAGCCCTGAACGAAGGCTTCCGCGGCCCGCGCTCCTTCTTCTTCGAAGCCCGCTCGGGCCGCGTGCCCTTCCTGACCCTCGACCTCGAGGTCGCGCGGCGGCTCGAGAGCGGAACCCTCGCGATCGTCGAGGATCCCTCGACACCCTACGAGAGCTTCCGCCTCGTGCCGCGCGAGGTGGCGAAGCGCGTGCACGAGCTCGATCCGGAGCTGGTGCGGTTCGCGGTGGGGCGGTTCGGTTGACCGAGACAGGTCCGTGGTAGCGAGAGGCGTTCGGATCCAAGACCGCGCATGCGCTGCGCCCAGCCCTACGGCGAAGCAAGCGCCGCGCCCGACGCGCGCGTAGCACGTCGAGGGTGTTCGAGATTCGACGTGCGAACGACGCGGTCGAGAAACGCGGAGCGACGCGCGTCGTTCACGTCGCTTGCTGCGCCTCCGGGCGCGGCTCCGCATCGTCGACAGACGTCGTGCGCCGTTTCGGAGCCCGCTGGAGGTGGGGGCTCCGAAACTCATGCTATGGGGAGCGATCGGACGTCGACGCGAGAACGACGTGGATGAACACGGGTTCCACAACCGCGCGGCGGGAGGGGCGAGCGCGTCAGCGCGAGGTCGCTTGGCGTTTTGATTCGGCTACGTTCGCTCGCGGTCGACCGGCGTGCTTGGCGATCGGGAGTTCGTGGCTGTCGAGCAGCCCATGGCGGCGCCAGCCGGTGGTGAGCAGCCAGGTCGAGGCGGGCGCCACTGCGGCCACGACCGGTGTTGCTGGAATCGAATCGATCGAGGAACGCGGCACGAGCGCGAGGCGAGCGAGCGCAAGACCGCGCACGCGCTACGCCCGGCCCTACGGCGAAGCAAGCGCCGCGCCCGACGCGCGCGTAGCACGTCGATGGCGCTTGAATGTCGACGCGCGAACGACGCGAGCGAGAAACGCGGAGCGTCGCGCGTCGTTCACGTCGCTTGCTGCGCCTCCGGGCGCGGCTCCGCTCCGTCGATGGACGTCGTGCGCCGTTTCGGAGCCCGCTGGAGGCGGGGGCTCCGAAACTCATGCTCATGGGAGCGATTGGACGTCGATGCAAGAACGACGTCGATGGACACGGGGTTCCACGCCCGCGCGGCGGCGGGCCGGGTGCCTCAGCGTGCGCGCCCGCGGCTTGATTGAGCGGGGTTCGCTCGAGGTCGGCCGGCGTGCTTGGTGCGCGGCAGCTCGCGGAGGTCGAGCAGGCCGTGGCGGCGCCAGCCGGTGGTGAGCAGCCACGTCGATGCCGGCGCAACGGCGGCCACCACCGGTGCTGTCGGAATCGAGGCGATCGACGGGCGCTCCATCCAGCCATCGAACACGGGTGCGCTCGAGCAGAGATCGATCGACGACGGCGACACAGCGCCGTGCTTCTTGCCATTCTGCAGCACATAGCGCAGAGCGTTCCGGGCCTGCGTCGGCGTCGAGATCACCTCGTCGTGATAGCGCTCGGGGAACACCTTGCCGCGTCGAGCCCAGAGCTTGTTGAGCGCGCGCGCGAGCGGACTCAGGAGCGCGTTCATGCCGCGCGCGACGCAGGTGCGATCGTCGCCCTCGACGAGGAGGTGCAAGTGGTTGCTTTGCACGGTGTAGTGGATGATCCGCATTCCGTGGCGATCGCTGCTCGCGCTGATCGCCGCGAGCACGAGCTTCAACGCGCCACCGCGGCGCAGCGATGGCAGGCCATCCGCCAGACGCACGGTGATCAAGAGCGGCTGGCCGCGCTTCTTCATCGCGCGCTGACGGTGCGGTATGCCGGGCTCGGCATTCTTCGGCTTTCGTCCCGCACCCTTCCGCTTGCCGCCATGCCGACGGAAGTCGAACTCGAGCTGTTGAATCCTGCGGCGCATGCGTCTTCCTCGGCCTCGTTCTGCGTCGCCTTCCCCGATGTCGTTCCAGGATGTAGAACGCAGAAGGGTCGTCTTTGGTTTCATAGAAAGTCGGAAGCTTGATAGGGCGATGTTGTTCACTGCTCAATCTCGCTGCGCAGCAGAGCCGCGCTTTCGCCCAGCCGCCGCGCGGGCGACGAACCGATGTCTCTCGACGTGGCTCTCGCGTTGACGTCCGCTCTTTCTCCCGTTGCATGAGTTTCGGAGCCCCCGCCTCCAGCGGGCTCCGAAACGGCGCACGCAGTCTATCGACGTAGCGGAGCCGCATCCGGAGGCGATGCAAGCGACGTGACCGCCGCACTCGCTCTCGAATGGCGTTCGAGGTCGAACCCGCTTCGACGCGCGATGTCGTTCGAGGTCGTTCACGCGCGGCGGGCGCGGCGCTTGCTTCGCCGGAGGGCTGGCGGAGCGGTCGCCGCGGTACTCGCGTTCGAAGGTTCGCGCGCGTCATGGGTTGGGGTACCGATCTCGCGTCATCGCGTCCATCGTGCACGCGCGCGCGTGAACGCGAGGAACGAGAGGCGTTCGAGCGCAAGTCCGCGTATGCGCTGCGCCCGGCCCTCCGGCGAAGCAAGCGCCGCGCCCGACGCGCGCGAACCACGTCGATTCTGTTCGAGCGACGACGCGCGCTCGACGCGAGAGAGAAACGCGGAATGCAACGCGTCGTTCACGTCGCTTGCTGCGCCTCCGGGCGCGGCTCCGCTCCGTCGATGGACGTCGTGCGCCGTTTCGGAGCCCGCTGGAGGCGGGGGCTCCGAAACTCATGCTCATAGAGACGATCGGACGTCGACGCGAGAACGACATCGATGGACACGGGGTTCCACGCCCGCGCGGCGGTAGGGCGGAGTGCGTCAGCGCGAGGTTGCTCAGCGTCTTAATTCGGCTACGTTTGCGCCCGGACGACCGGCGTGCTTGGCGATCGGCAGCTCGCGGATGTCCAGCAGGCCGAGGCGGCGCCAGCCGATGGTGAGCAGCCAGGTCGAGGCGGGCGCGACGGCAGCCACCACTGGCGCAGTTGGAACCAACGCGATCGATGGGAGCTCCATCCAGCCCTCGAACACGGACGCACTCGAGCAGAGATCGATCGACGACGGCGACACGGCGCCATGCTTCTTGCCGTTCTGCCGCACGTAGCGGAGCGCGTTCCGCGCCTGCGTCGGCGTCGAGATCACCTCGTCGTGATCGCGCTCGGGGAACACCTTGCCGCGGCGGCCCCAGAGCATGTTCAACGCGCGGGCGAGAGGGCTCAGCAGCGCGTTCATGGCACACGCGACGCACTCTCGATCGTCGGCTTCGACCAGGAGGTGCAAGTGGTGGCCTTGCACGGTGTAGTGGATGATCCGCTTTTCATGCCGATCGCTGCTCGCGCTGAGCGCGGCGAGCACCACCTTCCGCGCGCCACCGCGGCGCAGTGATGGCAGGCCGTCGGCGAGTCGCACCGTGATGTGCAGCGGCTCGCCCCGCTTCTTCGCCGAGCGCTTGCGGTGCGGCATACCGGGCTCGGCGTTCAGGCTCAGTCGATTTCCTACACAGTCGGAAGCATGATTGCGCGACGTTGCTCGCTGCCCGAGCTCGCTGCGCCGCACGGGCGACGAACCGAGGTCTCTCGACGTGGCTCTCGCGTCGACGTCCGCTGTTCCTTCCGTAGCATGAGTTTCGGAGCCCCCGCCTCCCGCGGGCTCCGAAACGGCGCACGCAGTCTATCGTCGTAGCGGAGCCGCATCCGGAGGCGACGCAAGCGACGTGACCGCCGCGCTCGCGGTCGAATCGCGTTCGACGTCGGGCGCGCTCCGACGCGCGAGGTCGTTCGACGTCGTGCACGCGCGGCGGGCGCGGCGCTTGCTTCGCCGGAGGGCTGGCGGAGCGGTCGTCGCGGATCTCGCGTTCGAACGCCCTCGTGCATCTCGGGCTCGGGTGCCGTTCTCGCGTCGACGCGTCCGTGCCTGTCTCTGTCTGCGAGCGCGGCGGTAGCACCGCGACTCTCGAGGAGGGCGAGCGAAGGGGCCGCGTGGTCCGATGTTCTCGCTCGATCAGAGAACGCGCGTGATCGCCGGTTCGCGGCAACCTCGCGGCCCTCTTCTCCTGCGGCGCTCGCTTGGCCATGCGCATGGCTCGGCGACGCCGTCGTTCGTGGTGCTCGCGACGCAGCCGTGGGCCGAAGTGTGCGCTCCCGCCACACGCGGCGTTCGGCAGCAGGTCGGGTTCCGCGCTTGAGGTGCGAGCGGAGGTAGCTAACCTATGCCGGATGGGCGCGCCGAGCCCATTGATGAAGATCAAGCCTACGCCCAGGGGCGGAGGTGGTGGGGCTGCTCCCGCCCTACCATCCCGCCCAGTACCTCTCAGTTGCCGCGAGGCAGGAAGGTCGACCGTGATCGCAAGTGCTCTCCACCATCGTCTGGCCGTGATCGGATGTGGCGCGTTGCTCGGGCTCGTGGCCCTGGCCGCGTGCAGTGGATCCGACGCTCCGGCGCCCAAGTCCGGGGGCTCCAAGTCCGCCGGCAAGTCGGCGCAGATCTCGCCCGAGGAAGCGGTGAAGCGGGCGCGCAACCAGTACGACACGGTCTGCCTCACCTGCCACGGCGCGGGGGGCAAGGGCGATGGGCCGGGCGCTGCGGCGCTCGATCCGAAGCCGCGCACCTTCACCGACTCGGCATGGCAGAAGAGCGTCACGGACGAGGCCATCATCAAGGCGATCGTCTATGGCGGCGCCGCGGTCGGGAAGAGCGTGAACATGCCTTCGCACCCGCTGCTGAAGGATCAGACGCAGATGCTCGCGGAGCTCGTGAAGATCATCCGCGCCTTCGACGGCAAGGGCTGAGAGCCAGGTTTCGGCGGATCGGGGCCTCGCCGTCAGGGGCCCCTCAAGGAAGAGGAACGGCCATGAGGATCCAGGTTGGTACGGCTGCAGCGCTGCTCGGCCTACTGCTCGCCGCGTGCGGCAATCGCTCCGAGTCCGGCAGCGGAGGCGGGGAGGCCTCCGTCGTCGGGCTGATGAACGAGCGCGGGCTCAGCGAGCAGGACGTGATCGCGGCGCTGAAGACCTACACGCCCACGGGCAAGCACGACGAGTACTACTGCTTCGCCTCGGGCGGTCACGGGGGGAACCTCATCGTGATCGGCGTTCCGAGCATGAGGATCCTGAAGTACGTCGGCGTCTTCACCACCGAGCCGTGGCAGGGCTTCGGCTATGACGACGGCACGATCGAGCTCCTCGGCAGCGTGAAGGACGGCGAGAACCGCTTCACCTGGGCCGACATGCACCACCCGGCGCTCAGCGAGACCAACGGCTCGTACGACGGGCAGTACATCTTCGTGAACGACAAGGCGAACCCGCGCATCGCGGTGGTCGACCTCTCCGACTTCGTCACCAAGCAGATCGTCGGCTCGGAGCTCATCCAGTCCGAGCACGGCGCCTGCTTCGTGACGCCGAACACCGACTACGTCATCGAGACCTCGCAGTATCCCGCTCCGCTCGGCGGCGCCTACGCGCCCATCGAGGAGTACAACGACAAGTACCGCGGCGCGATGATCTTCTGGCGCTTCGAGCGCGCGAAGGGCCGCGTCAACGTCGCGGAGTCCTTCGCGATCGAGCTCCCGCCGTACATGCAGGACCTCGCCGACTGCGGCAAGAAGGTCAGCGACGGCTGGGTGTTCTGCAACTCGATCAACACCGAGCGCGCCTACGGCGGAACCCTCGAGGGGCGCCCGCCGCTCGAGTCCGGCTCCTCGCAGAACGACATGGACTACTTCCACTGCATCAACTGGAAGAAGGCCGAAGCCGTCGCGAAGGCGGGCAAGACCGAGACCATCGCCGGCCTCCGCACGATCTCGCTGAAGACCGCGATCGCCGAGAACCTGCTCGCCTTCGTGCCCGAGCCGAAGAGCCCGCACGGCGTCGACGTGACCCCGGACGGCACGGGCGTCGTGGTCGGCGGCAAGCTCGACACGCACACGACGGTGTACGACACGCAGAAGATCGCGGCGCAGATCGAGGCGAAGCAGTTCGTCGGCGAGGACCCCTACGGCGTCCCGATCCTCGACTTCCAGAAGTCGATCAAGGGCCAGTGCAAGATCGGTCTCGGGCCGCTGCACACGGTCTTCGACGACAAGGGCTTCGCGTACACCTCGGTGTTCATCGAGACCGTCGTCGCCAAGTGGTCGCTCGCCGACCTCAAGGTCGTCGAGAAGATCGACACGCACTACAACATCGGCCACCTCGTCGCGGCCGAGGGCGATACCGTCGACCCGGACGGCAAGTACCTGATCGCGATGAACAAGTGGGCGCTCGACCGCTTCGCGCCGGTGGGCCCGCTGCTCCCGCAGAACTTCCAGCTCGTGGACATCGGCGGCAGCAGCATGAGCCTGCTCTACGACATGCCGCTCCCGCTCGGCGAGCCGCACAACGCGCAGATGATCAAGGCCGACAAGCTGAAGACCATCGAGACCTATAAGCCCGTGGGCATCGAGCCCATCCTCGGCAAGGTCGACCCGCACGCGGTGGCGGACGGCCAGCAGCGCATCGAGCGGAAGGGCGACGGCGTCCACGTCTACATGACCGCGATCCGCAGCCACTTCAAGCCGGACATCATCCGGGTGAAGGAAGGCGACACGGTGCATCTGCACATCACCAGCATCGAGCAGGCGACGGACGCGACGCACGGCTTCGCCATGGGGGGCCAGGACATCAACGTGAGCCTGGAGCCGGGCAAGCACTGCAATATCACCTTCCAGGCGCATCGCGCCGGGGTGTTCCCCTTCTACTGCACCGAGTTCTGCTCGGCGCTGCATCTCGAGATGGCGGGCTACCTGCTCGTCGAGCCGCGTTGAGCGCGGCTCCCGTCCCGAGCTAGCCCTCTCTTCCATGCGCATCCAGTCGCACCGCGCTCTCGGTCTGTCCCTGCTCTGCCTCCTCGGCGGCTGCGGGGATGGAGCCGAGCCCTCTCCGCCGCGCCGCGCGGCGCCGGCGCGTCCCGCCGCAGGGCAGGACGTGCCGGCGGGCACGGCGCTCCAGGCGCGGATCGACGCAGCGCAACCGGGCGAGGTGCTCTGCCTCGCGCCGGGCAGCTATGACGGACCCTTGTCGATCGCGAAGCCGCTGACGCTGTGGGGACCGGCGGACGCCGTGATCCACGCACGCAGCGGCTCGACCATCGTCGTGAAGGCCGATCGCGTCGCTCTGCTCGGCTTCACCATCGAGGGCAGCGGTCAGCGCTTCGATCTCATGGAGGGCGGGCTCTCGCTCACGGGCGAGGACCTCCGCGTCGAGGGCGTCACGGTGCGCGACGCGCTCTTCGGCATCCTGGTGCTCGGCTGCAAGCGCGCGCATCTCGTGGGCAACACGGTGATCGGCACCGGCATCCCCGCGATGGGCCTCCGCGGCGACGGGATTCGCCTCTGGGAGACCGAGGACAGCCTGGTCGAGGAGAACCAGATGCGCGACTCGCGCGATCTCGTCGTCTGGTACTCCTCCCGGAACATCCTGCGGCGCAACGAGGTCCGGCGCAGCCGCTACGGCACGCACTTCATGTACAGCCACGGCAACACCGTCGAGGACAGCGCCTACGTCGACAACGAGGTGGGGGTCTTCGCGATGTACAGCCGCGACCTCGTGCTGCGCCGGAACCTCCTCGCGCGATCGGGCGGCGCCGCCGGCCTCGGCCTCGGCTTGAAGGAAGCGGGGAACGTCACCGCCGAGGACAACTGGATCCTCGCCAACACCGTCGGCATCTACGTCGATGCTTCCCCGCTCGACCCGAGCCACGTGAACGTCTATCGCCGCAACACCGTGCGCTACTCGGAGACAGCGGTGTCCCTACACGCCGCCGTGAAGCGCACCGAGGTGCTGGAGAACGTGTTCCGCGACAACGGCAGCGTCGTGCAGGTGGGCGGCGGCGGCGACGCCCTGAAGTGCCGCTTCGAGGGCAACTACTACGACAGCTACCAAGGCTACGATCTCGACGGCGACGGCCGCGGTGACGTGCCCTTCGAGTTCCGCCGGCTCTCGACGCAGCTCGAGGGGCGCTATCCCGAGCTCGCGCTGCTGCACGGCGCGCCGGCGATGAGCCTGGTCGACATCGCGGGAGAGGTCCTGCCGCTCTTCGCGCCGAAGCGCCTGCTCACCGACGCTGCTCCGCGTGTGAGGCCGATCGCCATGAGCTGGACCCCGGAGGCGCGCCATGCGCATTGAGCTCGTCCAAGCGGGCAAGCGCTTCGGCAAGGTCGTCGCGCTGCAGGACGTCACGCTCGATCTACCTTCGGGTAGCCGGACCGCGCTGATCGGGCCGAACGGCTCGGGGAAGTCGACGCTCGTGCGGCGCCTGATGGGCATGCTCGAAGGAAGAGGCACCGTGCGGATCGACGGCCTCGACGCCGCCGATGATCGCGCCGCGCTCGCGCGTCGCATGGCCTACATGCCGCAGATCGCGCCGCGCTTCGCGGCCCCGGTGCGCGACGTCGTGCGCGCCATCGCGAGCGTCCGCGAGATCGAGATCGCGGCCATCGAACGCCTCGCGCAGGAACTCCGCCTCGATCTCGGCGGCCTCTGGAAGCGCCCGTTCCGCGCGCTCTCCGGCGGCCAGCGGCAGAAGGTGCTGGCGGCGCTGACGCTCGCCTCGGGCGCCGAGCTCTTCCTGCTGGACGAGCCCACCGCGAGCATGGATCCCTCGAGCCGCGACGCGTTCTTCTCGCTCGTCGAGTCGCTCGCGCCCAGCGCGACGATCCTGCTCTCCTCGCATCGCCTGGAGGAGATCCGGCGCCTCGTCGATCGCGTGGTCGCGCTGGAGGACGGGGCAATCGTGTGGCAGGGCGCCTCAGAGGATTACCTCGCCGAGAAGGCGACGGCGGTGATCGAGGTGCGCGTGGCGCTCGAGTCCGCCGCGTGGCTCCGCTCGCGCGGCTTCGCTCCGCGCTCGGGCGGGTGGTTCGTGAAGGCCGTGCCGGCAGGCGAGCGCGCCTCCGAGCTGCGAACGGTCGTGAAGCACCTGAACGGCGAGCTGCTCGACGTGACGGCGAAAGACATCGAGCGCCTCTCGCTCGGGGAGCGCCGGCGATGAAGCTGCGCTCGAAGCATCTCTTGCGCCTCGCCTCGTGGCTCTTGCTCGCGACCTCCGCGAGCGCGGTGGGCCTGGCCGTACGCCACGCCGTGGTCGCGAGTGCCAAGCTCCCCGACGGTCCGGTCGAGCTGGTCTGGGACAAGGCCGCGTGCGCGGCGTGCGGCATGCACGTCGGCGAGCCCGGCTTCGCCGCGCAGCTCACCACGAAGGACGGCGAAACGTTGGCCTTCGATGATCCCGGCTGCTGCTTCCTCTACGTCGAGGAGCACCAGCCCGACATCCACGCCCTGTGGTTCCACCATCACCGCGAGAAGCGCTGGCTCTCGCGCCACGCCGTCGCGTTCGCGCGCATCGAGGTGACGCCGATGGGCTTCGGCCTCGCCGCGGTGGAGGTCGGCCAGTCCGGCAGTCTCGACTTCCAGGCCGCGCGGCGGCTCTGCGTCGAGCGCACCTCGGGACACGAATGAGCAGCTCCGCCTACGCACGCATCCTTCGAGAGCTCCGCGTCGTCGTGCGCCTCGACTTCGCCGAGGTGCGTCGCTCGCGCTGGCTCCTCTTCTGCTTGCTCGTGCACGCCGCTCTCGCCGCGGCCTTCGTGCTGGTCGGGCTCCGCGAGTCCTCCGTGATCGGCTTCACGGGGATGGGGCGCGCGCTCCTCTCGTTCAGCCACGCGCTGCTCTTCTTGCTGCCGCTGCTCGCGCTCTCGGCGACGGGGCAGGTGGTGAACAGCGCGCGCGAGGACGGCTCGCTCGAGCTCTTGATGAGCCATCCCGTGCGGCGCGGCAGCTACTTCCTCGGCGTCTCGCTGGTGCGGGCCGCGGCGTTGATCCTGCCGCTCTGGATCGCGATGCCGGCGATGGCCGCGATCGGCGCGCTCGCGTTCGGGCAGGACGTGCCGTGGGGCTTCCTCGCACGAGGTCTCGCGGTGAGCACGGCGCTGCTCTGCTGCTTCGTCGCGATCGGGCTCCTGCTGTCGACGCTGGTCCGCAACCAAGCGAAGGCGCTGATGCTGGCGATCCTGATCTGGGCCGCGGGCGTCGCCTTCATCGACTTCGGTCTGGTCGGAGTGATGCTCCAGTACGAGCTCCCGCCGTCCGCGGTCTTCTCGCTCGCCACGATCAATCCCGTGCAATGCGCGCGCCTCGCCCTGCTCTCGGCGGCGCAGCCCGAGCTCTCCACCTTCGGCCCGGTGGGCTTCTTCCTCGCGAACAAGATCGGCGGGAGCGGATTGCTCGCGCTGGGGCTCGCTTGGCCGCTCTTCCTCGGGCTCACCGCCTGGGTCTGGAGCCTCTCGCGCTTCACTCGGCGCGATCTCGTCTGATCCCTCCTCGACCTCGCTGCGGAGACAGCCACCATTCATGAAGCGCACGGCCGACTCGTTCTGGGAGTTCCTCGACATCCCGCTGCGCGGGGGCGCTCGCATCCTGCTGGTGCTGCTCTGCGTTCCGCTGGTGCTGAGCTTCTACTTCCCGCTCTGGAACATCTTCATGAAGGCCCCGCAGTACCCGAAGGGCCTCACGATGGACATCTACTCCTACAAGGTGGAGGGCGGGAACGGCGGCGCGGACATCGCCGAGATCAACATCCTGAACCACTACATCGGGATGAAGACGATCACGCGCGAGGAGCTCCGGGACTTGGACTGGATCCCGTTCGCGTTGATCGGGATGGTGATGCTGGCGCTGCGCGCGGCGCTCCTAGGCAATGTGCGCGCGATGATCGATCTCTCGATGCTCGCGTTCTATGTCTCGGCCGTCGCCTTCGGGCGCTACGTCTACATGCTGTGGGAGTTCGGGCACAACTTGGACCCCAAGGCGCCGGTCGAGGTCGATCCCTTCATGCCGGTGCTGATCGGCAGCAAGAAGATCGCGAACTTCACCACCTGGAGCTCACCGGAGCTGGGCTCGTATCTCGTCGGCGCGTTCACCGCCGGCGTGTGGCTGATCACGCTCTGGTATCTGTGGGTCGGGCATCGCGAATCGCGTCGCTCCCAGCTCGCGGGTGGAGCGTGAGCGCGATGTTCCGTTCGGCTCTGCTCGC
Organism: Planctomycetota bacterium; assembly: GCA_016793245.1. Lineage (GTDB taxonomy): Bacteria > Planctomycetota > UBA1135 > UBA1135 > JADKAF01 > JADKAF01. Next base: position 69,784 of record JAEUHW010000165.1, read on the forward strand.
GTGCGCGGTGCTCGCCGCGCTGCTCTTATCGTGCGGCGAGCGCGCGGAGCGCTCCGCGCCGAGCGTCGCGCGCACAGCCTCCGCTGCCGAGGCTCCCGCGGGAGCGCACGAGATCGTCGTCTTCGCGACGCAGTCCCTGCGCCCCGAGTTCCTCGCGCTGGCCCAGCGCTACGAGGCCGATCACCCCGGCGCCAAGGTCACGCTGCGTTGCGACGGCGGCGCCGAGCTCTTGAAGGCCGTGAACGAAGGGCAGCGCTGCGACCTCGTCGCGATCGGCGACTCGTCGCTGATGTCGCGCTTCGCCGCCGGCGCGCTGCTCGAGAGTGGCAGCGCCGCGGAGCTCGCCCGCAATCGCCTCGCGATCGCCGTGGTCGCCGGGAACCCGAAGAACGTGCGCGGCCTCGCCGATCTCTCGCGAGCGGAGCTCCGGGTGGCGCTCGGCGCGCCGAGCTCCTCGATCGGGCGGTACAGCCGCTGGGTGCTCTCGCGCGCGCAGCTCGAGGTCGTTCCGACGCTCCTCGCGCCCCACGCCGACGGCGTGCTCGCACGCGTCGCCTCCGGCGAGGTCGATGCCGGCCTCGTGTACGTGACGAGCTTCGTCGACGCGACGGTGGAGAAGGTCGAGATCCCCGAGGAGGCGAACACCCCGGTGCTCTATTCGATCGCGGTGACGCGGAGGGCCGTCGAGGCGGGTGGCGCGGCGGCGTTCCGCTCCCTCGCGCTCGGTGAGGTCGGACAGTCCCTCCTGCGTGCCGCGGGGTTCCTTCCGCCGGCGAGTGGGCCCTAGCCGCAAGCCTCCGGCCGGCCAGGTCGTCCTGCGGTCGGGTGGCCGGGGGGCGCGCGCTCGGCTAGCATCTCGGCCCGTTCGAACGCCGAGGACCCTTCCCGATGAGCGAGCAACTGCTCCTCGACCGCCTGCAGCCGATCATCGACTTCTGCCGCACGCTCGACGTGCGCGACGGCGCCGCCGCCGAGCGCGCGCTGAGCGAGCGCTTTCCCTTGAGCTCGCCGCTGGTGCAGGAGCTGCGCGCGCTCTGCTCGCGAGGCGTCGCCGAGGGCTGGCTCTGCACGCGCGAAGGCGGCGGCACGCGCTTCGGGCGCGTCGCGAAGCCCTCGAGCGCGACTCACGAGTTCTCCGTCGATACCGTGCTGATGAGCGGTCCGGGGATCGACCACGTGCATCCGGCGGGGGAGATCGATCTCGGCTTCACGACGAAGGGCGATGCGCGCTTCGACGGCAAGCCCGAAGGCTGGGTGGTCTATCCGCCCGGCAGCCGTCATGTGCCCACCGTGACGGGCGGTGAGATGTTCCTGCTCTACCTCTTGCCCCAGGGCAAGGTGGAGTGGATCACCCCCGCGAAGAAGGCCTGAGCTCGGAGGGCGCATTCCAGGCGCCTTCTCCATGACCGAACCCGTCGCAGAGCCGCGGCCCCGCAAGCCTGCTTGGCGGCGCATCCTGAGCCTCTGCATCTGGCTCGTGGTACTGCTCGCGTTGCTGTTGCTCCTGGCACCCATCGCGGCGCAAGGGCGCGTGCGCGAGGAGCTCGTGCAAGCGCTGGAGCGCGGCTTCGACGCCGAGGTCGAGCTCGATCGCTTGGAGCTCGGCTGGACCAGCGGCATCGCCATCGAGCGCTTGGTGGTGCGGCCGAAGCAAGGCGGGCTGCCGTGGCTCGAGGTGCGCCGCGCGCGCTTTTCGCCTTCGCTCGCGCCGCTGCTGCGGAGTCGGCTGCGTTGGCACGACACGATCCTGGAGGACGTGGTCGTGCGCTGCGAACGCGATGCGCAAGGCGAGTTCCTGCCGCGCTGGCGTGAGGTGTCGAGCAGCGAGCCGCGCCCAGCGCGTGGGACCATCGAGATCGACGGCGATCCCTTCGCCCTCGATCTCGATCTGAAGGTCGAGGGACTGCGCGTCGAGATGCGCGATCCTGAGTGGCCTGCACCGCTCGTCGCGGACTTCCGGCGCCCGATCCGGCTGCGTTCGACGGGGGATCTCGCGCTGCGCTTGGAAGCCGAGCTCGACGAGCGCTTGCAGGGTCGCTTCGATCTCGCGCTGGCGAAGTCCACCTCGGCCGGGGCGAAGGCGACGGAGTACGAGCCGCGCGGAGAGCTGCACTTGGTGGCGACGGGCGCTCCGCTCGAGCTGCTCGAAGGCTTGGTAGCGCCGTGGGCCGAGAGCCTCCGGGGGCGCGCCCACGGCTCGCTGCACTACCAGCTCTCGTCGGCGAGCTTCGCGGGCGGCGGCACGATCCACGTCCAGGAGCTGGAGCTGCGCTCGCGCGCGGCGGGAGCGACGCCGCTGCCTCGCGCGCTGCGCTTCGACTCCGCGCTCAGCGGAACCAGCGCTGCGGCGCATCATGCCTTGCGCGTCGAAGGCGCCGGCATCGAAGCCGATTGGACGGTTGCGTGCGCCGGCACAGATCTCGCGGAGACGGCGCTCCGCGGCACGCTGCAACCGCTCGCTGCCGCGAGCTGGCTGCCGCAGCACGCGCAACTCGCGATCGAGGGCGGTGCTCTCGCGTTCGATGCGCGCGTCGAGAAGGCAGGGCTCGAGAGCTTCCTCTGTTCGGGCTCGCTCGACACTTCACGGGCGATCTTCTATCTCGGCACCGCAGGGCGTCCGCTGCGCGGACCGGGAGTCCTGAAGACCAGCGGTCGCTTCGTGCCCGGCGCCGTGCCGCGCGTCGAGGACGGGCGCTTCGAGGCCGTCGGCATCGATGCGCGATGGAGCGCCGACGCGGAGAAGCTCTCTCTCGACGCGCAGCTCGACCTGGATCAGCTCACGACGGCGTGGCTCGAGAACCTGGGCGTCGGCGTGCTCGCGCGCGGTCGCGGCCAACTCGGCCTCGAGCTCGCGCGCTCTGAGGGGCCGCTGCCGTACGTCGGCGCGCTGCGTTTCCGCGGCGAGCGCTTCTCGACGCTCGCGGTGGAGGCGAGCGATCTGCGCTTCGACCTCGCGCTGCAGGAGGGCGGCGGCATCGCGCTGCGCGACGGCGCGCTCGGGCTGAACGGCGGGACCGTGAGCTTCACCGCGGCGCTCGCGGCTCCGGGCAGCGCGGCGCGGCCGTTCGAGCTCGCGCTGCGCGCGAGCGGCGTGCGCGCGGAGCAGGGGCTCGAGTTCGAGCTCGCGCGCGTGCTGCCGTTGCTCGCCGGTGCCGGGAGCGCGCTGCAGAGCGCGCTCGATATCGAGCTCGATCTCCGCGGCGATGCGCTGGAGCCCGCGGGGCTGCTGCGCACGCTGCGCGGCGACGGCGCGCTCGCGTGGAAGGCGGCGACGCTGCGCCCGAGTGCCGCGCTCCGGGAGCCCCTCGCCCTCCTCGGCTTCACCGACGCGCTTTCGCTCGCCGCGCTGCGCGCGCCGTTCCGCGTCGATGCGGGCGCGATCGCGCTGCCACCGCTCGCGCTGCGCGCGGGAGGGCTAGAGCTCGAGCTCACGGGGCGCACTGCGCTCGACGGCGCGCTCGACCACACGCTCGGCGTGAAGCTGCCCGCGAGCGCCTCGCGCGCCCTCGGCGTGCTGCTCGACTCCGGCGGCTATCTGCGCTTGCCGCTCCGCGGGACGACCGCCGCGCCGCGCTTCGAGATGCCGCCGCTCCAGAACTTGGTGAACCAGGGACTCGAAGGCAGCCTGCGCCGCACGCTGGACGATCTCCTGAAACGCAACACGGGGCGCTTCGGCGACGTGCTCGATCCCCGTAAGAAGAGGTGATGCGATGGGTAGGGACGACGCCGCTCGCGGTGAAACGAAGCCGGAGCGGAAGCCGATCGGACGCTTCCGCTGGATGTTGCTCGGATTGGTCGCGCTGATCACGCTCGGCGCGGTCGCCGTGCGCTACTTCGCCGTCGAGGAGGGGCGCCCCATGGGCGAAGAAGCGAAGGTCGCGCGCACGACGGCGCTCGAGCGCGCGGGAGGCACCGGCTTCTTGCCCGGCACCACGACGCCGGCGCCGCCGCCGGAGCCGACGGCGCGCGAGAAGGCGGAGGAGATCGCGCCGGTGATCACCGAGGCCGGGCTCTTCGCGTTCTTGGGCTTCGCCATCGGCTACACCGCGCGGAAGGCGGTGAAGATCGGCATGGTGTTGATCGCGATCTTCTTCGTGGCGCTGCAGGGCCTCGCTTCGGCCGGCATCGTCTCCGTCGACTGGAGCAAGGGGCTAGAGTTCCTGAACCAGCTCGTGATGAACACGAGCGGCGGCAAGGGCTTCGGCGAGGTGCTCCAGCACCACGTGCCGTCGGCGGGCGCGCTCGCGGGCGGTTATCTTCTGGGCTTCCGGCGCGGCTGAGCCGCGCCTTGCATCCCTCGGTCTCCTCCGTTTCCACGCTCGAGCTCTCGCGATGAACCTACGTTCCTTGGCGCTCGTCCTCGCCTCCCTCGCCGCGGCGCTGCCGCTCATGCTGCCCTCCTGCCGCACGACGCAGACGGGCCGCACCGTCCTCGCGATCATCAGCGAGGACGAGGCGAACCAGATGGGCAGCGATGCCTTCCGCCAGATGCTCGCCGAGCCCGACACCGCGCGCCGCATCCTGAAGTCGGGCCCCGCGTTCCAACAAGTCGATCGCATCACGCGCCGCATGGTCGAGGTCGCGCGGAAGGACGAGCCGACCTTCCAGTGGGAGTGGGTCGTGATCGACGATCCGCAGACGGTGAACGCCTTCTGCCTCCCCGGCGGCAAGATCGCGGTCTACACGGGGATCATCCCGGTCGCGAAGTCGGACGACGAGCTCGCCGCCGTGATCGGCCACGAGATCGCGCACGCCACGAACCACCATGGCCAGAAGCGCGTGAGCCAAGCGATGCTGCAAGGGCTCGTCGGAGAAGGCGTCGGCGCCTTCGCCGGCTTCAATCCGGACGAGCAGGAGATGCTCGCCGGCGCGCTCGGCATGGCCGCGAGCACCTTCGACTCCTACTCGCGCGACGACGAGACCGAGTCCGACATCGTCGGGCTGCGCTACTTGATCGAGGCTGGTTACGACCCGAACGGCGCCGTGCGCTTCTGGCAGAGCATGGTGGAGCTCTCCGGTCCGAGCGAGAGCGATTGGATGTCCTCGCATCCGGCCAACGAGCGCCGCGTCGGGAACCTGAAGAAGGCGATCGAGATCTATCGCACGTCGGGCGCCGAGGCTTGGAAGTTCGAGCACTACAACTGAGCGCGCCCGGCGTTCACGGGAAGCGCACGAGCACTTCCTGGATGCCGTCGTTGCTGCGCTTGAGCTCTACCGCCATCTCCTGCGCCTCGCGCCCCTCGACCTCGATCCTCACGCGGTAGCTCCCCGCCGCGAAGCTGCCGAGCTCGAGCAGGCCCGCGCCGAGCCCGCCCTGCGCGAACTCGATCAGGTCCTCGAAGGAGATCAGCGAGTCGACGAGCTTGCCGTTCGCATCGAGCACGCGGCCCGACGCGTTGCCGAGCGGCGCGCCTTGCGCATCGACGACGCGGACACGGAGGCGAACTCCCTCCTCGATGCGGAGCTCGAGCCGCGTCTCCTGGCCCGCTTCGAAGAGCACGTTCGGCTGCTCGGTCGGCGCGTAGCCGCGCTTCGTGATGCGCACCGTGGCGAGGCCAGGCTCGACGCCGACCACGCGGAGGCGTCCATCGGGGCCGGAGAGGCCCTGGAAGAAGCCCTTCTCTCCGCTGTCGCGCTCGACGGGGCGAGCTTCGATGGACGCGCCTTCGACGCCCTTGCCATGCATGTCGGTCAAGCGACCGACGAGGATGGCGCCCGTCTCGAGCTCGAAGTCGACGTCGGCGAGCTCCTTGCCGGCGACGACGCGCAGGCTGTCCTTCGAGCGCGCCGAGCGGTTCTGTGCAGTGCCGAAGAAGCTCGGCCCTCCAGCGGTCGCGCGGTAGCTCCCCTCCGCCAGACCTTCGAAGCGGTAGCGCCCGTCTTCGCCGGAGATCACGAAGGCGCGGAAGCCCTCGTTCCCCGTCACGCCCTGGGCCATCAGCACGACTTGCACGCTCGCGAGTCCTTCGCCCGACGGTGTACGCACGCGGCCCGAGAGCGAGCCCGAGTCCAGCGAGAGATCGTGGCGTTGCTCCGGCTGCGGCAGCACGACGAGATCGAACTCGACGACGCTCTGTCCGCCGTCCTGGAATTGCACGACGCTGAGCGAAGCCGGGCCCGGGGGCAGGTTCTTGAACTCGAAGGCGCCGTTGCGATCCGAATTGGCGAAGCGCAAGCGACCCGTATCTTCGCCTTCGCTCGGAGTTTCGCCTCGGCAAGCGGCGAGGATCATCGCACCTTTCTTCGCCTTGCCATTCTCGGTGAGCGTGCCGAAGAGGCGCGTGCCTCGCGCCGCACCCGGCGGCTCACCGAAGTCGACGACCAGCGTTTGCCCGCCGGCGATCTTCACGTTCTGCATGCGCAGCGCGGACATCACGCTGTCGGCCTCGTTGACTTGGTCGAGGCCCATCGCGATTACGCCGATCTGGCCCGGCGTCAGACCCTCCAAGCGATAGCGTCCATCCGCGCCGGTCTCGGTCTGGCGCTGCTCGATCTGCAGCGGACCGTGGTTGGCCATCACCATCGTGCCGGCTTCGGGGCGCCCCTCGCCGTCGTAGACCGTGCCTTCGACCGCACCGCCGACGCCGAGGCGGAGCTCGACGTTCTCGAGCGGCGATCCCGCTACCAGGTTCAACGTCAGCGCTTCGGAGGGCGCGTGCTGCGGGTGCAAGGCGCGCAGCGCGAGCTCGCCGACGGGCAGGCCGCCGAGTTGGAAGCGACCGGAGGCGTCGCTCTTGGCCTTCCACGAGCTCATCGACATCTCGCCCGCGATCGCGGCGAGCATGTCACCGGCGATCGAGACCTCCGCGCCGGCGATGGGTTGTCCGCTCGCGCTGACGACGAGACCTGAGATCGAGCTCACCGCCGGCAACGCGATCTCCAGGGGCGCCGCTCCTGCAGCGACGCTCACCTCCGGCAGCGTGTGTGTGGCGCGACCCTCGACGCGCACGAGCAGCAAGTACTTGCCTGGCGCGAGACCTTCCAAGCGGAAACGCCCGGCAGGATCCGCGAACGCGCCGCTCGCCACCGTCGCCGGCAGGAAGCCCATCATCACCTTGCGCTGCAGCTCGAGCTTGAAGCGCGTCACGGGCGCGCGTTCGGAGTCGATGACCGTGCCTTCGAGCACGCCGAGCGGAGCGAGCTCGAGTGAGATCTCCTTCTCGAGCGCCTTCTTGCGGAGCCCGGTCTTTCGCGCCGAGCGGAGGCCATCGGCGCTCGTCGCCTGCAGCTCGAAGCTCCCGTCCTCGAGACCGAAGAACGTGAAGCGCCCGGTGGCATCGCTCGTCGTGCGCCGCGGCACGAGCGGTCGCCCCGTCGACGTCGTGAAGGTGTTCTGCGAGAAGGTCCGCAGGAGCACGATCTCCGCGCCGCCGACGGGCTGCTTCTCCTCGTCGAGGACGAGGCCGCGAAGATCGAAGCCCGCGTTCAGCACGAGCACGACTTCCGTGCTCGCCTCGGCCTCCAGGTCGGCGCGCGCCGGTCGCGAGGGCTCGCAGCCGCGCGCCTCGGCGAGCACGAGGTAGCGTATCGGCAGCAGGCCCTGCAGCGCGAAGCTGCCATCCGCGGCGCTGCGTGTGCTGGCGGAGGTCGGATCGGTGTTCGTCTCCATCGACGCGAACGCCGACTGACCGGGGATCGCGAGGACCTCCGCGTCGGCGATCGGCTCGCCCTTCTCGTTCTGCACGCGCCCGCGCAGGGACTTTCCGGCGCGCAACTGGAGGACGATCTCGGCGCGCTGCTCGGCTCGGAGCTCCACGGTCTCGGAGAGGCCGACCAAGCGCTGCGCCGCCGTGCCGTGAGCCGCGCGCAATTGGTAGCGTTCGTAGGGCAGAACGGCGGCGAAGGAGAAGCGGCCCTCGGCATCGCTGCGGACGCTGCGGTAGGGCGGAGGGAAGCTATCCGGGTTCATGCCGTTCGGCGGGCGCAAGGTCGGCAAATCGCGCAGCAGCACCTCCGCTCCGTCGAGGCCGCGCCCCGTGGCATCGACCACGCGTCCGGAGAGGGACGCTCCCGCGTGGACCGCGACTTCGATGCGCGCTTCTTTCAGGGTCGTCGGCGGCACGCCGAGGCGCGGCGCTTCCGTCGCCGTCCAGATCGGGTCGACGACCCAGAGGAAGAGCGGTCGCTCGGGATGAGCGGAGAGACCGAGTGCGAAGCGTCCCTCGGCATCGCTGATTCCCGTGGCGAGATAGATCTGCGGCGGCTCGACCGCGAGCGCCGCGTAGGCATCGACATCCAAGCCCTCGACGAGCGCGCCGAAGATCTCGGCCGGAGATGGCTTCGTCACGCCGACGCGAGGCGCGCTCTCGGCGAGATAGACCTGGACCCCCGCGGGCACGCCCTTTCCGGCGTGATCGCGGAGCGCGCCCACGATCGTGAACACGGGCGCTGCCGGCGTCGGCTCCGGCTCCGTGGCCTGCTCCGCACGCGCGACCGTGGCCGTGCCCTCCGCTCCAGGCGCATCCGGCGCCTCCAGCGGTCGCGCGAGCAGCTCGCGTTCCTGCGCCTTCGGCTCGAGCGAGCCGCGATCCTCCGAGGAGAGCGAGAAGAAGAGGACGAGAGAGAGGATGAGCAGCGCGGCGAAGCCGGCAGCGAGAGCGAGCGGGCGGGACATGGCGGTTTCCGTGGGGAGGGCGGGCGGCTCCTCGAGGGCAGAGCTTACGCGAGGCGCGGGGGTAGATTCTGGGCGGCTTCACGAAGTCCCTGTCAGAACCGAGCCCGTCCTCGCAACGAAGGGGTGCGCTCGTCGGCATCTCTGCGCGCGCCCCTTCACACCAGAAACTCCCCGTTGCTCCGCTCGCCCATGTTCCCTTCGCTTCGCCTCACCGCAGCGCTCCTCCTCGGTCTCGCCACGACACCCGCGCTCGCCCAGCAGCCGCCCATCACCATCGAGGGCCAGTTCGTGGACCTCCCGAAGGCCGCGCCGGACGCGCCGCTTCCGACCTGGCTCGCCACCGGTGCTCGCGTCACCTACTACGCCGGCTCTTCGACGCAGCCCTCGGTGCGCCAAGCGCTCGCCAGCCTCGGCAACGGCAACTACCTGCCCTACGACCAGAGCGGCACAGCCGGCGGCGGCTACCTGCAGTACGACTTCGTGCACGTGAGCGACGAGGCGCTCGCGGTCCGCGGCTCGAATCTCGTCTACGCCGATGCCGCGCTGCAGAACGTGACGCTCGCCGCGCACCACGGCCACCTCGGCGACAGGAACGGCGTCCTCGACATCTGGATCCACCCGCAGCGCTTGGCGCGCGTCGCGGAAGAGAAGGGCGAGGGCTGGCTCGTGCGTCGCGCGCCCTACGAGCTCGACGGCCAGCGCTATGAAGCGTTGATCACGCACTACGAGCACGCCAACGGCTACGCGCGCTACGTCTACGAGCTCGCGACGGGGTTGCTGCTGGTGCACTCCTCGGCGACCACGGGCAAGCCCGTCCTCACGCCGGGACCGAACGGCGCGCCGACCGTCGGCCCGGGCGCGGTCACGGTGACCAGCGTGATCCGGAAGGGCGTTCGCAAGCTCGCGCTGCCGTGGCTCGGCCGCGCAGAAGCGGTCCCGAGTTGGATGAAGCGCGGCCAGCGTTTCCTCTTCACCGGCGGCGAGATGAACAGCCTCGCCGAGGGCCTCCTGCCCCCGAACCCCGTGCAGATCGAGTTCGCGATCGAGAAGCTCGGCCAGGGCTATGCCTACGCCGACACGCAGTCGGTCGTGAGCTACGGCGGCAACCCGAGCCGCGGCAGCGCGAAGATGGTCTACGGCGCCGGCACGGTGGGCTCGCTCTTCCTCGATCCGAA
>JAEUHW010000190.1 GCA_016793245.1 Planctomycetota bacterium
CGTATTCGATGGTTGGAAGGAGCGCCCGTCGATCGCCTCGATCACAACCGCTCCAGTGGTAGCCGCCGTCGCACGTGCCTCGACTTGGCTGCTCACCACCGGCTGGCGCCGCCACGGTCTGCTCGACATCCACGAGCTGCCACAGCAGAAGAGGCACGCCGGCCGACCGCGAGCGAACCTCGCCGATTCAAGCCGCCGAGCAACCTCGCGCTGACGCGCTCGACCCTGCCGCCGCGCGGGCGTGGAACCCCGTGTCCATCGACGTCGTTCTCGCGTCGATGTCCGAACGATTCCATGAGCATGAGTCTCGGAGCCCCCGCCTCCAGCGGGCTCCGAGACGGCGCACGACGTCTATCGACGAAGCGGAGCCGCGCCCGGAGGCGCAGCAAGCGACGTGAACGACGCGCGACGTTCCGCGTTTCTCGCTCGCGTCGTTCGCGCCTCGACTGCCGAGCTCCATCGACGTGAACCACGCGCGTCGGGCGCGACGCTTGCTTCGCCGTAGGGCCGGGCGTAGCGCCTACGCGGTCTTGCGCTCGCTCGCCTCTCGCCTCTCGCTCCTCGCTCCTCGCTTTCACGCGTTCACCTAGCCGCTCTGCCGCGCAGCGAGATTGAGCATGTTGGCCGCGCGCCGCGGCGGACGAGCGCCAGAGGAGCGCTCGGAGCCGCTCTTGCCCTGCGTTCTCCCGCCCGCACAATCGTCGCCCATGCAAGATACCGAAGCCTCGATGCCCTGGCACGGCGCGGAGCGCGAGGTGCGCTGGAGCGCGGACTACCGCGTGGCGCTCCCGGCGTGCGCCGCGCCCGCCGCCGGCCACCCGCTGCTCCTCGCGCTGCACGGCTTCGGCGAGGACGCCGCGCGCTTCGCCGCGCGCCTCGCTCCGCTCGCGGGCGGGCCGTACGCGCTGCTCGTCCCGGACGCGCCGTTCCCCGTCGAGCTCCGCGAGGAGGAAGGCGCACGGATCGGGCGCGCTTGGTATCAGTACGACGGCGATGCCGCGACCTTCGAGCGCGCGCTGCGCTGGGGCGCGCAGCACCTCTTGGATCTGCTCGCGGAGGCGAGCCGCGCGTTCCCGCTCGATCCGCGGCGCGTCGCGCTGCTCGGCTACTCCCAGGGCGGCTATCTGGGCGCGGTGACCGCGCTCCGCGACCGCGAGCGCTACCGCGGCCTCGTCGCGATCGCGACGCGCGTGAAGAGCGAGATCCTGACCGAGGAACTCCGCTCCGCTCGCGGCTATCCCGTGCTCGCGCTGCACGGCGAGCGCGACCGCGCGACGCCGCTCGAGCCGCAGCTCCGCTCGCTGGAGGTGCTCCGGGACGCCGGCCTCGCCGTCGAGGTCGAAGTGCATCCCGGAGGCCACGGCTTCCGCTCGGAGCTCCTGCCGCACATCGACTCGTTCGTGCGCCGCGTCCTGGAGCTGCCGCCGCGCCCTTGAGCCACGGCGGCCGGGCGGGTTCAAGCCGCGGGCTCCGAGTGGTCGATGCGTCCCCTCGAGACTCTCCCCGGAGGGGCGCATGTTGCCCGCTTTCTTGCGCGAGCGCCTGTCGAACAAGGTCATCCTCGCGACCCTGAGCCTGCTCGCCGCGATCCTGGTGGGCACGAACTACTTCGCGGTGCGCGAAGAGGAGCGCGTCGATCTCGAAGAGCTCGAGACGCGCAACGCGCAGCTCGCGGCGAACGCCGCGATGCTGCTCGGCCCCGTCATCGAGCAGGGGCGCTTCCGCGACCTGGACGAGTACGCGCAGAAGCTGGTCGATGGCACGCGCGACCTGGCCAAGCTGCGCATCCTCAGCATGGAGGGCATCGTGCTCGCGCAGTACCCGCCGGAGGGCTCGGGCGATCCGCGCCTGGAGTTCCCGAGCACGACGCGGGAAGTCGAGATCGCGCGCACCGAGCCGCTCGAGGACGAGGAGACCGTCGCCGAAGACGAAGCCGCCGAGGACGACGGAGAGGCCGCGGACGAGAGCGCAGAGAAGAGCCGCGCGAGCGAGCCCAAGGAGACCGCCGAAGAAGAGGCGCTCGCCGAGAGCTCGGAAGAGGAAGCAGCGGAAGAAGAGGAAGAGGAAGGTGATCCGCGCGCGAAGCGCGGCTCCCATCCCACGCTCCTCGGCAAGTTGGCTCTCTCGAGCTCGCTCCACGGCGTCGAGCTCGCCGCCGCCGCTCGCCAGCGCTCCGCCGGTCTCGAGATCGCGCTCGTGCTGATCGGCACCTGCCTCCTGCTCGTGATCTTCCTGAAGCAACGCCTCGACGAGCCGCTCGCGGGCATCGCCGCCGAAGCGGTGGAGCTCGGTCGCGGCCGGCTCAATCGACCGCTGCGCTGGAAGGGCGACGACGAGATCGGGACGCTCGCCGACGCGCTGGAGCGCATGCGCAAGAACTTGGTCGAGCTGCACAAGAAGAACCAGGAACAGCACGAGCGCGCGCTCGAGGACGCGCGCTTGAAGGAGCTCTACGTCACCGAGGTCTGCGCCGAGCTCCTGGAGCCCGCGGCGCACCTCCTCTCCGCGGCGTCGGCCTCACCCGAGGTGACCAGCGCCGTCGAAGCTCCGGCGCTCCGCATCCAGACGCGCTTGCATCAAGTGCTCGCCCACGCGCGCCAGAGCTCCGGCGCCGAGACCGCGCTGCGCGCCGAGACCCTGGATCTACACTCGCTAGCCGCGGGCTGGCTCGAGCGCCTGCGCTTCGAAGCCGAGCTCCACGGATTGGAGCTGGTGAACGAAGTGCGCGCCGGCACGAAGCTCAGCACCGACCCCGATCTCCTGGATCAGATCGTGGTGAACCTGCTCGACAACGCCGCGCGCACGACGAAGCAAGGCCGGATCGCGCTATCGGCCTCGCTCCTCGATCAGGACGCCTTGATCCTCCAGGTCGCCGACACCGGCACGGGAGTTCCACTGGAGCTCCAACAGAAGCTCTTCGAGAAGGACCAGCGCGGCTTCGCCGCCCACGCGCGCCAATACCAAGGCACGTGGATCGGCCTCCTCGTCGCGCGCCGCTCGGTCGAAGCGCTCGGCGGCGTCATGCACCTCGACAACACGCCCGGCATCGGCTCCTGCTTCAGCGTCGCACTGCCGCTCCGCCGCGGCGTCTCGGTCGACAGCCTCCGCGAGAAGCTGCGTCAGCAGACGACCGAGGAGATCACCTTCGAGGACGACATGTCGCTGTGAGCTGGTGGCGCGGAGCTCGGCTCCGCGGAGGCAGCTCAGAGCAGCGCCTCGACCTTGGCGGAGGTCGCCGCAGCGAGCGCCGTCGCCCGCTCCCCCATCGCCTTCACCTGCCCGCGCACCTGCTCCACCCACGCCGCGTCCTTGATCGACTTCAAGTTGACGCGCACGTTGTAGACCGCGCCCTCGAAGCCCGCGCGCGCGACGAGCGCGCCGACGCCGGCGTCCGTCACGGAGGCCGGCAGGCCTTTCTCCGCCGCGCGGCGGCAGAGGTCGAGCGCTTCCAGGCAGAGCTCGGCGGTGTGCAACGGCACTTGCGTCGCGCGCTTCGTGCCGGCTTCGATCGCCACATCGCGAGCCGCGGACTCGGTCGGCGTGGCCTTGGGCAATCGCATCGCCTCCATCACCGCATCGAAGGCCTGCGTATCGAGGTCGACCGCGCGCAGGAGTGCATCCTTCAACTGCTGGGCGCGCACGGCGACCTCTTCGAGCTCCGCGTGCGCGGCGCGATGTGCACTCTTCGCGTGCGTCAGGTTCGCGACCATGGCAGCGAGCGAGGCGCCGAGCGAGCCCACGAGCGCCGCGATCGAGCCCCCGCCCGGAGCGGGCGTCGCGCGCGAGACCTCATCCGCGAAGTCGTTCAGGCGCTTGCTGACCAGCGGGCCGTCGGTCGTCGGCAGGCCGAGGATCGACTTCTGCGGATCGAACTTGCCGACGTCTTTCAGGCCGAGCGACTGCACCGCGGTCTCGACCAGATCGCAAACCGGGATGCCGCGGCTCGAGCCCTGACGCGCGAGGTAGAAGTCCGCGGCGCGGCGCAGCGCGTCGTACGGCACGAGGCCCACGATCTCCGATCCCGTGACCACCGCTCCGCGCTCGCGCGCCATGTCCCGCGAGGCCTCGAGCACGTCGTGCATCGAGGTCGTCTTGTAGTCGGTCAAGTTGATCGAGATCTGCGCGCGACCGTACTCGGGGATCAGCCAGCCCACCGCGCGGCAGGCCTTGAAGCGCCCGCGGCGATGCACGCTCTTCCCCTCGAGGTCGTTCGGATCGAGCTCGTGGAACGCGAGCTCTTCGCGCAGCTCGAGCCCGAGCACCTCGCGGTAGTGGCGCTCCAGCTCGTCCAGGCTCTTGCCGACGAAGTCGTCGTAGGCGCTCGGGAACCGCTGCTTGCTCGGCTCGTACTTCAGCAGCGTCCCGCTCGTGTACCACGCGTCGGTCTGGCCGCGGCGCACCGCGCGCCCCTTCTCGCGGAGATCGAACGCGAGATCCGTCGCGTGCTCCTTCACGCGTGAGTTCAAGTTCACGTTGTAGGCGATCAGGAACTCGCGCGCGCCGATCGTGACCACGCCGCTCCGCGGCACGAAGCGCGCCGGTCCGAAGTCGGGGCGCCACTGCTCTTGCGCGAGCTTCGTCGGCAGCGCCTCGTACTCGCCTTGGCGGAGATAGGCGAGCGAGCGCCGCTCGGGACGCGTCGCGGCGTGCTCGTAGAGGTAGACCGGGATCTGGAGCTCGCTGCCGACGCGCGCGCCGAGGCGCCGCGCGAGCTCGCTGCACTGCTCCATCGTGACGCCGGCGACGGGCACGAAGGGGCAGACGTCGGTCGCGCCGTGGCGCGGATGCGCGCCCTTGTGCTTGCTCATGTCGATGAGCTCGGACGCGCGCTGGATCAGCCGGAACGCCCCCTCGAGCACGGCGTCCGGCGTGCCCACGAAGGTGATGACGGTGCGGTTCGTCTCCTTGCCCGGATCGACGTCGAGGACGGAGACGCCCTCCACGGAACGAGCGGCGGCGACGATGCGCTCGATGCGCTCCGCGTCACGGCCTTCGGAGATGTTCGGAACGCACTCGACCAAGGGCTGCATCGGAGATCCTCTGCGGGAGCTGCGGGTTCGCCAGAGCTTGGCAAAAAGCCCGTTCGCCCGCGAGAGCTTGCGGAAGGCGCGCGCCCTCCTATCCTCAGGCCATGCACGGACTTCTCCTCGCCGCTCTGCTCTGCGCCGCCTGGCCGCAGGAGCCCGCGTCCCCGCCGGAGCCGCCGCGATTCCTCCGTGGCGCGAGGGGAAAGCTCGAGCTGCGCTCGGAGATCGAGCTCGAGATCGAGACGCGGCTCGAGAGCCTGGTCTCGACCGGCAAGAGCCGCATCACCACCGTGTTCCAGCTCGAGCTCGCGGTGCGGTCCGCGGACGCCGAAGGCGGTGGAACGTTGGCGCTGCGCCTCCTGCGCCTCGAAGCCGAGATCGAGGACGCGAGCGGGCGCACGCGCTGGGACTCGGAGCGGCGAGTGGCCGAGCCGGCCGATTCGCCGCGCGCGGATCTCCTCGCCGAGCTCGCCCGCCTCGAGGGCGCCGAGCTCGAGCTCGATCTCGATCGCTGGTATCGCCTGCGCGCGCGACGCGGCGCGGACGCGCTGGCCGCGCGGCTCGGGATCGCTCCGGACGGCGCGGGGCTCGCCCCGGTCCTACCGTGGCTGTGGGCGGCGTTTCCCCGCGATGGGCAGAGAGAAGAGCTCGAGCTCGCGCTCCCGATCGAGGCGCGCGTCGCGCCGGAGAGCGAAGCGAATCCTCGCGGTCCGCGCCTCCGCGCGACGCTGGAGCGCGTCCCCTCCGATATCGCGAAGGACGAGCGCGAAGGCGACGCGGTCGTGGCACTCACCATCGTGCCGCGCGAGACGCGCGCCACCGACGGCGCCCGTCGCTCGATGGAAGCGCGCGGACGCTTCGCCTTCGATGCGGCGACGGGCCTGCTCCGGCGCGGCGAGCTCGAAGCCCTGGCGATCGGCGCCCGCGAAGCGCGGCTCGATCCCGGTCGCCCGCTCTTCGTCGCGAGCATCCAGCGCGCGAAGTCGCGGCTCTCCTGGAAGCGCCTCGGCGACTGATCGATGTCCGCCGAGCGCCCGAGCTCCCGACGACACCTCGCCCGCGCGGCTTGGCTGCTCCTGCTCCTCGGCGCGGCCGCGTGCGCGGTCTACGCGCTGAAGAACTTCCGCCTCGAGTCGTCCGCCGAATCGCTCGTGCTCGACGGCGATCCGGATCTCCGCTTCTACCAGGAGACGCGGACCCTCTTCGCCTCCGATGAGTTCGTGCTCTGCGCGCTCGAGGCCGAGGATCACTTCACGCCCGCTGGCGTCGCGCGCCTCGAACGTTTGACCAAGGAGCTGGAAGCGCTGCCCGGCATCGCGCAGGTGCTCTCGCCCACGCGCGTCCCGCTCTTCTTCTCGCGGCGCGAAGTGCCGGACGAAGGGCGCATCGCCTCCGCGCTGCGAAACCGCGTGCCGCGGACCCTCGTCGGCGACGACATCGATCTCCTGCGCGCGAAAGAGGAGCTCTCGACGCATCGGGTCTACCGCTACGCCGTGCTCTCCGCGGATGCTCGCGTCGCCGCGGCCCTCGCGTTCCTGGCCGCGGATCCCGAGCACCTGGCGTTGGCGCAGGAACGCACGCGCTTGCAGGGCGAGCTCGAGCGGGGCGTCGACGGCGCGCGCCGCGCGGAGATCCGTTCGCGCTTAGCGAGCATCGACCCGCGCTACTTGGAGCTCGATCAGCGCCGCCAGGACCAGCGCTTCGCGATCGTCGCCGCGGTGCGCTCCGTGCTCGAGCCCTTCGAGCGCGAGGTCGCCGCCGTCCATGCCTCGGGCGTGCCCGTCGTCGTCGTCGACATCGTGCGCGCGCTGGAGAGCGATCTCCTGCGCATGGGCGGAACCTCGCTGCTGCTGGCGCTGCTCTACCTCCTCGCCGTCACGCGCTCGCTGCGCACCACGCTGCAGGCGCTCGCGGTGTTGATCTCGACGCTCGGCGTCACCTTCGCGATCTTCTTCGCGACGGGCCGCTCGCTCACCATCGTCTCCGCGAACGCGCCATCGCTCATCGCGCTGATGGGCTTCGCGCACGCGCTGCATCTCCATGTGCGTCAGCGCGAGCTGCGTGCGCACCACCGCGAGCTCACGGCGACGGAGGCGTTGCTGCGCGCGGCGCGCGAGCTCTGGAGGCCGTGCTTCTGGACCGTCGCGACGACGGTCGCGGGCTTCGGGAGCCTCGGCCTCGCGGGCATCCTGCCGGTCGAGGACTACGGCCTCGCGTGCACGCTCGGCGTCGTGCTCGCGTTCGTGTTCTCGTTCGTGCTGCTGCCGCTAGGCGCGATCGCGTTCCCGAGCGCCGCAGCGGCACCGGAGTACGCGCCGAGCTCCTCGCGCGCTCGGCTCGAAGGTCTCGGCGCCGCGGCGCAGCGCCATCGCGGCAAGGTGCTCGGCTCGTTCGCCGCGCTGGCGCTCTTCGCCGCCCTCGGCGTGCCGCGCCTCGCGGTGGAGACGCGCTTCATCGACTACTTCGGATCCGAGACGCGCCTCTACCGCGACTTCGAATATCTCGATCGCCGCATGGGCGGCACGATGAACCTGGAGATCGTGCTCAGCGCGCGCGCCGATGCCGCGCAGGCCGATCTCGCGAGTGAAGCCTCTCTCGACATGCTGGGCCGCCTCGACGCCTGGCTCGGAGCGCGGCCCGAGATGGGCGCGGTCTCGTCCTTGCACGACTTCGCCGTCGAGACCGCGAAGGTCCTGCCGGGCGACGGCGGCCTGAAGCGCACGCTCGGCGTGCTGGGCCGTATCCTCGGCGAAGAGAAGCTGCGCCTCTATCGTTCCTCCGATGGGCACCACGTGCGCGTGCTCGGCCGCGTGCACGAGAGCCGCTCGGACCTCGATCGCCGGCGGCTGCTGCAAGAGCTCGATCAAGAGCTCGCGCGCCTGCGCCCCGAGCTCGAAGCTCTCGGCCTCGAGGCACGCGCGACGGGCATGTTCCTGCTCTACACGAACGTGCTCGATTCCCTGCTCGCGAGCCAGACGCAGACCGCGCTGCTCACGATCGGGCTCGTGCTGGCGATGCTCTCGATCGCGCTGCGGAGCCTCTGGCTCGGCGCGATCGGGCTCCTGCCCAACGCGTTCACCATCCTGCTCGCGCTGGGCTGCATGGGCTGGCTCGGCGTGCATCTCGACATCGCCACGGTGATGCTCGCCTCGGTGACCTTCGGCCTCGCCGTGGATGCCACGATCCACTACCTGCACCGCGTGCGGCAGGAGCGCCGCTCCGGCAGGACGGCGAGCGCCGCGCTACTCCGCGCGCACGCCACGATCGGCGTCTCGATCTTCCACGCGAGCGCGATCGCGGTGGTCGCCTTCTGGGTCTATGCGCTCTCGAACTTCCGCCCGAACATCACCTTCGGCCTCGCGACGGGGCTCGCGATGGCGGTCGGCCTCTTCGCGACGCTCTTGCTGCTCCCCTCGCTGCTCAGCTTCTGGCGCGCGCGGCGCTGAGCCACGCGAGCACCGTTCGATCGACGGCGTCACCGCCGGGGAAGCCCACGTGGCCTCCGCGGCCCCAGCGCACCTCCAAGCGCGGCGCGCGCGCGTACGGCTCGACCGCCGCGCGCGGCACCATCGGATCGCGCGTCGCTCCCACGTAGAGCGCCGGCACGCGCAGCTCGGAGAGCCGCGGTGCGACCGTCGCTTGCGCGTCGTAGTCGGCGAGATCGCGGAAGCCGAAGCGCGGGACGACCGTGAGCGCATCCATCTCCGCGAGCGTCCGCGCGCGGGCGATCGCCGCGCGATCGAAGCCGAGCGAGCGCCGTGTGTCGGCGGCGAGCGCGATCGCGCGCATACCGCTCACGACGTGCCGGCGATAGAACACGGCCGCGCCGCGATCGAAGTAGGTGCGCCCCATGGCGAGATCGAGCGGCGCGCAGACGGCGGCGACGGCGACGAGGCGCGGATCGACGCGCTCGCACGCCGCCTTCAGCGCGACGTGCCCGCCGAGCGAGTAGCCGATCAAGTAGAGCTCTTCGTACGGCGCGAGCTCCGGGCTCGCGAGCGCCGCGTGCAGATCGTCGGTGAGGCCGGCGTGATAGATATCTTCGCCGCTGCGATCGGCGCCGCGCAGATTGAGCGAGAGCGCGGCGAAGCCCGCGCGCTGCGCGGCCTGGAACCCGCGCCACACGTACGGCGCGCTCGCGATGCCGCCGAGCCCGTGCACCACCACTACGCAACCTCGCGCGCCCTCGCGCGGCGCGAAGAAGCCGGTGAGCCGCACCTCCCCGTGCCGCGCATCCGGCACGCGCACGGCGTAGTTCTCGCGCCGCCGCTCCGGCAACGCGCGCAATGACCCGAACGCCCACGGCGCCAGCGTCCACCAGTGCCCATGCCAACCCGCAGCGACCTTCATGCCGAGAGCTTATCCCCCGTTGCACAGTTGAGGTGCCTGGCACCTTAACTGTGCAACGGGGTGGAGGGGTCAGCGGGAGAGGCGGGAGACGCGCTCCAGGAGCTGGAGGGAGAAGAGGGCGCTCGAGGCGACGCCCAGCGCGCCGAGATCGCGGGCGAAGGGGCCGTCGGTCGCGAAGGGCTCGCCGGAGCTGCGATAGAGCGCGCCCAGGCTGCGCTCGAGCTCGGCGCTCCACGTGCTCCACGAAGTTCCGCCGGCTTGCAGCGTCGCGAGCGTGCCGAGCTGCCAGTAGAGCACGTCGTGCGAGCTACCGTCGGCGCTCGCGCGCGGAGGATGCGCGGCGAGGAACTCGGCCTGGCGTTCCAGGATCGAGCCCTCGCGCGGCGCCTCGCCGAGCAGGATGCGCGAGAACAGCGCCGCGGCCGTGGCGCTCTGCGATCCCGACTCGGGGTCGTGCGCGAGGCCTCCGATCGGCGTCGCGGCATCGAAGCCGGGAACCTCGCGCCCGACCGCGCCGGTCTCGGGATCCGTTCTCGCCTGCAAGGCCTCGCGCGTGCGCTCGAGGAGCGCGGGATCGAGCGCCAGCCCGGCCTCGCGTCCGGAAGAGAGCGCCAGCGTCGCCCAGACCGTCGTGAAGGGATCGCGCCCGAGATGCGTCGCCGCTGGATCCGCGGCGCCCCGTACCAAGTACGTCGCGGCCTGCTGCGCGTTCTCCGTCAGGTCCTTCCGCTCGAGGAGCTGCGCGCCCTCGAGCAGGGCCGTGGCCGCGAAGCCGTGGTTGAAGAGCGCCGCACCATCGTCGGCGCGGCCGATCAAGCCGGCGTTCGCGCCCTCGCCCTGCATGCGCTGCGTCAGGAACTCGAGGCCGCGCTCGATCGCGGCCTTGCTCTTCGGGTCCTGCGCGAAGCGCCCGTCGCTGAGCAGCGCGAGCAGCGCGAGGCCGGTCCAGCCCTCGCGGCGGAAGCTGGCACTCGTGCCCTCGAGCGCCATGCCGAAGCCGCCGTCCTCGTCCTGCTGTGAGAGCAGCCAAGCCTGCGTGCGCCGCAGCATGGCCTGGCGATCCGGACCGGGCTCCGCGGGAGCGTGGAGCGGCGCGCTCGGCGCCGTCGGCGCCTCGCTGGCTTGCCGCTCGCTCCGCCCGACCGGCTCCAGCGCGCTGCCGGGAACGCGCGCGTCCGATACACTCGCGAGCTCGCGGGCAGGTGGCGCTCCACCGTCCTCCGAGTGCAGCAGCCACCAGACAGCAACGGAGATCGCGCCGAGCAACGCGGCGGCGAGGAGGAGGCGGGCTCGGCTCATGGGCGCGCCAACGCCGCGCGCGTCGCGCCGGTTCACATCGGCGTCAGCAGCTCGCGCACACCGGCGACCACGGCCTCGGCAGTCATGCCGAAGCGCGCCAAGTTCTCGCTGCCCGGCGCGGAGGCGCCGTAGCGGTCGATGCCGAGGATCACCCCGCACGGACCGACCCAGCGATGCCAGCCGAACGAGACGCCCGCTTCGATCGCGAGCCGCGTCCAGAGCTGCGGCGGCAGCACGTGCTCGCGATAGGCCTTGGGTTGCGCTTCGAATTGCTCCCAGCACGGCATCGAGACGACGCGCACGGGGATGCCGATCTCCTCCAAGAGCTCGTAGGCCGCGAGCGCGACGTGCACCTCGGAGCCGCTCGCCATCACGACGGCCTTCGGATGCGCGCCGCGGCGCGGATCGAGCAGCACGTAGCCGCCGCGCGCAGCCTCGTGCTGCGGCGCGCAGCGCGTGCGATCGAGCACGGGCAGGTTCTGGCGCGAGAGCACGAGCGCCGTGGGCCCGCTCGTGCGCTGCAACGCCTCCAGCCACGCGACAGCCGTCTCGGTCGCGTCCGCGGGGCGCCAGAGATGCACATTCGGCATCGAGCGCAGGCTCGCGAGCTGCTCGACCGGCTGATGCGTCGGGCCGTCCTCGCCGACGGCGATGGAGTCGTGCGTCCAGACGTAGAGCGCGGGCAGGTGATTCAACGCCGCGAGCCGCACCGAGGGGCGCATGTAGTCGGCGAAGACGAAGAAGGTCGAGCCGAAGGGCCGCACTCCGCCGTGCCAGCACATGCCGTTCAGGATCCCGCCCATCGCGTGCTCGCGCACGCCGAAGTGCAAGTTCCTACCGACGTGCCCCTGCGCGTCGAAGTCCTCGTCCTTCGAGAGCCGCGTCTTCGTCGACTCGGAGAGATCCGCGTCGCCGCCGAGCAGCCACGGCACCTTTCCCGCGAGCGCGTTCAGCACCTGGCCGCCGGCGACGCGCGTCGCGAGCTCCTTGCCGGGCTCGAAGTTCGGGAGAGCCATCTCCAAGTTCGCAGGCAGCATCTGCTTCTCCGCCGCGCGCCACTCGTCGGCGAGCTCGGGGAACTCCGCCGCCCACGCCGCGAAGCGCGCTTCCCAGCGCCGCCGCTCGCCCTTCCCGCGCTCCGCGGCGACCGCGAAGTGAGCGCGCACGGCGTCGGGCACGAAGAAGCTCTCGCCGCTGTGGGGCCAGCCCAGCGCCTGCTTCGTCGCGAGCGCTTCCTCCGCGCCGAGCGGCGCGCCGTGCGCCTTGGCACTCCCGGCCTTCTTCGGCGAGCCGAAGCCGATCGTCGTGTGCACGATGATGAGCGTCGGGCGCTTCGTCTCGGCGCGCGCCGCTTCGATCGCGCGATCGAGGGCCTCGAGATCGCGGTCGCCGTCCTCGACGCGCAGCACCTTCCAGCCGTAGCCCTCGAAGCGCTGCTCGATGTCCTCGGAGAACGAGAGCGACGCGGGCCCGTCGAGCGTGATGTCGTTCGCGTCGTAGAGCCAGTGGAGCTTGCCCAGGCAGAGATGCCCCGCGAGCGAGGCGGCCTCGTGCGAGATGCCCTCCATCAAGTCGCCGTCGGAGACGAGCGCCCAGGTGTGGTGATCGACGATCGTGTGGCCGCTTCGGTTGTAGCGCGCGGCGCGCCAGCGTTCGGCGAGCGCCATGCCCACCGAGTTCGCCGTGCCTTGGCCGAGCGGGCCGGTGGTCGCTTCGACGCCCGGCGTGAGGCCGGCCTCGGGATGCCCGGGCGTCTTCGAGCCCCACTGGCGGAAGCGCTGCAGCTCCGCCATCGGCAGGTCGAAGCCCGCGAGGTGCAGCAGCGAGTAGAGCAGCGCCGAGCCGTGACCCGCGCTCAGCACGAAGCGATCGCGATCGGGCCAGCTCGGCTGCGTCGGATCGAAGCGCAAGGTGCGCTGCCAAAGCGAGAAGGCCATCGGGGCTGCCCCGAGGGGCAGGCCCGGATGGCCCGATTGCGCGCGCTCAATCGCGTCGATCGCGAGGCAGCGCAGAGCGTTCACGGAGAGGAGATCGAT
Organism: Planctomycetota bacterium; assembly: GCA_016793245.1. Lineage (GTDB taxonomy): Bacteria > Planctomycetota > UBA1135 > UBA1135 > JADKAF01 > JADKAF01. The sequence goes on from JAEUHW010000190.1 coordinate 12,713, forward strand.
CGACGTTCCGCTGGGCTCCATCGCTGCCTCTCGGCTGAAGGATTGCTTATTCGTCCCCGCCTCCGGGGAGCGGAGGCGGCGTCCCACCGCTCTCGCCACCGGGCGGAACGGGCGGGCCGGCCTCGGGGGCCTTCACCACGTCGGCGCGCTTCACGCGCAGCTTGTCGAAGCTCGCCGCGTCGATGACGTAGTACCAGGGTTCGAAGCGCTTCGCGAGCTTCGCGACCTCCTTCTTGCCCTCTTCCTCCTTCTTCTCCGCGGCGACCCAGTCGTCGTAGAGCTTGCGGAAGGTGCCGACCTGCTCCAGCGCCTTGCTGTCGATGTCTGAGTTCTCGCCGTCACCACCGATCGCGCCGTCGGCGCCGAGCGCCGCGAGCACGTAGGTGTTGGTGGCCTCGTCGTAGGTGTAGGAGAGCTCCTTCCCCCACGCGTCCTTCGGCAGCTCCTTCAAGCCCGCCGCCGCGTCGGTCGTGAGCTCTTGGAGCGCCTTCGGGAACTTCGACTCGTGCGCGTCGCGGTACTTCGCGAGCGCATCGCTCACCTGCTGGATCGCGTCGCGCGAGCTCTCGCGCTTCTTCACCAGGTCCTCGGCGGGCTTCGGCTCGGTCGGCTTCGCGATGCCCGTCGGGTCGAACTCGACGGAGACCAGGAGATAGCGGTTGGGCTTCACGCCCTCCTTCTTCTCCTCGCCTTCCTTCTTCGCGCCCTCGTCCTCGCTGCCGGCGCTCAGCGACTCCTCGTCGCCGTAGACGACCTGCCCGAAGCGCAGGGTGTACTTCACGCCCTTGTTGGTGACGGCGATCAGCTCGCCCTCGTCGGACTTGAGGTCCCCGCCCTTCACGGCGTAGAAGCCGCGGCGCGCGAGCCAGTCGGCGATCGCCTGCGCTTCGAAGCCGCGCGCGGTCTTCAGCTCCGCGGTGATCCCCTCGGGCTTCTGACGCACGCCGACGATCTGAATCCGATCGAGCTCGGCACCCGCGTCGCGGACCTTGTCCTCCTTCATCTCCTCGCCGGGCTGGAGATCGGAGAGGGTCCACTTGTAGTCCTTCTTCGCGAACTCGAGCTTCTCGCCCGGCACGAGGATCATCTGGGTCTCGTCGACGCTGTGGTTGTCGAAGACCAGCTTCTCCACGTCGTAGGACTGGACCTTGAGGAGGTCCTTCTCGATCCAGTCACCGAAGGCGGTGCTGAGCTCGCTCGGGATCGCCGCGGTGTAGACGCGCTTCTTGCCGGGCTCGCGCACGAAGCGCAGGCCCTGCTCGCCGCCGCCCTCCTCGCGGACCTTGTTGCCGAGGATCAGCGCAGCGAGCTCGTTCCCGGCCGTGTCGCGGAAGATCACCTTCTGCCCGCGGCCCGTGGAGTCGAGCGACTCGTCGCTCGGATCGACGACGCCGAAGCGCGCGTGATCGCTCGCGTTGTCCGAGCGCACGCCCTTCTTCGCGAGGCCGATGAAGAGGCCCGCCGCCTTGCCCATGCGCTCCTCCGCATCGGCCGGATAGCCGTAGTGCGAGGGGATGGTCCAGCGCCCGTCCTTCTTCTCGACGGCGAAGGGCTTGATGATGGTGCCGGTCTTGTCGAGCGCGGTCACCTCGAGCTTCGCCGCCTGCCCGGGCTCGGTGAAGCCGGGGAAGAAGAGCGAGCCCTCCTCGCGGAAGAACTCGGGCTCGCGCGCGCCGGGGCGCGTGACGAGGGCCAGCGCGACGAGACCGACCGCGCTGCCGAGGAAGATGCCGGTACGAGTCCAGGGGTTGCCGCTCATGCCACACCTGCCTTCAGTCGCGCGGCCGGGATCGCTTCGCGTTCCCGCGCGCGCTTCGAGAGGAACACCAAGAAGCCCACGATGATGGAGAGGACCGGCGAGATGCCGATGCCGAGCCAGGTGTAGAAGTTGCGGATCTCCTTCTGCTCGTTGTGCTGCTTCGAGGTGGCCTCCTCGATCTTGCGCTCCTTCGCATCGTTGATCTGCGCCTTCACGAGGTCCAGGCGTCGCTGCTCGACTTCCTGCACCGAACGGATCTGGATGGCCTTCGACTGATCGTCGAGCTCCGTCGACTGCTCGATCTTCTTCACCGCCGCGTCGAGGCTGGCCTGCGCCTTGTCGAGCGCCTCCTTCGCCGCGTCCTCGGCCTTCTCCTTCTCCTGGATGAAGGCCTGCTTCGAGATCTCGCTGCGCTCTTCGATCGTCGTGAGCGTGCGCTGCAGGGGCCGGCGCTTGCGGAGCTCGACGAACGCACGATCGCCCGCGAGCTCGTCGATCGCGTTCAACGCGAAGGTGACGTTGTCGAAGTTGAACAGCGAGCCCGGTCCGCCGCGCATCGCGAAGAACTCGTCGGAGATCATGTCGACGTCGGCGACGAAGACGAGATCGATCGGCTTGCTGTCCTCCGGCTTCAGCTTGCCGCGCACGCGGCAGGCCATCGCGCGATCGGCGCGGATCATGCGACGGATCGGCGGATTCGCATCGAACTCGGGCATGCCGAACATGTTCGAACGCTGGAAGCTCTGGAAGCTCGTCGTGCCGGAAGTCGCCGACGAGCCGAGGAGGGGCTTCCACTGCAAGCCGCTCGCGCCGCTCGATTCGACCTCTCCGGCCCAGAGGAGAGCGACCTCCTGGAGCCCGGAGGAGATCGCCTCCTCGCCGTTGAACGGCATGCGGCCGCGCGAGTCCTTGCCGACGAACACGATGGCCGGCGAGATGCGGCCCTCGAACTGCGGGTGCGGGTTGTAGAGGTCCCACACCACGTTCGTCATCGGCCAGCGGATGCCGAGCTCGTTCAGAAGACCGGTGAAGTCGCCCTTCGGCTCGGGCTGATCCTGGCCGCCGCCGAACATCGGGTTCTGGTTCTTCGAGCGGCGCTGGTCATTGGCGCCGTTCCCCATCGCGCTGACGGGCAGCGGATCGTCGAACCAGACGACCGGATGCCCGGCCTTGATGTAGGCGCCGAAGCGGTCGAGCTGCGCCTGCGGCAGCGTGTTCGCCAGCGGCGCGAGCAGCACGTCGAGATCGGCGGGGTAATCCTTCTCCGGATCCACCTGGACCACTTCGTACTGGAGCTTCAGATCGCGCACGACCTGCCAGGGCGGCAGCGAGCGCATCGCCTGCATGTCGAAGCCGCCCATCAGGTCGAGGTCGGTCTTCAGCACGCCGAGCTTGCGGCGCTTGGTCTGCGCGACCGACCGGATGGAACGCGTGATCTCGTACTCGACGCTCAGGCGATTGGAGAGGAACGGAATCACGTTCTCCTCGGCGCCGCAGGTCACGGCGAGGCCGAGGTAGACCGAGAACTTCTTCGGAGCTCCGTCCTCTTCACCTTCGATCTCGGCCGCTTGGATCCCGTACTTCTGCTCCGCGGCCCGAGCCTCATCGGAGTAGCGCTCGCACTCGACGAGGCGCACGCGGACCTTGCCGCCGCTCTTGCCCTCGTAGCTGCGCAGGAGGTTCTCCACGTCGCGGCGCACCGCGAGGAGCTGCTTGGGGACCTCGGGCGAGAGGAACGCCTCGACGTTCACCGGACGCTCCGGATCGAGCCCGTCGAGCACCGCGACCGTCTGTTCGCTCAGCGAGTGGATGCCCTCGCTCGTGGCGTCGATCTTCCCGCCGAGATTGCTCATCAGGAAGGTGGCGCCGAGCGCCGCGGCGCCGAGCGCCACGAAGCGCAGCGAGAGATGGACCGGCTCGCCGCCGCGCCAGTGCCGGCGCGAGAGCAGGAGGAGGTTGAAGTAGAGGAACGCCGCGATCATCCCGCCGTAGAGCACCAGCGCGGAGATCGAGATCAGGCCGCGCGACATCTCGCCAAAGAGCGCCACCGGGAAGTTCAGCAGCCACGCGCGGATGAGATCCGCCGAGAAGAAGAGGCTGAAGAGCTGCTCGGCGTACACCACCGCGCCGCAGAGCACCGCACCGAGGATGAACGAGACGGTGAGGTTCGCGGAGAGCTGCGAGCCGACCATGCCCGCGCCGATCAGCGCGAGCCCGAGCAGCCAGTAGCCCAGGTAGTTCGAGACGACGAGGAAGCCGTCGGGATTGCCGAGGAACCAGAGCAGCGCGACCTGCGGGATCGTGAACGCCAGCGTGGTCGAGTAGATGGCCGCGGCGGCCAGGTACTTGCCGAGCACGATGTGCAGATCGCTCGCGGGCAGGGTGAGCAGGAGCTCCTCCGTGCCCGAGGCGCGTTCCGCGGCCCAGATGCTCATCGTGATCGCGGGGATCAGCACGACGAGCAGCATCGGGAAGACGGCGTTCAGGCTGTCCAGGCTCGCCGCGTTGTTCTGGAAGAACGCGGACGAGAAGAGGAAGAGCGCGCAGAGCACGACGAAGATCGTGACGAAGACGTAGCCCGCGGGGTTGCCGAACCACGAGCGCGCGTCGCGCTTCGCGATCGCGCGCACGATCGACCAACCCTTCGGCTGGCCGAGCGACGGCGCGCTCGCGCCAGCCGCAGCAGCGGAAGAAATGCTCATCTCAGGCGGCTCCCGTCATCTTGTGGAAGGCTTGGTCGAGATCGCCACCGCCGCGCGCGCGCAGCTCCTTCGGCGTCCCGTCGAACACGAGTCGACCACCGGCGACCAGCAGCACGCGGTCCGCGACGGCATCGACTTCCTGGAGGATGTGCGTGGAGAGCAGCAAGGTGCGCTTCTCCCCGAGCTTCTTGATCGTCTCGCGCATGTGCAGGATCTGGTTCGGATCGAGGCCCGAGGTGGGCTCGTCCAGGATCAGCACCTCGGGCTCGTGCAGCAGCACCTGCGCCATGCCGACGCGCTGGCGATAGCCCTTCGAGAGCTTGTGGATCGGCTTCTCGAGCACCTCCTGCAGCGAGCAGGTCTCCACGACTTCGGCGAAGCGCTCGCGCATCTTCTGCGAGGAGAGCCCGCGGGCCTCGCCGAAGAAGTGCAGCAGCGCGCGCGGCGTCATGTCGGGATAGAGGGGCCCGTTCTCGGGCAGGTAGCCCAGGCTGCGCGCGGCGCGGATGCGATCTTCCTGGACATCGATCCCGGCGATGCGGGCGTGTCCCTTGGAAGGCGCGAGGAAGCCCGTCAAGATCTTCATCGTCGTGGACTTCCCGGCCCCGTTGGGGCCGAGGAACGCGACGATCTCGCCGGCCTGCACCTGGAAGCTGATGTCCTGGATCGCGGCGAAGCTGCCGTAGAACTTCGACAGACTTTCGGCCTCGATCATCGGCCTCGATGCGGTCATTGTTGATCTCCGGATGTCGTTCGTACGCCAGAGCTGCGGGGGGTCTGCACCCCGCGGAGGGCGAACATTAAGGGGAGCTACGCTCAAGCGGTCAAGCGCGTTGGCGAGCTCTCGGGCATCCATTTCGCCGAAGCGCGGAGAAAGGCTCCCCATGGTGCGACGTGTGTTGATCAGCGGGGCGAGTGGACTCGTCGGGCAGGCCCTCGCGGCAGCGCTGCGCGCTCGTGGCGACACGGTCGCGAGCCTCGTGCGTCGCGCGCCGAGCTCGCCGCTGGAGATCCCCTGGGATCCGCGGGGAGGCTGGCTCGATCCGGACCACCTGCGCGGCTTCGATGCGGTCGTCCACCTCGCCGGCGAGAACGTCGGCGCCGGTCGCTGGACCGCCGCGCGACGCGCCGCGATCGCGAGCAGCCGGATCGAAGGCACGCGGCTCCTCGCCACGAGCCTCTGCGCCGCGAATGCCGAGCCGCCGCCCTTCGTCGCGGCCTCGGCGACGGGGTTCTACGGCGATCGCGGGGAGGAGCGCCTCGACGAGGCGAGCGCGCCCGGCGCGGGCTTCCTCGCCGAGACCTGCGTCGCGTGGGAAGCGCAGGCGGAGCCGCTGCGCGCGCGCGGGGGCCGCGTCGTGCACCTGCGGACGAGCCTGGTTCTCGCGCGGAAGGGCGGCGCGCTCGCGAAGATGCTGCTCCCCTTCCGCCTCGGCCTGGGCGGGCGCATCGGCAGCGGGCGGCAATGGTGGAGCTGGATCGCGCTCGAGGACTTGGTCGCGATCTATCTGCGTTCCCTCGACGAGCCGAGCTGGTCGGGGCCGATCAACGCCACCGCTCCCGAGCCGGTCACGAATCTGCAATTCACCCGCGCGCTCGGCAGCGCGCTGCACCGGCCGACGATCTTCCCGCTGCCGGCCTTCGCGGCGCGCCTGATGCTCGGCCGCGAGATGGCGAACGAGCTCTTGCTCGCGAGCGCGCGCGTCGAGCCGCGCTTCTTAGCTCAGCACGGCTTCGCCTTCCGGTATCCCGAGCTCGGCGCGGCGCTGCGCGCGGTGCTCGGCGTTCGCGGATCCGCGCCGGCGTGAAGCCCGCGCGCGAGCTCTGCTTCGGCATCGACTGCAGCGGCGCGCGCGGACCTGCGCTGCCCGGGCTCTGCGTGGCGAGAGCGACGCTGGGCGCGCGTGCTCCAGAGCTCGTCGCCGCGCCCGACGGCGCGCGGCATTGGTCGCGCGGCGCGCTGCGCGCTTTCCTCGTCGAGATCGCGCGCGGGTCGACGCGCGCCGTCGCGGGCTTCGATGCCTCGTTCGGCGCGGCGTGGTGCGACGAGCGGAGCTACTTCCCCGGGCTCGCGGAGGCGCCGCGCGATGCGCCGAGCCTCTGGGCCGCGGTCGAGGCGCACTGCGCGGCCGACGCGGATGGCTACGCCGGCGCGCTCTATCTCGACGCGCACCACGCGTGGTCGCCGTGGCTTCTCACGCCGCGCGGTCGCGGAGTGCATTGGCGCCATCGCCCGCGGGTCACCGATCGCGCCGCCGCGTCCGTAGCCTCGGGCGCAACGCCGTCCTCGACCTTCCACTTCGTGGGTCCGGCCGCGGTCGGCGCCGCGAGCTTCGCGCTCTGGCGCCTCTTCCACGCGCTGCGCTCAGAGCTCGGCGAACGCCTCGCGATCTGGCCGATGGATCCGCCGGAGCGCTGCGAGCGCGCGACGCTGCTCTTGGTCGAGGTCTTCCCCCGCCTCGCCTGGCTGCGCAGCGGCGCGGATCCGCGCGCGTGGAGCGACGCCGCGCAGCGAGCACGCGCGACGCGCTACGGCATCACCGCGCACGCGGCGCGCGCATTCGCTCCTTGCAGCGAGCACGAAGCCGACGCCTGGATCGCCTGCGCCGCGCTGCGCGCCGATCTCGATCATCCCGAGCTCTGGGATCTCTCCGCCCATCCGCCCGAAGTCGCCCGCTGCGAAGGCTGGATCCTCGGCGCTCCTCCCACTGTACAGTAAAGGTGCCTGGCACCTTAGCTGTACAGTGACGGGGAGCGGCTACCAGAGCGCGCGGAAGACCTCGTCGCGCCAGCGCTCGCGCGCGGCGAGCTCGCCCGCGAGGATCGCCTCCAAGGTCACGCCGCGCGGAGGATCTTGGATCTCGGCGAGCGCCGCGAAGAGCGCGCGGCGGACGTTTCCGTCGGGATGATCGAGCAGGTTCCAGAGCGTCAGTGAGTCGCGCTGCGTCGCTTCGGCGAGCAGCTGCTCTACGTCGCGCGGATCTCCGCTCGCGCTGGCATCGAGGCGGCGCAGCGCGTCGAGGAAGAGCGTGCTCGCGTCGTTCCAATGCGGCGTGCTCGGCGGCGCGTCCGTGGAGGAACTGAGACGCGCGCCTGCGGGGACGTGCAGCTTCCGGCCGCGCGCTTCGAACGAGACCGCGCCGCTCAGCACCTCGAGCGTCGTGAAGCCGTCCTCGCGCACGGTCGTGCGGTACTTGCAGCCGAGATCCACGGCGATGCCGGCGGGAGTTCCGATCTGGAAGACGCGCGGCGCGGCGGCGACGTTCGCCTCCGCGGCGCCGACCTCGAGGGCCACGCGATAGCTGCCCTCGCCGCTCGCGCCGAGCGGTGCTTCGATGCGCAGCGCGGCGCCGGGCAACAGCTCGAGGAAGCCGATGTCGCCGACGGTGAGGACGGTGCTCGCGCCGGCCTCGACCACGAGGCGCTCTCCCGGAACGAGCGCCGCGCCGATCTCCAACGCGCGCGGCGCCGCCCCTTCGACGCGCACGCTGCCGCGCACGGAGCGCACGGCGAAGCGCGCGCTCGGCGACGCAGGTTCCTCGGAGCCGCCGCGGAAGAGGAGCAGCCAAGCCGCGAGCAACGCCGCCGCGGCGAGCAGCGCGCCGCCGAGCACGCGCCAGGTGCGCCATCGCGACTTTGGAACCTCCGCGAGCCGCGCGGGGTCCAGCGTCCCGCTCCAGCGCGCCCCCGCGAGCGCTTCGCCGAGGCGTTCCTCGTAGCCCTCGAAGCCCGGGAGCGGATCCTCTCGCCACGGCTCGCGCCGCGCGTGAGGCTCGTTCGATCGTTCGGCGCTCATCGCGGCACCTCCCCGCTCCAGCGCTCGCGGAGCAGCTTCAAGCCGCGGCAGAGGTTCACGCGCACGGAGCCGGGGGTGAGCTCGGTCACGGCGGCGATCTCCTCGGTGCTGAGCCCTTCGACATAGCGCAGCGCGATCGTCTCGCGATAGGCCTCGGGCAGCGCGCGCAACTCCGCGAGCAGCTCTTCCTGCTCGAGGCGCGCCAAGCCATGCTCCGCGCCGCGGCCCGCGGCGAGCCCATCGACCGCGATCTCCCGCGCGAGGCGCCGCCCGCGGCGCTCGTCGCTGCGGCGGACCGAGCGCGCGCGATGGCGCGCGATCGCGGCGATCCAGGCACGGAAGCGCTCCGCCTCACGCAGCTCGCCGAGCTTCCGCCACGCCTGCACGAAGACCTCCTGCACGACATCCTCGGCGGCATGGCGATCGACGGAGCCCAACGCGAGCGCGTGCACGAGAGGCGCGTGCCGCCCGTAGAGCGCTGCGAACGCACACGCGTCCCCGCGCCGCGCCGCGTGGAGCAGCTCGGCGTCGCTCGGCCCTTCGGCCTCCACTGACGCGCTCTTCGTGCCAGGCAACCCGTGCTCCGATCGGAACCTCGCCCTCGACGCCGTTCACTGCCCGCGCGTTAGCGCGCCACTGTACAGAAAAGGTGCCTGGCACCTTTTCTGTACAGTGGACGGCTAGAGGAGCTTCTGGAGGCGGCGGAGGACGGTGTCGCGTTGCTCGCGCCAGTCCTTGGCGAAGACGCGGGCGACCTTCCAGCCGAAGGAGCCCAAGATGCGCGGGCGTAGGACGTGGCGCTCCAGGAGGTCGCCGGTGGCGTAGTGCTCGTCGGTGTCGACGAGGATGCCGAGGGCGAAGCGCTCCTCCCCGGCCTTCCGCAGGGCGAGGTCGGTGCGGAAGCGCGAGGCGCCGATGCCGGTGCTGACCTCGTGGCCGAGGGAACGCAGCGCCGCGGCGAGATCCTCCACGACGGCCTCGCGCGGCACCTCGTCGCGCGCCTTCGCGTCGGGCGAGAACTCCTGCAGGATGCGCTTCGCCTGCTCTTCCTTGCCGAGCGAGATCGCCTCGGCGTAGCGCAGGTAGCGGGAGAAGCAGAGCGCGCCGTCGTTCCAGGTGTTCGTGATGCGCTCGCCCTTCATCGAGGCGACCACGATCATGTGCCGCTTCGCCCGCGAGAACACGACGTTCAAGCGCTTCTCGCCGCCGCCCTGGTTGATCGGGCCGAAGTTCATGCGCACCTGCCCGCGCGCATCCGGGCCGTAGCAGACCGAGAGCAGGATCACGTCGCGCTCGTCGCCCTGCACGTTCTCCAGGTTCTTCACGAAGAGGCCGACGAACGCGCCGTCTTCCTCGCGCTCTTCCTCCAGCGCGAGCTGCTCGGCGAAGCTCTCGTCCTCGGCGGCGAGCTTCTCCAGCGCCTGCTCGATCTCGCTCTGCTGCGCCTGCGAGAACGCGACGACGCCGAGCGAGAGCTTCTTCTCGGAGCGCAGCAGCGCGCGCACGAGCCGCGCGAGATAGGCGGCCTCGGAGGGATTGCGCTGGCGATCGTAGACGGCCGCTTCCATCTCGTGGAACGAGATCGGCCGATCGAGACAGCGCGCGGCGAGATCGACGCCGTCCAGCGTCGCGAGATCCGCGGGCACGAGGATGCGCTCGCGCTCGCGCGGGATCGCGACGTCGGGGATCGTGAGCAGGTTCCGCCCGTAGAACGCCGCGTTGGAGAAGCGGATCAGCGCCTCCGAGCGGCTGCGGTAGTGCCAGCCCAGCATGCAGCTGTCGAGATGCGCGGCGGCGTGCGAGAGGAAGCTCTCGGCCTCGAGCCCCACACTCGTCTCCGAGCCGATCTCATCGCGGAAGACGAGCTGGTCTTCTTCCGGCTCCTTCCGCGCCGAGAAGAAGTTGGTCGGCGGGAGCTGCTTCTCGTCGCCGACGACGATCGCCTGCGCGCCTCGGAAGAGCGTCGGCACGGACTCCTCGAGCGGGATCTGCGACGCCTCGTCGAAGATCACCACATCGAACACCTGGTGATCGAGCGGCAACGTGTCCGACACCGAGAGCGGGCTCATCAGCCACACCGGCTTCAGCGCGCGGAGATACGCGCCGCTCTCGCCGGCCGACAGATCGCGGATGCTCTTCCAGCGCATGACCTTGCCGAGCTCGTGCTCGAGCTCGCGCTTGCCGCGCTGCAAGGCCTTCCGCGCCTCCTTCTCCTCGACGGCGACGCCTGCTTCGGTCGCGCCCGCGCGCGCGACCAGCGCGCGGAAGCGCTGATGCGCGAGCGCCACCACGTGCGCGCCATTCGCCGCGCGTAGCTCGTCCCACGCGCTCCCGAGCTTCTCGGCGAGCGCCTCCAGCTCGCGGCCCGCGATCGCGTGCAGCGCCTTGTCGGCGCGATAGCGGCGCAGGATCGCCGCCGCCACGAGGCGCCCTTCCAGCACCGCCGACGAGCGCGGTGATTCGAGCACGCACGCGATCAGCTCCGGCGGCAACGCGGCGAAACGCTGGAGCTGCGGCAGGATCTCGGGCAAGCGGTGCTTCGTCGCGCGCAGCGCCGCGAGCTCGCGCGCGTGCACGGCGAGCGCACCGCTCGGCGGCGCCGACCACAGCACCGCGGCTTCCGAGCGGAACCGCTCGAGCACGGCTCCGGCGCGGGCCAACGCGTCGATGGCCAAGCCGAGCCCGGGCTCCTCCAGCGCGCGCTGGCGCAGTGCGCGCGCGACCGGTGCACGATCGCGCGCGGCCTCCTCGGCGAGCAGGGCCTCCAGCGCCTCGGCGTCGTATTCGAGCTGGAGCTCCGAGCGGGCCGCGCGATCCGCCGCCGCGAGCGCCTCTTCGGCCGCGTAGCGCGCCCGCAGCTTCGAGAGCACCGCGCCGATCTCGGGCTCGATCGTGTGCGCGCGAAAGTCGTAGCGCGCGTTCACGATCTTCTTCAGCTTCCACCAGCCCGGCCGCAGCCAGCGCAGGAACGCGCGCTCGGTCCGTTCGCAGAGCGCCTCCACCGTCTCGAGCTCGCTCGGCGGCAGCGGATCCTTCCACGCTTGCGCCGCCTGCTTCGCCGCGAGCAGCGCCTCGCGCAGGCCCTTCCGCTGGGCGGCGAGCTCGCGCAGACGCGCGCGCTTGCCGCTCTGCGGCGCGAGGAGCTCCAGAGCGCCGGCGCGCGCGAGCTCCGCCAAGCTTCGCGCGGCCTCGATGCGCTCGGCGAGCGTCTCGGGATCGTCCTCGAGCGAAGCCAGTCCCTGCGCGCTCGCGAGCGCACGCTCGAGCTCGGCGAACGCCTGCTCCGTCGCCTGCAGCGCTTCTTCGGTGCGCGCGAGCGGTCGCTCCGCGCGCAGGACGCCGACGTGCAGGCGCGCCAGCGCGCAGTGCGCGACCGCTTCGCCGAGGCCGCTCTCGCGGAGCTCCCGCTCGAGCAGCAGCACCGCTTCGCCGCCCGCCTGCCAGAGGGCATAACCGGGCCAGCGCTCCGCTTCGGCGTCGTCGAGCGGCTCCTCGCCGTTCCCCCGTTCGTCCTCGGAGCGCGGTCGATCGAGCTCCACCGCGCGCGAGAGGAGCGCGCGGAGCGACGTGCCATCGCGTTCGAGGGCGAGCCCCATCGCCTCATCGAACGCGCGCAGCGAATCGCTCGCGCGGCGCAGCTTCGCGGAAGCCTGCTCGCGCACAGAGGCGGTCTTCGGCGCTTCGTCGTCGCTACCCGCCCAATCTTCGTAGGTCGCCTTCAGCTCTTGGATGAACGCCTTCTTGTCGCCCTGCGAATCGTGGATCAGGACGCAGAGCCGCTCCAGCCCGCTCTGCTTCAAGCGCTCGTGCACGACGTCGATCGCGGCGCGCTTCTCGCAGACGAAGAGCACGCGCCGCCCGAGGGCCACCTGATCGGCGATCAAGTTCGTGATCGTCTGCGACTTGCCCGTGCCGGGCGGCCCTTGGATCAGGAACGACTCCTGCGCGCGCGCGCGCCGCAGCGTCGCGAGCTGCGTGGGATCGCAAGCGACGATCGGATGCAGCTCCTCCCAACCGGCGTGCTCCGCGCTCGGCGGCGACGGCACGGCGGCGGGCCGCGAAGCAGGCTCCTCCTCCTCGCCGAGCGGGAAGAGCGCCTCGAACGCCGGCTGGCGCAGCTCTTCGTCGCTCGCCAGCACCGCGTAATCGCGCACCAGCGACATGCGCCGATAGTGGAAGTGCCCGAGCACGAGCGACGAGAGATCGAAGTCCCAGGTGTAGGGATTCGAAGCGCCTTCGGCGTCGAGGCGGAAGAAGCTCCGCTCGCGCACCGCCGGATCGACGCCGCTCGTGCGCTCCGGCCCGGCCATCTCGAGCGCGCGGGGCTTGGGGCGCTCCTCGACGAGCTCCTCGCCGAGCAACGCGGGCGGCACCACGTGGCGCTTGTAGAGCTCGAGCCCGAGCGGGCGCAGGCGTTCCTTCTCGTAGGAGTAGTCGATCTGCCCGAAGCTCCGCGCCTCCGTGGCCGCTTGCGAGCGCCGCCTCCAGAGATCGACGCGCGCGCGCGCGCGCTTCACCAGCAGCTCGATCCGCGGACGATCGATGCGACGCAGCTCCACCGCGGGTTCGCTGGCCGTGATCGCACGCTGGAGCGCGGCGTGGAGCTCCAGCACCGCGGCGTAGCTGAGAGGAACGCTCTCCGGGAGCTCCAAGCCATAGAGGCGCTCGAGATGATGGCGCAACGCCGGGTTCACCTCGGCCTCTTCCGCCAGAGGAACCAGGCGATAGCGATCCTTGACCCCCTTCTTCTTCTCGATCGCGACCGGCAGCAGCAAGAGCGGCGAGTGGATGCGCTCCTCCTTCTCGCCCTTCAAGTCGTGCCAGCGCAGGAAGACCAGCGCCAGCCGCAGCGGAGAGAAGCCGGTCTCGCGGCGATGGCGAGCGTCTTCGGTGCGCAGTCGATCGAGCAGCCCCGGCAGATAGGGCGCTTCTTCGAAACGGAGCACTTTCTCGAGCTCGATCGCGCGGCCCTCCGCGAGCATCTCGGCCAGCTCCGCGTTCCAGACGAGCAGCGAGCGCGGATCGATGCGCGCGACGTCGAGCACGAGCGGGACCGAGGCCTCGGTCGCGTTCAGCATGCCGAGGCTCGGCTGGAAGTAGAGCAATCGATTGCGACGCGAGATCTCGAAGAGGCGATCGCGCAGCGTCTCCAGCAGCGCGGAACGGCGCTCGGCGCGCGGCATCGCGCGCAGCGACTCCTGCACGCTCGCTCCGACCTCGCCGCGGAAGTCGCGGTAACCGCGCAAGAGCTGCAAGATCTGCCTCAGGTCGCGCGCTCGCGCGGCGCGCGGCAGCTCGGTCATTTGCGCGATGGCGCGCGCGACGGCGGGATCGAGCTCCTTCTGCAGCACGAAGAGGTTCGCGCGATGCTGCGCGAAGCGCTGCAGATGCTCCAACCGCGCGAAGTCGAGCCCGAGGGCCAGCGCAGCGAGCAACATCCCGAGCTGCAGCACGTCGCTCGGCGCATCGTGGACGCCGAGCTCGTGCTCGACGCAGCGCCAATCGGGCAGATAGGCGAGGTGCTGCGCGGCACCGAGCTTCTCGCGCGCGTCGAGCGAACGCAGCTCGGGCGCGTGCGAAGAGCTCGCATCCACCTCGAAGCGCCGCACGACCTCGACCGCGCCGCCCGCCTTGGGCTGCAGCGGATCGAGCACGCGAGCGTCACCTCGCGGCTCCCCGAGCTCGGCCGCGGGGAACCAGAGCGCTGCGGCTTCGACGCGGACCCCGCGCAGGCCTTCGAGCGGAGCGACGCGTCCGCACTCGTGGGCCTCGGCGACCTGCTCGAAGAGCGGTGCACAGAGCCCGATCACGTCCGCGGTCGGGAGCGGACCGCTCTGGATCGCCGTCGCGATCCACTCCGGGAAACGCAGGACCGCGCCGCTCATGCCTCACCGTCCTTCGTCGCCGCATCTTCCTTCGTCGCCGTCTCGTCCTTCGGCGCCGCACCGTCGTTCGGCCCCGCTTCGTGCTTCGGCGCCGCATCCGCCGGCGCAGCATCCTCCGGATCGGCCTCGGCAGCGATCTTCGCCTTCGAGCGCCGCTTCGCTGGCGCCTTCTCGCGCTTCTCGAGCGCGGCGATCTTCACCGGTGCCTCTTTGGCCAGCTTCTCGAGCGCCTTCTTCGTGCGGCCGAGCTCCGTGCGCGCGAGCTCGCTCAAGCGCTCGCGCGCGTCGAAGTGCTCCGCGAGCTCGAGGCCGCGCCAGAGCGCAAGGTCGCTCTCGTCCTCGCTGAGCGCCGCGAGATCGAGCAGGAGATAGCACCAGTAGTCGCGGAGCCCCGGTCCTTCCGCCGCCAGGCGAGCGCCGAGCGCGGCCTCGTCGCACTCGTTCTCCAGCGTCAGCGGATCCAGCTCCGGCTCGAAGGCGCGCGCGTGCGCCAAGAGCTCGTCCGAGCGCATCCACTCGGGAGCGAGCGCGGCGCGCAAGAGCTCGCGCGTCGAGCGCTGTACGCGATGCTGATCGAGCAGATCGAGTCGCTCGAGCTCCAGCTCGCCTTCGATCCAGCGCACGACCCTCTCGTCGGCTTGCTCCTCCTCGCGCGCGAACGCCGCGAGCGCGCGTGCGCGCAAGAAGGCCTCGGGGTGCGTGAGGCCCTGCGAGCGCAGGTTCGGGTCCTTCTCGAGCACCTCTTCGGCTTGGCGCACGAAGGCCGCGGCGTCGATGCGCTTCAAGCCCGTCGCCGTCTTCAACAGGCAACCCACGGCGGCCTCGAGAGAGCCCGCGACGGCCAGCGCGGCGCGATCGGCGTAGACCTCCATCGCGCGGCGATAGCGCAGCGCGCTCGCGCGCGCGCTCGGCGGAGCGTCCGCCTCCTGCAGCGCGCTGTCGAGGATCTGGCCCGCGATGCGATACGCCCCGTCCTCCGCGCGGTAGAGCGCGTGATGCGCGAGCTCGTGCGCGAAGAGCGCCTGGAGCTCGGAAGCGGAGAGCTCTTCGGAGAGCGGTCCGGAGAGCACGACGTGCAGCTCCTCCGGCAGGAACCAGAGCGCGGCGTTCCGCCCTTCCGCCAAGGCCGACTGATAGATCGTGAGCGGAAGCTCGATCCCGAACGCGCTCTGCGCGGCGCGCGCCGCGGCGAAGAGCTGCGGCTCCGCTTCGGGCTCGAGCCGCACGCTGGTCTTCAAGAGCTGGAGGCGCAGAGCCTCGGCGTGGAGCGCCGGCGCCTGCGCGGCATGCCAAGCCCAGAGCGCCGGCGCGGTGGAGCGGAGATGTTCGACGTAGCGGCGCTGCAGCGGCAAGGGCCGCAGCGCATCGGCGGGCGAGAGCACGAGGAGAGCGCTCCGAGCTGGGCGGGAGAGAGGGGCCGACAGGATGGAGGGGCGCCGCAGGGCTGGCAAGGCGGCGCGAGCGCTGGGAGCGCATGGCGCGCTTGCTCCGCGCGCCTCGCCCACCGAACATGCGCACTCGCGCAACGCATACCGCGTGCGCCGAGCCCCTCCGCCTCATGAGCCGCGAACAAGCCCCAAGCGCCGGATACGAATCAGCCGACGACGACGACGACCACGACGAGCTCGAGGAAGGAGGCGCCGCCGACGACGGCGCCGAGATCGATCTCGGGGCGCTCTTGGGCTCGATCGACAGCCCCGCCGAAGCGTTGGAGCGCCTCGTGCGCCTCGGCGCGCGCCAGCGCGAATGGAAGAGCTGGAAGCGCCTCGCCCAGCACGACTACGAAGCCGCCGAGGAAGAGCTCGCGGCCTGGCTCGAGGAGGTGCTGCGCGAAGATCCGCCGCCGCCCGAGACGCAGGCGTTCTTCTTCGGCCTCTTCGATGCCGAGGACGACGATGGCAAGGAGACCTTCGGCCTCCAGATCGGCGGCTCCTCCTTCTTCGCGCCCTTCGATCGCACCTTCGCTTGGGCCGCCGAGCCCGATTGGGTCCCCGATGACTGCTTCGCGCCCGAAGGCATCCTCGACGAGATCTATCGCCTCTCGGCGAGCGCGCCGCGAGAGCAACGCGACTTCGCGCGCTACACGATCGGTCTCGCGTACGCGGTGATCGCGGTGAAGCGCCTCTGCGCGCGCTTCGCGAAGAAGCTCGAGCTCTGGCAGCAGGGCGGACGCCAAGTGGCGGTCGGCTTCCTCGGAGGCGAGGCGATCCTGCTGCCGGATCCGCAGGCGAACCCGACGACGGAGATCGAGGACGACGAGGAGCTGGAAGGCGGCGAGCTCGACGAAGCGGGGCTCGAGGACGGCGAGGCCAAGCGCGTCAGCGACGGCGACTGAGCTTCTTCGCGTTCCCCGTCTCCATCCGTGATACGGCGCGGCGGCCGCACCGCGCAGCGAGCGCGACGCGCGAGCAGCGGCGGATCGCGCACGGAAGTGCACCGCTCCGGATCCGAGCTTGCGTGAGGATCCCGGATCGAACTCGCCTCGCGCTTGACGAGGCGGCCGAGAAGATCGACAGTCCCGCGCGGTGAGCGCGCTACGTCTCGCGCTCCGACCTTCGCGTTCGGCACCCTCCCCCTGGGCCGCGCCGATGCGTACTCCCATCCGGCTCGTTCCGCAGCGCTCTGGCGCTGACATCGGCGCTGACATTGGCGCTGACATTGGCGCTGACATTGACGGTGCCGCGAGCTCGCTCGCGAACGCACCGCGGGCTGTGCACGCGGCTTCGTCGCATGTGCCCGCGCTCGACGGATTGCGCGGGCTCGCGGTGCTGCTGGTGCTCTTCGGACACGCGCCGCTCTTGCTCGCGGCGAGCGGCAGCGATGCCGGCGGCTTCTGGCACGCGAGCCGCGGCGGCTGGATCGGCGTCGATCTCTTCTTCGTGCTGAGCGGCTTCCTCATCACGAGGATCCTGCTCGGCGCGCGCGGGAGCGCCGGCGCCTTTCGGAGCTTCTGGCTCCGGCGCGCGCTGCGCATCTTTCCACTCGCCTACGCCTATCTCGCAGTGCTCGCCGCGCTGGCCTACCTCGCGCCGGGCTTCGCGTCGCTGCGCGATCTGCCGGGCTTCGCCTGGGCCGCGTGCTATCTCGCGAACCTGCACATCGCCATCGATGGCTGGACGCAACCGCAGCTAGCGCTGCTGTGGAGCCTCGCCATCGAGGAGCACTTCTATCTGCTGTGGCCGTGCGCCGCGCTCGCGCTGCCGCGCCGCGCGCTCGGACTGCTGCTCGGCGCCGTCCTCGTCGCCTCACCATTGCTGCGCTGGTCTCTCTTGGACGACGTCGGCGCGCGCGGCATCTACGTGCTGACGCCTTGCCGCATCGACACGCTGGCCTGCGGGGCGCTGCTCGCGCTCGCGTGGGATTCAGCGTGGCGAGCGACGGTGCAACGCGCCGCGCGCTGGCTCGCGTTGCCGGCGTTCGCATGCGTGGGCAGTGTGTTGATCGCGGGCGTCGAAGCCGTCGATCCCGCGACACCGCGGTGGTTCCACATCGGCGGCTTCAGTGCGATCGCCGCCTCGTTCGCCGTCGTCTGCGCGCTCGCGCTCGAACGCTCGAGCGCCCTGGCACGAGCTCTCGCGATACCCGCGCTGCGCGCGGTCGGGCGCATCTCGTACGGCATGTACGTCTGGCACGCGCTCGTAGCCCTCGTCCTGCGGCACGGGCTCGATCGACTCGGAATGGACCTCGGGCTCTTCGCCAGCTCGGCCCTCTGGCTCATCGCCGTGCTCCTCGTCGCGAGCGCGAGCTATCGCTGGATCGAAGCGCCGTTCCTGCGCTGGAAGGACCGCATCGCTCGCCGCGATCCCGCAGCGGAGATCGCCGTCGCGCCGCCCGCGCCGCGCGTCGAGCGCGAACCCATCTATGAGCTGCTCCCGCAGCCTGCGCGAGGCGTGAACGTGGAAGTACCGTTCGAAAGCCTGCAGCGCGCGCACGCCCCGAGCCATCGCGACGAGCACGTCACGAGTTCGTAGCGCCTCCGCGCGCGGCGCAGAAATTCGCGGCGACGCGTGTCCCTCCTGCCTCGTGGCGCGTCCTGGCTCGGTGCGATCCCCGCGGCGCTTCGCGCTCATCGTTCGTGCCGAGACTTCCGAGCACGGCGCCGCGGGGCCGCACCTCCTCGTCAGCCGCGCACCGTCCGCGTCTAGGCGCCTCCTCCGCTCCGCCGCTACACTCGCGGCATGCACTCCGAACCACGCGACGACTACGTGCTGCACCTCTCCCTGCCCACCGACCTCGAGAGCTTCGTCGAGGAGACGAGCCGCGCCGCGGGTGTCGCCCCTGAGGAGTTCGTGCGGCGCTTGATCCGTGAGGATCGCGAGCGGCGCTCCGAGCAGGAGCGGCTCGAGGCGCTCTTGCTCGAAGGTTTGAACAGCGGGCCGGGGATCGAGTTCTCCTCCGAGAGCTGGCGCGCGAAGTGCCGTGAGTGGGACGAGCAGCGGAGACAGCGAGGAGCCTCGTGAAGGTCGATCTCACGAGCACCGCGATCCGGGATCTCTCCTCGATCGACGCGCGGTACGCAGAACGAGTCGAAGCCGAGATGCTCAGCCGTTGGCGCATGGCAGCGGAGCATGTCTTCGAGTCCCTGGCTCGTCATCCGGAGATCGGAGCCGTGGTTCCGTGGTCAGGAACCACTCGCGCGGAGTTCCGGAGCCTTCGCATGCCGGAGCCGTGCCATGCCTATCGCGTCTTCTATGTGCTCGAAACGCACCAGCTCAGGGTCCTGAGAGTGCTTCACGTAGCGCGAGCGCCGTGGCGCTGGACTCCATCCTAGGTCCGGCACCCCAGAGCTGCTGACGCGCTCGTCTGCTACGCGCGAAGGCCCCTGCCGTAGGAAACTCTCGATCGAGCGACGAGTCCCGATCGCGACCGCTGCGCGAAGGTTCGCGACAGAATCCGCCTGCGATCACCGCGCGGGCTCGAGCCGCACGAGGATCTCCTCCGCGCCTGGCCGAACCCCTTCGAGCACAGCCTTCCACGCGCCGGCTCCGCGATCCGGGCTGTAGATGTCGATCACGTGCTCCGCATCCGCGAGCCCGCTCCCGGACCAGCGCCCTTCGACATCGGTCTCCACGCGATCCAAGCGCGTGCCCCCGCTCGCGATCTGCACGACCGCTCCCGCGACGCCCCGCCCCTCGGGATCGAGCGCGCGTCCGCGCAGCGGGACTCCACGACGGAAGGCGAACACCAGCTCTTGTCCGTTCGGCAGCGTTCGCTGTCGCGCCGGAGGCAGGAGATGGGACTCGATGCGCACGCTCCCCCACTGCGCGGGGTGGAGCCGGAGATCGAGCTCGATCGACGGGAGCTCGTCGAAGGTCGCGCGACCTTCCGCATCGGTCGTCGCCTCTCGGAGGTCGAACCCGACGGCGCCGAGATGGACCGCGGCTCCTGGGACGGGTTGTCCATCGAGATCGACGACGCGCACCGAGAGGCGTTGATCGCGAGAGAGCGCGCGCACGCGGTCTCGTTCGTCGAGGTCTCGCTCTTCCGGGAGACTCGAACGCCACATGCCGTTCGCTTGAAGGCGCGTCTCGAGGTCGGTGAGCGGCAAGCGAAAGCGCGTGAGGGTCCATTCCCCATTGCGACGCTCGGCCTCGAACTCGGCGAAACCCTCGAACATCCCCGCGCGATGGAAGCGGAAGCTCCCGCGCGCGCGCTCGCCTTCGTTCACGACCTCGATCGCGCGCAAGCACTCTCCGGGGATCCAGGTCGCGAGCTTCGGCGTGATCAAGACCCACGCATCTGCCGCGGGCCCGGTGGAAGTCGTTGGCAGCGGGCGGAAGTCCTCTTTGGGCTCTCCGATCGCGAGCGCCAGCACGACGGTCAGGGTGCGGCTCGCGAAGGTATGGATCGAAGCCGCGTTGCCGCTCTCGGCGAGCCGATCGATCTCCGCGACGGGCACCGCGGTCGCGACGGGCACGAGCTCGCGCACGAGTGCCTCGTCGAGGGGCTGCGGCCCACCGCATGCGAAGAGCAGCGGCGCCCAGAGCCACCAACGGATCTTCGTCCACCGCGTGCTCGAGTCGCTCACGCGCGTACCGTATTGCGCAGCCTCCCGACGCCCTCGATCTCCACGATCACCTCGTCACCGCCCTTCAGGAAGACCGGCGGCTTCCGCGCGAAGCCGACGCCGGGCGGCGTGCCCGTGGCGATGATGTCGCCGGGCTCGAGCGTGAACGAGCGCGAGAGGAACGAGAGGATCTCGGCCACGCCGAAGACGAGCTGGCTCGTGCGCGAGTCCTGGAGCGTCTGCCCGTTCAGATGCAGGCGGATGCGCAGGTCCTGCGCCGCGCCGAGCTCGTCGGTGGTGACGATCGCCTCCCCCATCGGACAGAAGGTGTCGCAGGACTTCCCGCGCGTCCACTGCACGTCCTGGAACTGGAAGTCGCGCGCGGAGACATCGTTCACGCAGGTGTAGCCGAGCACATGCTCGAGCGCGTCCTCGACATCGATCTGCGAGGCGCGCCGCCCCACGACGAAGGCGAGCTCCGCTTCGTAGTCGACCTTCTGGCTGTCCGGCGGCAGGACGATCTCCTCGTCCGGGCCGATCACGCAGCTCGGGAACTTGGTGAAGATCACCGGCTGCTCCGGCACGGGGAGCTTCGACTCGGCGGCGTGGTCGCGGTAGTTCAGGCCGACGCAGATCACCTTGCCGGGGCGCTCGATCGGCGCCAGGAGACGGACTTTCGCGCGCTCGATCACGGCGTAGGAGCGGTAGGAGCCGCGCGAGACGAGGGAGAGGAGGTCGCGCAGATAGTTGCCGTCCAGGTCGTAGGCGTCGTTCGGCGCGGCCGGGGGCCGCAAGCCGCACTCTCCGACATCGAGAACGGTGGCGCCATCGCCGAGGAGGACACCTAGCCGGGCCGCGCCCGAGCGCTGCAGCGGAGAGAAACGGACGATCTTCATGCCTCCGAGCCTAGCGGTTCTCCGAGAGGGAGCAAGGAATGCTCCTGAACGCGCGGCAGCGCCCCTAGGCGCTGCGCGGGAATCATCGGAGAAGCGGAGCGATCGCCCCTCGGAGCTGGCTCTCCGCGCTCAGAGCGAGAGCGGCTGCGGCGCCCAGATCTGGAACTCGCGGTGCAGGTTCTCCTCGGCGCGCGAGAGGAGCTCCTTCCCCGCGACGGCGCGGATGCGCTCGAAGACCCGCTCGCCCACCTGCTCGTGGGTCTCCGTGCCATCGATGATCGTGCCCGCGTTGAGATCGAGATCGGCGCTCATGCGCTCGAAGATCGGCGTGTTCGTCGCCAGCTTGATCACCGGCACGATCGCGTTGCCGATCGTCGTGCCGCGCCCGGTCGTGAACACGACCACGTTCGCGCCGGAAGCGACGAGCCCCGGCACGGACTCTTGGTCGTAGCCGGGCCCCTGCATGAGGTGGAGCCCCCTGCCGCGGATGCGCTCGGCGTAGCCGATCGTGCCCTCGACGCGCGTCGTGCCGCCCTTCGCAATCGCGCCGAGCGACTTGATCGTGATGTTGAGGAGCCCGCCGGCGACGTTGCCCGGGCTCGGGTTCTCGTCGAGCTTCGCGCCGTAGCCCGCCGCGTGCTGCTTGTACCAATCGACGAGCGCGTAGATCGCGCGCGCCGTCGCGGGGTCTTTCGCGCGGCGCGCGAGCAGATGCTCCGCGCCGCAGAACTCCGGCACCTCGGAGAGGATCACCGCGCCGCCGTGCTGCACGAGTCGGTCGCCGGCGTTGCCGAGCGCGGGATTGGCCGAGAGACCGGAGAAGCCGTCCGAGCCGCCGCACTCGACGCCGAGCACCAGGTGCTCCGCGGAGCAGGAGCTGCGGCGCGCCTCGGCGACGGCGGGCAGGATCGAGGCAACGGCCTTCAGGCCCGCATCGATCGCGGCGCGCGTACCGCCCGACTCCTGGATGCCGACCCACGCGGTCGGCTTCTTCCACGAGAGGCCGCCCTGCGCCTGGATGTACTTCGAGAGCATCGACGAGTTCGTCTTCTCGCAGCCCAAGTGCAGGAACACCACGCCGCCGACGTTCGGATGATCGGCGTACGCGGCGAGCGTGCGCAGCACGGTCTCGACGTCGGAACCCTCGGGGCAGCCACAGCCGCGGTTGTGCGGGATCGCGACGATGCCGTCGACGGTGGGATAGAGCTGCTCGTTCCAGAGCGTCATCTCCGCTCGCATCGCGATCTGCGACGACTCGTGGCTCGCGCACATGCTCGTCGGCACGATCAAGAGCCAGTTGCGCGTGCCGACGCGGCCATCGGGGCGCAAGTAGCCCTGGAAGCGTGCGCGGCGCTCGGGAGGCAGGAGCGGCGTCGCCGGAAGCGCTTGCAGCTCGTCGACGTCGCGAATCACGGGCACCTCGTTGCCCATGTTCTCCTTGGTGACCGGGTCGCCCGCGGCGATGCCGCGCGAGGTCCCGATCGGCTCGCCGTATTGGAGGACGAGCTCGCCCGGGGGAATCGCGCGCAGCGCGAAGCGATTGCCCGGCGTCACGGGCCCGCGGAGCTCCAGGCGCTCGCCTCGCGGGGACTCGGTCTGCGTGCCCTGCTCGAGGGCGCGCTTGGCGACGGCGACGTTGTCGCGCGGCGAGACGACGACCCCGAGATCGCTCAGGGGAGTGAGTTGCGAGAGCATGGGCAGAGCGACGGAGCTGGAGCTGCGGTGGGCGCGCGGACGGCGCGCCAGGGAAGAGATCCGCACCCTAACGCCGCCGCTACGGCCTTTCTTCGCGCCGAGCGAGAACCCTACCGGCGATTGCCGCGCGTTCTCAACTCGGCAGATCGACTTCGCCGAGACGGCCCGCGCGCTGCAACGCGCGGAAGCCCTCCACCATCCGCCCGACGCCTTCGCGGAGGCCGATCGCCCGGTAGCCGGGGATCGCGCGCTCCAGGGCCGCGCCGTCCATCGCATCGGCGATCGGGATCGGTGGACCGTCGATGCCGATGCGGTCAGCGGCGGCCCCGAGCTCGCGCCGCGCGTGCGCCACGAACTCCGCCACCGTGGTGCTCTCGCCGTGCACGTTGAAGACGTGCGCTCCCGCGGGCGCGCGCTCGGCGCAGGCCACGAAGGCCTCGGCCGCGTCCTCCACGTAGAGGAAGTCCGTGCGCCCCCCGAAGCGGATCGTGAACTCCTGCCCGCGCAGCGCGGCCACGATCGCTTTCGTGGGATCGCTAGTGAGCCCTTGGTCGCGGCCGACGCCGTACACGGTGAGCGGACGCAGGCCGACGCTGGAGAGACCGTGCTCCAGAAAGCAAACGCGCGCGTTGCCCTCGTTCGCCTTCTTGAAGACGCCGTAGTGCGTCGCCGGCTCGGTGGCGACGCTCTCGTCGACGGGCAGAGAGTCGTCTTCGCTCTTGCCGTACACCGCGGCCGAGCTCGCGTAGGCCACCCGCTCGACGCCGCAAGCGCGCGCGGCTTCGAGCACGTTCAACGTGCCGATCACGTTCACCAGCGCGCCCTTCACCGGCTCGGCGCGGCAGGTCGGCACCTGGAGTCCGGCGAGGTGGATCACGCGCTTCGCTCCGCTGCGCTCGAGCGCAGCGCGCACGGCCGCGCCGTCGGTGACGTCGCCGCGGACGAAGCGCGCGCGCTCGAGCTCGGCCTCCTCCGCGACCAAGCGCAACCGCCGGCGATCGTCGCTCGCGTCGAAGATCCACGGCGTCGCACCGCGCTGCAGCAGCTTCCGGACGACCCAAGCGCCGATGCAGCCCTGCGCACCGGTCACGAAGAACGCTTCACTCATGCCTCACCTCGACCTCGACGCCGCGGAGCGACGTCGGCACCGCTCGATGCTCGACGCGCCGCGGCGCGTGCGCGAAGATCCTCGCGAACCCGAAGCCCCGAGGCACGCGAAATGACGACCCATCGCCGCGAGTTCTTGGCCGGTGCCGCCGCAAGCGTCGGCGCGCTGGCGTTCTCCCGTTCCCTGCGCGCGCAGGAACCCGTTCCGCCGCCGCCTCCGCCGCCGATGCCGGCCGCGGAGATGGAGAGCGAGGTGATCGAAGAAGTCGTCGTCGAGGAGAGCTCGGCGCCGAGCGAGCTGAAGGTCTCCCTCGCCGAGTGGTCGCTCAACAAGACCTTGTTCGCGAAGAAGCTCGACAACTTGGACTTCCCCGCCTACGCGATGGATCACTTCGGGATCGACGCGGTCGAGTACGTGAACACCTTCTTCAAGGACAAGGCGCGCGAGCCCTGGTACCTGGACGACCTGAAGAAGCGCTGCGACGACAAGGGTGTCCGCAGCTTGCTGATCATGTGCGACGGCGAGGGGAACCTCGGCGCTCCCGACGAGAAGGCGCGCGCGGAGGCGGTGAACAACCACTTCAAGTGGGTCGATGCCGCGAAGCACCTGGGCTGCCACTCGATCCGCGTGAATGCCGCGAGCTCGGGCTCCTACGACGAGCAGCAGAAGCTCGCCGCCGATGGCTTGCGGAAGCTCTGCGAGTACGCCGATCCGATGGGCATCAACGTGATCGTCGAGAACCACGGCGGCCTCTCCTCCGACGGCGGCTGGCTCTCGGGCACGATCAAGCTGGTCGACCACCCGCGCTGCGGCACGCTCCCCGACTTCGGCAACTTCGCGATCGGCGGCGGCCGCTACTACGACCGCTACCAGGGCGTGCGCGAGCTCATGCCGTTCGCCAAAGCGGTGAGCGCCAAGTCCCACGACTTCGATGACGAGGGCAAGGAGACGCGCACCGACTACTACAAGATGCTGCAGATCGTCTGGGACGCGGGCTACCGCGGCTACGTCGGCATCGAGTACGAGGGCGGGAAGCTCAACGAGTACGGCGGGATCCTCTACACGAAGAACCTGCTGGAGCGGGCGATCCGGGGGCTCAAGCGCTGAGGAACGCTCAGAGCCTGTCGGAGGATGACTCCAACAGGCTCTTCGATGCCTGCTGATCCAACACCTGACGGTGTTGGCGCGGCGAGTTCGTAGATTGATCGACGAGCTCTCAGCGCCCGCGCTCCGCGATCCGCACCGGCAGATAGCTCAAGAGGTCGGCCAGCGGCGAGACGCCGTCGCGCAGCGCCGCGAACACCTCGAGCCGCTCGTCCCCGCCGGCCCGCGCCGCGCGAAGGAAGAGGAACCCGTCGAGGCCGCGCGAGCTGCGGCGCTGCAGAAGACGGCCGAAGCCGGCGACGCGATCGGGGCGCTGCAAGTGCTCCACGTACTCCGCCTGCGCGAGACGATGGAGGCTCGCGAGCTCCTTGTCCTGCGGCGGGCCGCCGATCCCGTGGAGCACGATGCCCTCGGCGGCCAGCGCCGCGAGCAGGCCTTCGCCTTCCTCGCTCGCGCGTCCGCCGCGCAAGTCGATGACGAGCAGCGGTCCGCCGTCGACCTGCGGGCTGGAGCCCGTGCCGAGGAAGCTCGCGATCTGCACGCGGCCGCCCTTGGGAGTAGAGGTGCTCTGCTCGCGCCAGGCCAAGCTGTCGCCCGTCGTCGCGTAAGCGCTGGGTCCGCGAGTCACGCTCACCGGACTCAAGAACAACGCGGCGAAGCCCATGAGGAAGAGCAGGATCAGTGCCGCCGCGAGCCAGCCTCGACCTCGCCGCGGGCGAGCCGGCGTCGAGACTTCCTCGCGCTTCGATCCACGCGCGCCGCGCTCCTCGGCCGCGACGACCGGCAGCGGCGAAAGCGTGTGCCGCGGAGCTTCGTGAGCTTGTGGACCCGAGGCAGCCGCGAGCTCGACCGCGTCTTCGCCGCGCCACGACGGGAGCTGCGCGGGCTTCAGCGCGAAGGGATCCGTCGCGGTGAGCACCGCATCGACGTCCGCGCGCATCTCGCGCGCCGTGCGATAGCGGTGGTGCATGTCGGCCATCGCGCGCCGCACGATCCACGCCACCGCATCGGGGCAGCGCTTCGCGAAGCGCGAGAGCACGCCGTGTGCCGGGAAGGAGCTCTCGAAGAGCGAGTAGAGCACCGCTCCCGCGCCGTAGAGATCGAAGCGCACGCCGTCGACCTCGTGGACCTTGGCCCCCTTCAGCGCTTCGCGCACGAGCTCGGGATCGCGGTAGTACTCGGTGCCGTGCGTCGTGAGCGTCATGCCCGAGGCGAGCGGCGTCACGAGCCCCAAGTCCACGAGCCGCGCGCGACCGTGATCGACGAGGATGTTCTCGGGCTTCACGTCCTTGTGCCAGAGCCCGGCGGCGTGGAAGCGCTCCAGGTCCTCCAGTAGATCGCGCACATAGCCGAGGGCGATGCGCGCGCCTTCGGGATCGAGCCCGTCGCGCTCCGCGCGCTCGTGCAGCACGAGGGTCCGCGTGCGCAGATCCTCGCCGGGGACGAACGGCATCACGTAGTAGAAGCGCCGGCCGTCGGTCGCGTGCTCGATCACGTGGCCCATGCGCCGCGCCGCTTCGAGCGCGCGGTTCTCGCGCAGCATCTGCGGCAGCTCCGTGCCGTCCTCGAGGGAGAACGCCTTGATCACGACGCGCTCCGGTCGCGAACGCTGCGAGCGCGCGATCTCCGGGTTCTCGTTCCGGCCCGCCTTCGCCTTCAGCGGTTCCGCGAGCCAGAGGCGCGCGCCCGAGCCACCGCTCGGCAACGACTCCAGCACGCGATAGCCGGGGAACTCGTCCTTGCCGCGGCGATAGTCCCGCCCCGGAGCGCGCGCGATCACGTTCCCGACCGAGTCCTCGACCTGGCGCACCATGGGCCCGAGCCACACGAGCTCGAGCGGTCGGCGCACCCCCGCGCGGTAGACGAGACGCAGCGCGGTGCCGAGCTCGCTCTTCGCCGCGCGGAAGTAATGCCCCGTCGCGGCCCAGCGCCCGACGACGATGCTCCAGAACGCGCTCGCGAGGAAGAGCGCGCAAGCCACCGCCGCGCCGGTCGCCCGCAAGCTGTCGTCGATGACGCCGCCGGCGAACGCGAACGCGCGTTGCACGAACCGGGAGAGCGGTCCGCTCAAGAGCTGGAACGCGACGAACGCGAAGCCCGAGAGCAGGGTGAGGACGACGATGATCCCGGCGAAGTGCACGGCGGAGTCCTGGGCGCGGATCAGGCGGGACGGGAAGACGGCGAGCCCTCGTCGTCCGAGCGCGTGGCGGCCTCGTAGATCTCCGCCAGCGCTTCGTCGAAGAGAGCGTCGTCGGCCTTGTTGGGATCCGCGGCGAGCCCCTTGCGCTCAGCCTCGTTTCTTTCGTCGTCGGTGAAGCTGTAGGTCGCCACGACCTCGCGCACGCGATCGCGCAGCGTGCCGCGCACCTTGGTGAGGCGCCGGCTCACCGCGGCCTCGCTGAGCCCGAGCGACTCGGCGACCTCGCGCCCTACGCGGCCCTCGAAGACCCGCAGGCGATACACCGTGAAGTCGACCAAGTCCGACTCCGCCTCCGCGCGGCGGATCGCCTCGGCGATCTTGGCGTGGAAGACGGCGGCCTCGAAGGCGCTGCCGGGCGGGACCTCCAGGGCCGGGACGAAGAGCTGCTCGTCCAAGCTCTGCGGGCGGACACCCCCACCGCGCTTCTGCGCCGTGCGGCGATCCATCTCGTCGCCGAGCACGTGCCGCGCGATGGAGAGCAACCACGTCGAGAACTTCGCCCCGCGCGCCGGATCGTGGCGGTCGATCGACGCCGAGAGCGCGCTCAGCGTCTCCTGCGAGAGGTCTTCCACCGTCTGCGGGCCGATGCGCTTCCCGCCCCAGCGTCCGAGCTGGGCGCGCAAGATCGGTCCGAAGACCTGCCAGAGCTCGAACCAGGCCTGGGGATCGCGGGCCTTCAGGCGCGCGATGGTTCCGGTGGTGAAGGACGGGTGCATGGAGAGACGGGCTCCGGCGCGGGAGCCGCGCGCTGCGGGTGACGGGCCGGAGCATTCTGGGAGCGCGCCCCAATCTCGAAAGGCCGCGCCAAGAAAAAGACGCTCCGCGCCCCCTCATCCGGAATCTCGCGCCACGACTTCCGAACAAGTGCGCCGTCCGGGTGCCGCGCGGTCCGTGCGGCGCCCACTGTCAGCCGGAGCTACGCCGTCATGATCCGTGGAATCTTCCGCTTCGTCTTTCGCGCCGCCGTCATCGTAGGGATCGTCGGCGCCGGCGCGTTCTTCTTCCTCGGCACCCACCGCGTGCGCAGCATGGCGCACGAGCTGAAGGGCGAGGTCCAGTCCTACTTCCACCAGGACCCGAACGACCCCCGGGTCCTCCGCCACGAGCTCGAGAGCCTCCAGCGCGAGTATCCGAAGCGCCTCTCTCAGGTCCGCAGCGACCGCGCGACCCTCGAGGCCCAGATGCGCGAGCTCACCGAGCAGCGCGCGATCTCCGCTCGCGTCGTCGAGCTCGCGAACGAAGACCTCGCTCAGCTCGACCAGCGCCTCGGCGAGGCGTCGTCGGTGCGCGAGGTCGGCGGCGCGGTGCTGGCGCGCAGCGCGAGCGCCGAAGTGATCGTCGCCCGCAGCGAGCGCATCCGCCGCACCCGCGACTCCTACATCGCGCGTCAGGAAGAAGCCGGGTTCGCGCTGGCGCAGCTCGCCGAGCAGGCCGAGCAGCTCCAGCAGCTCGAAGCGCGCCTCGAGAGCGAGCACACCGATCTGGCCACCCAGGTCGACCAGCTCGATCGCCAGATCGACGCCATCGAGCGCAACGAGCGCCTGCTCGAGATCGTGCGCGAGCGCAACCAGAGCATGCAGGAGCTCGAGGAGAACGGCGCGAAGACCGTCGAGCAGATCCGCACTCGCTTGGAGAGCGTGCTGCGCCAGCAGCGCGCCGAGCTCGAGCAGGTGATCGGCGATGCCTCGACGAGCTACCTCGGCCGGGCGCGCCTCGAGCTGAAGGCCGGCAACGCCTCCTGCGCCCTGATCGGCATCGCGCGCTGATCCCAGAGCGCGTGCTATCCTGCGCCGCAGACGAGCGCCCCGCGTGAGCGGCGCTCGCTCTGCAGCGCGATGTCGAACGAGAACGATCCGCTAGTTGCCCTGTCCGAGGGTCGCGCGAAGAGCGCGGCCCTCGCGGCGTTTCTGCTCACGACGAGCACCCTGCTCTACGTCGCCTGCGGCGGCGATCCCGGAGCGCCGCTGCCTCCGAGAGAAGAGCGGAGTCCGAATCGCGCGAGCTACGTCGGTTCCGCGCGCTGCGCGACCTGTCACGCCACGCAGCACGGCGCCTGGCAGGGCTCGGATCATGCGCACGCGATGCAGCCCGCCACCGCGGAGCACGTGCGCGGCGACTTCGCGAACACGGCCTTTCACGCAGCCGGCGTCACCACGCGCTTCCAGCAGCGCGACGGCAAGTTCTACGTCGCCACCGACGACGCGAGCGGCGCGCTGCGCGAGTTCGAGATCTCGCACACCTTCGGCCGCGATCCGCTGCAGCAGGTGCTGATCGCCTTCCCGCGCGGCATCGTGCAAGCACTTGGCATCGCGTGGGACACGCGCGCGAAGGAGCGGGGCGGCCAGCGTTGGTACCACCTCTACGCCGATTCACCGCCGCCGGCCGGCGATCCGCTGCACTGGACCGGGCGCGAGCAGCGCTGGAACCAC
Source organism: Planctomycetota bacterium (assembly GCA_016793245.1). GTDB lineage: Bacteria > Planctomycetota > UBA1135 > UBA1135 > JADKAF01 > JADKAF01. The sequence continues at coordinate 42,294 of JAEUHW010000190.1, forward strand.
CAGTGCGCCGAATGCCACGCGACCGATCTCGACAAGCGCTACGACCGCGAACGCGATGCCTACGACACGCGTTGGGCCGAGCTCGGCGTCGGCTGTGAGTCCTGCCACGGCGCCGGCTCCGCGCACGTCGCGTGGGCCGCGGGCGACGAAGGCGCGCGCGCGAGCGATCCGCAGCGCGGCTTCGCGCGACGCCTCTCTACATCGCGAGGGGCCTGGGTGATCCGCGACGAGGCGCGCGGCATCGCCGCGTGGGAAGGCGAGCCGCGCGGCGCGGAACAGCTCGACACCTGCGCGCGCTGCCACGCTCGTCGCGGACCGCTGGTCGAGCACTCGCAGCCCGAAGCGCGCTTTCTCGACGCGTATCGCCCGGCCCTCCTCGACGAAGGTCTCTACCACGCCGACGGGCAGATCTTGGACGAGGTCTTCGAGTGGGGCTCGTTCGTGCAGAGCAAGATGCACGCGCAGGGAGTGCAGTGCTCCGATTGCCACGACAGCCACTCGAGCGGACTGAAGGCTCCGGGGAACGCGGTGTGCGCGCAGTGCCACCTGCCGGCGAAGTTCGACACGCCGAAGCATCACGGCCATGCGAGCGGTTCGCCCGGGAGCGCCTGCGTCGCTTGCCACATGCCGCTCCGCACCTACATGGGCGTCGATGGGCGGCGCGATCATTCGTTCCGCGTCCCGCGGCCCGATCTCTCGCTCGAGCTCGGCACGCCGAACGCTTGCGAGAGCTGCCACGCGGAGCAGGGCGCCAAATGGGCGCACGACGCGATCCGCTCGTGGCGTGCAGCGCCCCGCGAAGAGCTGCCCCACTTCGCGCAGGCGCTCAGCGCCGGACGCCGAGGCTCGCTCGATGCCGAAGAGCGCCTGCTGCGCCTCGCCGGCGACGCGGCGCAGCCCGCCATCGCGCGCGCCACGGCGTGGAACCTCCTCGCGACCCTGGCCGGACCCAGCACCCTCCGCGCCGTGGACCTGGCTCTCGCCGATCGCGAGCCGCTCGTCCGCGCCGCGGCCCTCGGCGCGCTCTCCGAGCTCGAAGCGCTCCCGCCTTCGCCCGCCGTCGTCGCAGCGCTCGCGGATCCCGTGCGCCTCGTGCGCGTCGCCGCCGCGCGCTCGCTGGCCGGTCTCGATCGCCGAGCGCTCTCCTCCGACGAGCTGCAGCGCTACGCTCGTGCGTTCGCGGAAGCGCGCGAAGCCGAGCTCGCCCTCGCCGAGCGACCGCAGAGCTGGATCAACCTCGGGAACCTGGAGCTCCGCGCGGGGAACGCCGCGGAGGCCGAGCGCTGCTTCGCGAAGGCCCGCGATCTCGATCCGCGCTTCGCACCCGCGTGGGTGAACCTCGCCGACATGCAACGTCTGCGCGGCGACGAGGCCGCGGCCCGCGCGAGCTTGGAGCGCGCGCAGGCTCTCGAGCCAGCGAACGCCGACGTCGCACATGCGCTCGGCTTGCTGCTCACGCGCACGGGCGAACGCGAGCGCGGGCGCGCCGAGCTCCGCCGCGCGCACGAGCTCGCGCCGCGGAACGCGCGTTACGCGTACGTGCATGCGGTCGCGCTCCACGACGCAGGAGCGCGCGACGAAGCGCTCGCCGTGCTCCTGCGCGCGCAGCGCGAGCACCCCGCGGATCGCGACGTGCTCGCGGCGCTCGCCGCCTACGAAGAGGAGCGCGGAGACGCCGCTGCCGCAGGGCGCTGGCGAGAGATCCTGGACCGCCTGCAGTCCGCGGGACTCCGCTGATTCGGGAGCGCGCCCGCATAGATGTAGCGAAGAGAAAGTGCAACGCCGTGGCACTTCAAGCGCTTCGCTCGACCGGCCGCCGGATAAGGTAGGGCTCCTCCCCCGTCCTCCGGCCGCCGTGAACCGCTCGCTCCTGCACGTCTGCTCAGCACTGGCCTTCGCCGCCCTCGCTCCGCTCGCGCGCGGGGGCGACGAGGAAGAGCTGGACGGCGCCGCCCTCGGGCGCGCCGCGCGGAAGCTCCTCGCCGCGCGCTGCTTCACCTGCCACGGGCCGGATGCCGCGGCGCGAAAGGCCGACTTGCGCCTCGATCGCGACGAAGGTTGGCGCCGCGCCGGTGGCGCGACGCATGCGCTCGTGGCCCCGGGAGCTTCGGCGCAGAGCGCGCTGCTCGCGCGCGTCACGAGTGAGGATCCGGGGGAGCGCATGCCGCCGCCGAAGGCCGGCGATGCGCTGAGCGCGAGCGAAGTCGCGCTGCTCGCGCGCTGGATCGACGCGGGCGCGGAGCTGCCCGCGCACTGGGCCTTCGAGCCGTTGCTGGACGCCGAGCCGCCGGTCGCGGCGAGCGCCGCGGAATCCGTCGAGCCCATCGACGCGTTCGTCACCGCGCGCCTCGCCGCGGAGGGACTCGAGCTCTCTCCGGAAGCCGATCGCGCGACGCTGCTCCGCCGCGCGAGCTTGGATCTGCTCGGGCTGCCTCCCACGCCGGAGGAGATCTTCTCGTTCGAGAGCGATCTCTCGCGCGACGCGTGGGAACGCGTGATCGAGCGCCTGCTCCACTCGCCGCACTACGCGGAGCGCCGCGCGCGACACTGGCTCGATCTCGCGCGCTACGCCGATTCCAACGGCTACGCCAACGATCAGCCGCGCTCGATCTGGCCGTACCGCGACTGGGTGATCCGCGCCTTCGCGGACGACCTGCCCTTCGATCGCTTCACCGTGGCCCAGCTCGCCGGCGATCTGCTGCCGAACGCGACGAGAGAGGACCGCGTCGCCACCGGCTTCGCGCGGAACTCGCCGCATCAAGAGGAAGGCGGCAGCGACGAGGAGCAGTATCGCGTCGAGGCGCAGACGAATCGCACGGAGGCCGTGGCCGCGACCTGGCTCGGCTTGAGCTTGGGCTGCGCGCGCTGCCACGATCACAAGTACGATCCGCTGACGCAGCGCGACTACTTCTCGCTCTACGCGTTCTTCGAGCAGGCCGACGACGCCGAGCTCGAGCTGCCGAGCGAGGAACAAGCCACGCGTACGACGGAGTTGGAACGTGCGCACGAGCGCGCACGACTCGAGCTCGCGGCGCACGCGCCGCGGACACGCGACGAGTGGCGCGCGCTTCGCGTCGCGTCCGCGCGCGCCGCAGGCGCGGAGCTCCGCGTGCTCGAAGACGATTCGGTGCTCGCACAAGGCGCGAACCCCGCCAACGATCGCTATGTCGTGGAGCTCGAGCTCCCCGCGGGCCGCTGGCGCGCGCTGCGCCTCGAAGCCTTGACCCATCCCTCGCTGCCGAAGCAGGGCCCCGGCCGTGCGCCGAACGGCAACTTCGTGCTCGCGCATGTCTCCGCCGCGCTCGATGCCGAACGACCGCTCGCGTTCGCGGAAGCACGCGCGGATCACGAGCAGAAGGGCTATCCCGCACGCGACGCGCTGAGCGCGGATCTCCGCGACGGCTGGGCGGTCGGCGGCGTCCCCGCCGCGAACGTGGAGCGCGAGCTGCAGCTCGTGCTCGAAGACGCGCTCGTGCTCCCAGCATCGCGCACGCTGCGCATCGAGCTCGCGTTCCGCGAGGACGACGGCGCGCCGCGCTACAACCTCGGGCGCTTCCGCCTATCCGCGACGGAGGCCGAGCCCGCGTCTCTCGCGCTCGGCGACGCCGAGGGCCGCGCGAAGCGGAAGGCCCGCGAGGCCGCGGCGAACGCCCTCGCGCAGCATCGCGCGAGCCTGCCGCGGACCCTCGTGCTGGAGCAGCGCGCGCAACCACGCGCGACCTTCGTGCATCAGCGCGGCGACTTCCTGAACCCCGGCGAAGCGGTGAGCGCGAACACGCCGGCGTGCTTGCCGCCGCTCCATCGAGAGTCGGACGCGGCTCCACCCACGCGCCTCGACCTCGCGCGCTGGCTCGTCTCGGGAGCGAACCCGCTCGTCGCGCGCGTCGCGGTGAATCGCCTCTGGGCCGAGCTCTTCGGGCAAGGGCTCGTGCCGACGCACGAGGACTTCGGCACGCAAGGCGAGCTCAGCGCGCATCCGGAGCTGCTCGATCATCTCGCGCGGCGCTACCAAGAGCTCGGCTGGAGCACGCGCGCGCTGCTCCGCGAGATCCTGCGCTCCCGCACCTACCGTCAGAGCTCGCGCGTGATCCCCGCACTCCTCGAGCGCGATCCGCGGAACCTCCTGCTCGCGCGCCAGAGCCGCTGGAGGGTCGAGGCCGAGATCGTGCGCGATCTGGCGCTCGCCGCGAGCGGCGCGCTGGTGCCAGAGATCGGCGGCCCGAGTGTCTATCCGCCGATGCCGCCCGAGCTCATGCGGCTCAGCTCGTCGGGCAACAAGTGGCCCGAGTCGGTCGGCGGCGCGCGCTATCGCCGCGGGCTCTACACCGCGACCTTCCGCGCCAACGAGTACGCGCTGAGCGCGCTCTTCGACGCACCCGATCGCGTGAACTCCTGCACACGGCGCACGCGTTCCAACACGCCGCTACAAGCGCTCGCACTCGCGAACGATCCCGCGTTCTTGGAGCTTGCGCGCCTCTTCGGCGAGCGGCTGCGCAGCGAAGCACGCAGCGAGGAAGAACGCCTGCTCCGCGGCTTTCGGCTCGCGCACGGCCGCGCACCGTCGGCGCGGGAGCGCAGCGCGGCGGAGCGCTATCTCGCGGCGCTGCGCGCGCGCTTCGCCGCGGATCCGGCGGCCGCCGAGGCGTTCGCCGGCGCCGGCGACGACGGCGCGGAGCGCGCGCTCTGGACGGGCTACGCGCGCTGGCTCCTGAACCTCGACGGCTTCGTCACGCGCTCATGAGCGAGCTCGAAGAGATCCAAGCGGCGATCGATCGTCGCGCGTTCCTCCGCGATGGCGCGCTCTCGCTGGGCAGCCTGGCGCTCGGCTCGTTGCTCGCGCGCGACCTCCCCGCCGGCGAACGCGCCGACGAGCGCGCGCAAACGCGAGATCGCGCGCCGCGCGCGCGCTCGGTGATCTTCCTCTTCATGGCCGGCGGCCCTTCGCAGCTCGACCTCTTCGAACAGAAGCCCAAGCTCCGCGCGCTCCACGGCGAGACGCCGCCGCCGAGCTTGATCGCCGGCAAGCGCTTCGCATTCCTGAAGCCGGGGGCGAAGCTCCTCGGCTCGCCGCGGCGCTTCGCGCGGCACGGTCAGTGCGGCGCGAGCTTCTCGGAACTGTTGCCCGAGACCGCGCGCATCGCCGACGAGCTCTGCTTCCTCCGCGCGCTCACCACCGACAACTTCAATCACGGCCCGGCGAAGATCCTGCTCAACACCGGCTCGCCGCTGAACGGCCGCCCGTCGATGGGCTCGTGGATCCTCTACGGCCTCGGCAGCGAGGCCGACGATCTGCCGGGCTTCCTCATCCTGCAGTCGGGGCCGCGCGGGCCGCGCGGCGGCTCGCAGCTCTGGTCGAGCGGGTTCCTGCCGTCGAGCTTGCAGGGCGTTCCGCTGCGCGCGGGCGCCAACCCGATCCTGAACCTGGCGCCGCCGCCGGGGCTCTCGCGCGAGGACGAGCGACGATTCCTGGAGGCGCTGCGCGAAGCGAACGATGCGGCGCTCGCCGAGCTCGGCGACCCCGAGATCGAGACGCGGACCCGCGCCTACGAGATGGCCTTCCGCATGCAGATGAAGGCGCCCGAGGCGATCGATCTCCGCTCCGAATCTCCGGCGACGCTGGCGCTCTACGGGGCCGAGCCCGAGCAACCGTCGTTCGCACGCAACTGCCTGCTCGCGCGGCGCCTGGTCGAGCGCGGCGTCCGCTTCGTGCAGCTCTATCACACGAACTGGGATCACCACGGCGGCCCCGGCGAGCGCATCGACGTCGACCTCGACCGCTGCGCGCGCGAGGTCGATCGCGCGACGCGCGGGCTCATCCTGGACCTCAAGGCGCGCGGGCTGCTCGAGGAGACGCTCGTCGTCTGGTGCGGCGAGTTCGGGCGTACGCCGCTTGGCGAAGTGCGCGCGACCACCGGACGCGACCATCATGTCGAGGCCTTCACCGGCTGGCTGGCCGGGGCCGGCGTGCGCGCCGGCGTCTCGCACGGCGAGACGGACGAGCTCGGCTTCGGCCCCACCTCCGGTCGCGTGCACGTGCACGACTTGCAGGCCACGATCCTGCATCTCCTTGGCCTCGAGCACACCCGTCTCACTTACCGCTTCCAAGGTCGCGACTTCCGGCTCACGGATGTCGGTGGCACGGTCGTTCGCGAGATCCTGAGCTGAATCCTGGGCACGAAAGGAATGGGCGCGCGTTCGTTGGGCGGCGGCTCGCGTGCAAAAAGTACGGGACAAATCATAGGCCAACGGAACCTCCGTTCATTCGAATCTATCCCCGCAAGAAATAGCCAATGGCATTCCTGGTTTGCTACGCACGTGATGGGGTCCTTGACTGGCGAGACAAGGCAATCTACCTAAACCAAGAGTTCTATGGGAAACTCTGCGCACTTAGCCCAGAGCTAGAACCTCATGGATTACTCGAGGCAATGGCCAACCTTGGCTACGGTGATGAACTTTTCCTCTCGCGCCCTCGGCTAACCAGTATGCTTAGCGAGCTGGCTCGACTTGCGGCGTCTAGCCTCGCATCTCACCCTCAATTCGATAGCTTCATATCAGTTATTCGGGTCGCCATTGACTGCGGAACCGAAATCGCGATCTCTGGCGACATGTATCCAGAGAGACGCCGACCTTAACAGCCGCGAGCGCATCAAGAAGTTGTGTAGTTAGCTGAGACTCCCGCAGGCTGAATGTCGATGCCTCCTAGGAATGTCGTGTACGAAGAAACGCTCCTCCCTTCCGGCCCCCTGAGCCGCTGCCGTCTTTGCCTCTCTCCGCGTCCGGGCCGAGGAGGCAGCGCCCGCTACTCCGGCCACCACTCCTCCACGAACCGCAGCATTGCGTTCACCCGTCGCTTCAGCTCCCTGCCGAACTGCGGACGGGCGGTGCCAGGAACGCTTTCACCGGGGTCGCAGCCCGCCTGGCCTCTCCAGTCGTCACGAGCTACGACTCCTCCGCAACCTAGTTCGCGGCGGCCCGGACAGACCAGAGTCCGGGACAAGTCCACGAACCCCGCGCTCGCCCCTTCCTTGCGGCAATGCTGTCGGGTAGACATCTCGCACGCGAAGTCCTGACCTGCGACCATGGCACGCATGCGATTCCTCGGCATCGCCCTTCTCACGACCGGCTCGCTCCTGGCCCTCGCCTCCACGCAGGACAGCGCCGCTCCCGCCCGGACGCAGGAGCCGCCGCCGCTCGCCGCGACCGATCGCTGGCGCCACGGACCCTTCGCCACCGGCGCCGCCTGCGGCATGTGCCACGCGAGCAGCGCGAACGCGACGGCGATGCGCGATGCGCAAGGGCGCAGCGTGGCACCGCACAATCTCTGGAGCGGATCGATGATGGCGAACTCCTCGCGCGATCCGGTCTGGCGCGCGTTCGTCTCCGCCGAGGTCGCGGCGCACCCCGAGCATCGCGAGCACATCGAGGCCGAGTGCATGCGCTGCCATGCGCCGATGGCCGCGGAGGAGATCCGGCAGAACGGCGGGGGCAAGCTCGGCTTCGCTCTACTCTACGGCAGCGGCGAGGACCCGCTGACGCAGCTCGCCCTCGACGGCGCCTCGTGCACGACCTGCCATCAGTTGCCCGCCGAGGGGCTCGGAGATGCGGCCACGTTCTCGGGGCGCTTCTCCATCGGCTCGGCCGGGGTCATCTACGGACCGCACGAGAACCCGGTGCCTGGGCCGATGCGCATGCACGTGCAGTACACGCCGACGCACGGACCGCACGTCCAGCGCTCGGCGCTCTGCGCGAGCTGCCACACGCTCTTCACGAAGCCGCATGACGCCGCGCCGGAGCGCGAGGCGTTCTTCCCCGAGCAGACGCCGTATCTCGAGTGGCGGAACTCGGTCTTCGACGACGAGCGCGCGGATCCTTCGCCCGAGGCGCAGAGCTGCCAGGGTTGCCACATGCCGACCACCGATCTCGAGGGCCTGGCCATCGAGACGCGGCTCGCGCACAACCCGGGCGGCCGCGACTTCCCCTTCCTCGAGCCGAGGTCGCCGTTCGCGCGCCACCTGCTGCTCGGCGGCAACACGCTGACACCGGGGCTGCTCCGCGACTTCGCCGACGAGCTGCGGCCGGCCGCGACCAAGGAGACCTTCGACGCGGTGATCGAAGCGACGCGCACGCAGCTCCGCGAGCGCACCGCGGCGCTGCACATCGACGGCGCGAAGCGCACGGCCGACCAGCTCCTGCTCCTGTTGCGCGTGGAGAACCGGGTCGGCCACAAGTTCCCCTCCGGCATCCCGGTGCGGAGAGCGTGGCTGCGAGTGCGCGTCCGCGACGCGAGCGGGAAGCTCCTCTTCGCTTCCGGCGAGCACGATGCGAGCGGCCGGCTCGTCGACGCGCGCGGTGATCTACTCGCGATCGAGCGCCGCGGCGGCCCCGTCGAGCCGCATCGCGCGCGCATCGAGCGCGATTCCGAGGTCGCGCTCTTCGAGGCCCTGATGCAGGACCAGCAGGGCCGGATCACCTGGCGCTTGCTCGAAGCCGCTGGCTACGCGAAGGACAACCGCTTTCTGCCGCGCGGCTGGGATCCCGCGCACGCGGACGCGGAGGCGACGCGCCCGCACGGCGTCGCGTTCGGCGACGATTTCCGGGGCGGCGAGGCGAGCGTGCGCTACGCGATCGCGCTGCCGCGCGACGCGGGCGAGCTCGAGGTCGAGGCGACGCTGCTCTATCAGCCGCTCGGCGCGCGGCATTGGGAAGAAGCGCAGGCCTACGACACGCCCGAGCTGCGCGCGCTGGGACGCTACTTGCAGGGGCGGCTCGCGACGGAGAAGGTAGCCGAGACGACCTTGCGCCTCCGCTGAGCGGCCGCGCGCACGGCGCGCCGCTCCCCATGTCCCCCGCCGAACAACCGACCTCGCCACCGCCCGCGTCCACGCCCGCGCCCGCATCGAGCCTCGCCCTCGAAGCGCTCGTCGCGAGCTGCCTCGAAGCCGAGCTCCGCGGAGATCGCGCCGGGGTCGATGCGTTGCTCGACGCGCATCCGCACCTAGCGCCGGCGGCGCGGGAGCAGCTCGCGGATCTCGCGAGCTCGGGGCTCCTCGACCCGCTGCCGGAGTCGATCGGACCGTATCGCGTCCGCGAGCTCTTGGGCCACGGCGGGATGGGCGAGGTCTACCTCGCCGAGCAGCGCGAGCCCGTGCAGCGCCAAGTCGCCGTGAAGCTCGTGAAGCGCGGCATGGACACGCGCGAGATCCTCGCGCGCTTCGCCGCCGAGCGCCAAGCGCTCGCGCGGATGAACCACCCCGCGATCGCTCGGGTCTTCGATGCCGGCTCGACCGCCGACGGGCGCCCCTACTTCGCGATGGAGTACGTCGCGGGGCAGCCGATCCAGAGCTACTGCGACGAGCGGCAGCTCGACACGCAGCAGCGCCTCCAGCTCTTCCTGGAGGTCTGCGAAGGCGTGCAGCACGCGCATCTGAAGGGCATCCTTCACCGCGACCTCAAGCCCTCGAACCTGCTCGTCGCCGAGGTCGATGGCAAGCCGGCCGTGAAGGTGATCGACTTCGGCATCGCGAAGGCGATCGACGAGAACCTGGCCGGACACACGCTGAGCACCGCGCGCGGCGTGCTCCTCGGGACGCCCGAGTACATGAGCCCGGAGCAGGCGGCGAACGAAGGCGAGGACCTGGATCTGCGCAGCGATGTCTATTCGCTGGGCGTCGTGCTCTACGAGCTGCTGACCGGCGAGCTGCCCTTCGCCGCGAGGAAGTTGCGCCGCGATCTGCCGCGCCTGCGCGAGATCCTGCTCTCGGAGGAACCCCTCCCGCCGAGCCGCCGCGTCACCGACGCCGATCCCGACACGGCGCGCCGCCTCGCGCAGCGCCGCGCGACCCGCAGCGAGCTCTCGCGCCGCCTCCGCGGCGACCTCGACGTGATCGCCTTGAAGGCCTTGGCTCGCGATCGCGCCGAGCGCTACGCATCGGTCGGCGAGCTGGCCGCGGATCTCCGGCGCCATCTCGCGCACGAGCCGGTCCTCGCCTCCTCGCCTTCGCGCCTCTACCGCCTGCGGAAGTTCGTGCGGCGCTACCGACTGCAAGTGGCGGCGACGAGCGGCATCTTCGCGGCGTTGCTCGCGGGGCTCGTCGCGAGCTCGATCTATCGGCGGCGCGCGGAGGACTCCGCCGTACGCGCGGCGCTCGCCTTGAGCGCCGAGCAAAGCGCACGCGGGGACGCGGAACAGCAGTTCACCCGCGCCGTGCTCGTCGTCGACTCGCTCTTGCGCCAGGTCGCGGACCAACGCTTGGACGGCGTGCCGCAAGCGGAGCCCGTGCGCCGCGCGATCCTCGAGGATGCCGCCCGATTCTGCGCCGAGCTGCTCGCGCAGCGCCGCGAGGACGCGCGAACGCTTGAGCTCAGCGCCGCGACACATCTCTCGCTGGCGGAGCTCGCACGCCAGACACTCGATGCTGCGGCAGCCGAGCGCGAGTGTACGCTGGCCCTCGATCTGCTCGAGGGTGCACGCGCCCCGCTCTTGACGCCCGCGGCGCGACAGCACGGGCGTGCTCGCGCGCATTACCTCCTGGGGCGCGTCCACGGCGATGCGCTGCGCTACGAGGAAGAGGAGCGCTCGTTCGCGGAGGCAGAATCCGCGCTCGCCGAGTGCCTCGCGCTCGAGCCGACCCTCGCCGAAGCCCAACGCCTGCGAGCGGCGCTCTGCGCCGAGCGCGCCGGAGCTCTCCTGGAACGCGAATCCGCTGCGACGGGTGCGGCGATCGACGCGGCCCGCGCCGCGCTCGAGGAGTGGCGCGCCCGATGCGGGCCGTCGATGCCGGCTACGATCCAAGAGCTCGCGTTGGCGAGCATCACCGCCGACCACGCCCTCTTGCATAAGGATCTGGCAGGAGCTCGGGCAGCGATCGCTTGGGGCAACGGCGTGTGGGAGCACACGAGCGCCGCCGAGCGTACGCATCCCCTGCTCCGCGCGGCGCGACTCGACCTCAGCCGTTCGTGCGGCAACGCCCTGCTGGCAGAGCAGCGCTACGCGGAAGCACTGCCGATCGCGCAAGAGCTCGTGGAGATCGCCGAGGGTCTCGCCGCGCAGCATCCAAGCGTAGCTCACTATCGCCGCTCCGTGGGCTACGGCCATGGCTGCCTCGGAGTCTCCTATCAACATCTCGAGCGTTGGGAGGAAGCGCAGGCGGAGTTCCGGCTCGCGTTCCGGATCCTCAGTTCGAGCGAGAAGGGCGTGGAGTCGCGAGCCGCCGAGCTGCGCCACGTCGGCGTCTACGGCAACCGTTTCGCCAGCATGGTGATCGCGCGGCGCGACGCAACGGCGCTCGAAGAGGCGCTGGCGACCATCGAAGTCGCCATCGGCGCTCTCACTCCCGAGCGCCAGGTGGCGAGCCTGCGCCCCTACTACCTGCACTCGCTGCAGCTGTGCGTGAACCTCGGAGAGCACCTCGGCCGCCCCGGCGACGTCTTGGCGGCCGCCGATCAGGAGATCGATAGTTTGCGCGCCGACCTCGATCTCGAACGCGCCACAACGGAAGAGCTCGTGCAGATCGGAGAGCGCGCGGGGCGCGCCGCCATGCTCGCGCATTTCGCAGGCGCAGCGGAGCGAGCAGCGCAGCTCTTGGCCTTCGCCGAACCCTACGTGCAGAAGTTGGAAGGGCTCGCGCCGGGAACCACGGAGACGCGCAGGACGCGCGGTGGCCTCGACATCGCGGCGGGCTTGCTGGCCGCGGCACGCGGCGACGCGCCCGCCGCGTGGCGTGCGACGAAGCGCTTCGCCGAGCAAGCCGGAACGATCGGCGACGATACGCGAGCGATCGCCATGCAGCTCCTGTTGCGCTGCGCGCGGATCGCGAGCGGCCGACTCCGCGAATCCTGCCTGCGCCACGTCGAGTCGTGGTGCCGCGACGAGCTCGGAGCGATGGACGAGAACCCGCAGCGCTTCGCGCGGGTCCTCGATCTCCCGCAGCTGCGCCGCGATTTCGAGCTCGCCCTCGGGATCGCCCTCGCGCTGCAAGGCGACGCCGACGGCGCGCTCGAAGCGTTCCCCCGTGCGATCGAAGGCGAGCTCGCTCTCGCACGGCGCGGGTTCGTGTGGTTGCTGGCGCAGGATCGCCTCGCCCTCGCGCTCGAGCTCCGCGCCGAGCTCGCCGCCGAGCGGGAGGATCACGCCCTCCGCGATGAGAGCCTCTCCGGCCTCGCCGAGCTCGCGCTGCCCGAGCACGCCCTGCGCGCCGCCGAGCTCGCTCTGCGCTTCGAGCTCCCCGCGCTCGCCCTCGAGTTGCTCGAAGCGCGCGCGCGTCGTCGCCCCGCGCTTCCCCGCGCGGCGCTCGAGAGCGCCGCGCTGATTCCCCTGGCAAACGACGAACGCTTCGCGGCCCTGCGGGACTCCCTGCGCTGATCCTCTCGACGCCCACGATGACCGGCCCCGAAGACCCCACCCTCCGTCCGACGCCCCCCGCCTCCGAGCGCTCCGTCCTCGAGAGCCTCGTCGCGGCCTGCCTGGAAGCGCGTATGGCCGGCGATCGCACGCGCGAGGAGGAGCTCCTCTCTGCGCGCCCCGAGCTCGCGATCGAAGTGCGGACCCAGCTCGCCGATCTCGCGCGCTCCGGGCTCCTCGACGAGGAGCCGCAGTCGATCGGCCCCTATCGCGTGATCGAGCTGCTCGGGCGCGGCGGGATGGGCGAGGTCTTTCTCGCCGAGCAGCGCGAGCCGGTGCAGCGCCGCGTCGCGGTGAAGCTCGTGAAGCGCGGCATGGATACGCGCGAGATCCTCGCGCGCTTCGCCGCCGAGAGGCAGGCGCTCGCGCGCATGAGCCATCCCGGCATCGCGCGGGTCTACGATGCGGGTTCGACCGCCGACGGGCGCCCGTGGTTCGCGATGGAGCACGTCCCGGGCCTGCCGCTCACCGCGTACTGCGATCGCAAGCAGCTCGACACCGAAGCGCGCTTGGCACTCTTCCTCGCGGTTTGCGACGGCGTGCAGCACGCGCACTTGAAGGGCTTTCTCCACCGCGACCTCAAGCCCTCGAACCTGCTCGTCACCGAAGTCGACGGCAAGCCGACGGTGAAGGTGATCGACTTCGGCATCGCGAAGGCGATCGACGAGAGGGGCACGGGGGCCACGGTCCACACGCTGCAAGGCGCGGTCCTGGGCACGCCCGAGTACATGAGCCCGGAACAAGCCGAGCGCGACGGGCTCGATCTCGATCTGCGCACCGACATCTATTCGCTCGGCGTCGTGCTCTACGAGCTGCTGACGGGCGAGCTGCCCTTCGCGGCCGAGCGCCTCCGCACGGATCTCCCCCGCTTGCAGCGCATCCTGCGCGAGGAGGATCCCGCGGCTCCGAGCCGCCGCATCACCACGAAGGGCCCTGATACCGCGGAGCGCGCGAAGCGCCGCCGCACGACGACGCAGAAGCTGCAGCGGCGGTTGCGTGGCGATCTCGATTGGATCTGCCTGAAGGCGCTCGCGAAGGATCGCGACGAGCGCTACGCGAGCGTGGGCGAGCTGGTCGCCGACATCCACCGCCACTTGAGCAACGAGCCGGTGCTCGCCGGCCCGCCCTCGGGCTTCTATCGCCTCCGCAAGTACATCCAGCGCCACCGGCTGCAGGTCGTCGCCGCTGCGCTAGTCCTGCTCGCGCTGATCGCGGGGCTCGTCGTGAGCTCGATCTATCGAGCGCGCGCGGAGGACGCCGCGGAGCGCGCGGAGCAGGCCGCCTCGCTCGCGCGCAGCGCCGCCGCGCAGGCCAGCGCCGCCGGCGAAGCGGAGCGCCGCTCGCGCCTCGACGAGCAAGTCGCGCGCGAAGCCGCCGAACGCGGCTTCTCGCAAGCGCTCGAGTCCTTGGGGATCCTCATCCACGCCGTCGAGGAGGAGCTCTACGGCGCGCCGCGACTCGAGCAAGTGCGCCGGAAGCTGCTGGAGACCGCGCGCGACTCCTGTCGCGAGCTGATCGCCCAGCGCGGTGAGGATCCGCGCGCGCAGCGCACCGCCGCCATCGCGCAAGAGCTGCTCGCGAGCGCGGCCCTGACGGCCGGAGACTCCACCGCGGCCCTGCAGGAAGTGCAGCGCGCCGAAGAGCACTGGATCCGCGCGCTGCGAACGGCGACCGGAGATGCCGGAGAGCTGCGCTTCCAGCGCGCGCGCACGCTCGACCTCTGGGGCCAGATCCTCGCCGAGCGCGGTCGCGACGAGGACGCTCGGGCGAAGCTCGAGGAAGCGCTCGCCGAGTATCGCTCCGCGGTCGATCTCCGCCCCGACGACACGACCGCGAGGAAGTACTTCGCCGTCTCCCTCGGCCAGTTGGCGCACACCTTGGCTCGCCCCGACCCGCCGCGAGCGGCGGAGCTCTTCGCCGAAGCGCGCGCCGCGCTGGAACAAGCGAGTGCTCGTGGTGCCGAAACCCTCTGGGTCGCGCGCCTCCGCGCCGTGATCGAATCGAATGCGATCTCGCCGCTGTTCAACCTAGGGCGCCTCGAGGAGGCCGAAGAAGCCCTGCGAAGCGCGCGAGCGGCGCTGCGGATCTTCGATCTCGATGCCAGTTGGGATCTCGACCTGCTCGAAGCCGCGGCGGAAGTCGAGCGCAAGGCATCCATCCTCGAGTTTCGGAGCGGCCGGCGAGCGGAGGGCGTGGCATCGGCGCGCGCGTACCTCACCCATCTCGAGCGGCTGTGCCAGCGGCATCCCGAGACAGAGACGTATCGCGTGCAGCTCGTGGATGGCTACGGCAACCTCGCCGTGATGCTCGTCGACGAAGCGGATCCGACGCCGAGCCTCGAGGCGTTCCGCTCCGCGGTGCAGGAATGCGAGGCGCTCTGGCGCGAGCACCCCGAGAACCAGGAGCTCGCTCGCATCTTCGCCCGCTGCGCCGGCAACCATGCGCACGCGCTCTTCCTGACGGGCCGTCGCGAGCACTTGGCCGAAGCGCGGCGCACGAGCGCGCAAGCCCTGCAGCTCGGCGGCTCAGCTCCCAGCGCCCCCGCGACGAACCCCGCGGTGCTCGATCGCCACGCCAATCTCTACTTGCACCGCGCCGACGTGGAGCGCGCCGACGGCGACGCGGCGACGGCGCTGCCCTTCGCCGAGCAAGCGCTCGCGCTGCTGCAGGAGAACACTGCGCTCGTCGGGCGGCATCCGCAGCTCCTGCAGCTCCTGCTCTCCTCCGCCGTGCTCACCGCGCATTGCGCGCTGGACGCGGGCAGCGCCGAGCGCGCGCGTTCTCCGCTCGATCTCGCGCTGGAGCTCTTGAGCAGCCGCGAAGCCGAGCTCCGCACGCTGGAAGAGCATGTCGCGCTACGCCGTGCGACGGCCGAGCTGGAGGCCCGTTGGTTCCTCGCGCAGGGCGACGCGCTCGGAGCCGAAGCCGCCGTCCGCCGCTTCCACGCGGCCTGCGAGGATGCGCCCGCGATCTGCAGCAGCATCGAGCTGGAGCTCCTGGTCGAAGTCGCGCTGCTCGCGGAAGGCGCGCTGCGTAGCGATCTGCTCGCTCGCGCGGAGCTCGGCGCGCGCACCGCGCTGACCGAGCTCGACGCTGCTCTCGAGGGAGCGCCGGAAGCAGAGCAACGGGCCTATCGCGTGCGCCGCGCGCGCGCGCAGCTCGCCACCGCGCGCCTGCGGATCCTCGGCGGCGAGCCGAGCGCCGCGCACGCGCTGCTCGAGCCCGCTCTGGAGGAGCTCCTGCGCTCCCAGCGCGAGGAGCACGTCGATCGCGACGCCGAGCGCTGGCTCGCGTTCGCGCTCGAGCTGCGCGTCGAGGAGAGCCGCGGCGAGCAGCTGAGCGAGCGCGCGCTGCGCGCGGCGCGCGCGCTCTGCGCGCTCGCCGACCCGCGTGCCGTCGCGCGCGGCGCCGAGCTGCTCATCGAGCTCGGCGCGACTAACGAAGCGATCGAGCTCCTCGTGCAGCGCGCGCAGCGCGCGCCGGCGTTGCGCCTCGAGGACTTCGCGGCACCGGCACTCGAGTCTCTGCGAGCGGAGCCGCGTTTCCGCGCGGCGCTCGCGGCGCGCGATTGAGCCGCGCGCGCGAGGTTCAACCTTCGCCGCGCTGCGCGCTGCGCAGCGCCGCGATGCGCGCCAAGCCACGCGCGATGAGCCCGCGCACGGCCGACTCGCTGACCTCGAGCTCGACCGCGGCCTCGGCCGTCGTCAGCCCGAGCAGCCGCGTCAACGTGATCGCGTCGCGCTGCGCTTCGGGCAGCTCCGCGATCGCGTCTTCGATCGCGGCGACTTCTTCACGCGCATCGGCGCAGCGGCTCGGCGTCAGCACCGAAGCGTAGACGCCGCGCAGCGTCTCGGCCTCGTCCGTGTCCAGCGAGCCCGCCTCGCGCCGCGCGTCGCGGCGCTCCTGCGCGTGGAAGCGCGCCTTCTTCAGGATCTTCCGGCCCGCTTCGAGGAAGAGGTAGTTGCGGAACTCCTTCTCGCTGCGGAGCTCGATCTTCTCCCAGTCGCCGAGCACCTCGCGGCAGACCGACTGCGCGAGGTCGCGGATCGACTCGCGCGCTTGCAGCGCGCGGCCCGCGCGCACGCGCAAGAACGCCTCGAGGAGTGGAAGGTTCCGCTCGAAGAGCGCGTTCAGCGCGTTGGCGTCGCCGGCGGCGGCGGCGGAGATGGTGGTATGGAGGTCCATGAGCAGCGAGGGTGGACGCGCTTCGCATCCTACTCTTCATCTGCGACATCGCGAGAGGCTTGTGGCTTCAGCGCCGATCGAGGAACCTCGTTCCACCCCCCGAGGAGAGTTTCTCCCCTGCGCTGCATCCTCTCGCTCGCTCTGCCCCTCGTCGCCGCGAGCCCCCTCGCCCTCGCCCAGGGCGCCCTCGACGTCCTCGCCATGACCCCCGCTCCGCACGCGACCTCTGTCGCGAACGCGGCACCGATCACGCTCACGCTGAACGCCCCGGTGCTGGCGAGCAGCGTCACCCCAGCCGTGGCCCGCGTCGCGGGACGTTGGAGCGGCAGCGTCCCCGGGACCTGGTCGCTCGATCCCACCGGCACCGTCCTGCGCTTCGATCCCGCGCGCCCCTACTTCGCGGGCGAGTACGTGCAGGTCATGCTCGCGCGCGATCTGCGCTCGACCAGCGGGACCGCGCTCGCGGGCGGCTTCGCCGCGGGCTTCTTCGCCGGCGCCCTGCCGAGCTCCAGCGGGAGCTTCGCGCTCGGCAGCACCGTGAGTTATCGCCGCGCGGGCGAAGGGCTCGTGCGCACCTACGGGTTCTTCGCCGGCGACATCGATCGCGATGGCGCGCCCGACATGAGCGCGACCAACGAGGTGTCGTTCGACGTGCGCCTCCTGAAGAACGACGGCTGCGGAAACTTCGGCGCGATCGCCGTGACCGCGCTGCCGAGCGGCGAAGAGCCGAGTCCCAATGAAGGCGGCGATCTGAATGGCGACGGCTGGCTCGATCTCGCGACCGGGAACCAACTCGGTCAATCGATGGCGGTGTTCCTGAACAGCGGCACGGGCAGCTATCTCCCGCCGGTGATCTACCCCGTCGGCGGCAACGTCCACGGCCTGGCACTCGCCGACGTCGAAGGCGACGGAGACCTCGACGCCTTCGTACCGAACCAGAGCGCGGTGCAGCTCCTCCGCAACGCCGGCAACGGCACCTTCGGCGCCGCGACCGCGATCGAAGCGGGCAACGGCGAATGGAGCCTCGGCACCGGCGACGCGAACGGCGACGGCCTCGCCGATCTCTTCTGCGGCGCGGCGTTCGGGCAGACGGTGAGCGTGCGCCTCGGCGACGGCAACGGCGGCTTCGGCGCGGCGCAAGCGCGCTCGTGCGGCGGCTTCCCGTGGGCGATGGCGCTCGGCGACATCGACGGCGACGGGCGCCTCGACTGCCTCGTCGCGAACAACCAGCAGAACACGCTCGGCGTGCTACGCGGCAACGGCGACGGCACGCTGCAACCCGTGCAGCTCTACGCCGTCGGCCAGCGCCCCGTATCGGTCGATCTCGCCGATCTCGATGGCGACGGCGATCTCGATGTCGCGACGGCGAACTTCGCCGGCGCGAACGCCACCGTGCTGCGGAACGTCGGCGGCGGCGTCTTCGCTCCGTGGCTGACGCTCGCCGCGCGCACGGCGGGCTCGTGCACCGTGCTCGTCGACTTCGATCGCGACGGCGACGTCGACATCACCGTCACCGACGAGCTCTCCGACGAGGGCTTCGTGTACTGGCAGCAAGGGCCGCTCGTGAGCGGCGTCGCGGCCCCCACCTGCGCCGCCGCGCTGCGCCTCGACGAACGCGCCGGACGCGCGGGCTACGGCGGTCGCCCCGCGCACCTCGTGGATCCCGGTACGACGCTCTTCCTCGGCCTCAGTGGTGCGCCGAGCTCGCCTTGGCTCCTGCTCGCGGGGGCCGCGCAGACGCCGGCGATCCCGACGCCCTTCGGTCCGCTCTCGCTCGCGACGCCGCCGCCGCTGCTCGTGCTCGCGAGCGGTTCCCTCGACGGCTTCGGCGAGCAGCGCATCCCCGTGCCGGTGCCGCTCGGATTGGTTAGCGGAGCGGAGCTCGCCTTCCAGGGCTTGGTGCTCGTCGGCGTGCAGCCGCAGCTCACCAATCCCGAGCTCGCGCGCGTGCGCTGACGCGGTTTCAGCCGCGCGGATCGCGCACGAGGATCACACGCGTGTAGAGCAGCTCGAAGTCGCGGCGCTGCAGGTTCTGCTGCGACTTCGAGCCGGGCTGGGTGACGACGAGCGCAAGCTCGGCGCCGCGCGAGCGCGCGTCGTGCAGCCGCACCTCGAGCAGCGCGGTCTGCACGCCGCGGCGACGCGCCTCGCGCAACGTCGCGGCTCCGGTGAGCTGCGCGAAGCGGCCCGTGCGGCGGAAGGCGCCGGCGCCGACGACGCGCTCGCCCTGAACGCCGAGATAGCGCACGAGCTGCTCCGTCGCCGCCACATCGAGCAGCACGCGCTCCAAGACCTCGCGCGGGAACTCCTCGTGCGTGGCGACGCCCTGCGTGTCGGGGGCGGCGAAGCCATCGATGAGCACGCGGCTCCAGAGGTCGATCTCGGAAGAGAGCGCGACCCGCACCTCGACCGGCCGCGGCTCGAGATCGCGGAGCGAGCGCAGCTCGAGGCCCAGCACGTTCTCCGAGCCCATCGCGATGTAGCCGCGGCGCGAGAACCAGCGCAGCAGCTCGGGGTCGGCGAGGCTCGCGAGCTCGACTTGCACGGGCACGCCGCGCGCGTCGAACGCGCGCTCGAGCTCCAAGAGCTCGCGCTCGTCGGGCAGCCCGCCGAAGCCGAGGCCGACGAGCTTGTTCAGCGGCGAGCCCGCTTCGGTGAGCGCCACGAGGCCGCCGGCCAGAGGACGGAGGAGCGCATCGATCGCGGGGCGTCGTCGGGCCGCGGCGCGGGTGCAGGCCGCGACGAGCGCGGCCTCGGCGGCCTCGATCTCGCGCGCGAGCTCGGTGGTGGCGAAGAGCATGGCGCAGAGTGTCCACGGAACGACGCGCGACGAGAACAAAGGAAAGACGCGGTGCTCGATTGCAAGGCGCGCGGCGCACTCTCAAGCTGGGTTCGCACTGCCGAGCGTCGGCCACTCCGTCTGCTGGCCCCGGCTCACCCGTGCTCCCGTCCCCGCAGGTTCGCCATGCTCCGCACCTCGATGCTCGTCGCGCTGCTCGCGGCCCCCGCCGCCGCCCAAGCGAGCTACAGCTTCAACGCCCTCCAGGGCTCCGACACCTATCCGTACACGCTGCTCGACGGGCAGGACGGCTGGAGCGAGCAGACCTTCAACGCGCGCCAGCGCTGCGGCGTCACGGCGACGCTCTCGCACGACGGGACGCCCTGCTTGCGCTTCCAGGAGGTCGGGCCCGGCTACGGCTGCGATGCCTCGCGGAAGAACGACGCGGCGTGGAGCTTCCCGACCTTCGCTGCGACGCAGCGCAACGCCAGCTTCCAGGCCGACATGCTCGTCGGCTTCTGGGGCGGCACCTTCGGCATGGCCTACGACGCGAACTCGAACGGCATCGTGCGCGGCAGCGAAGCGGGCGAGCGCGGCGTGCGCTTCGTGCTTGGCACGCAGGCGAACGTGCAGCTCCAGCTCGTGCCCGCGAGCGGCGCCGCCGTGCGGGTCCCCCTCGCGTCGCTCGGCATCGCGAGCGGGCAGTGGATCCGCGTGCGCGTGCTGCTCGATCTCGCGGCGAGCGGCGCGGGCGGGCTCGGCTCCGTCGAAGTACAGAACCTGACGCTCGGCCAGACGAGTTTCACGCCGGTCGCCGGCCTGCAAGACGTTCCCCTCGGCCTCGATCCCTCTGCGACCGACGCGCGGAATGCGGCGCTCTGGGACGCGCTCTTCCTCCACTTCGAGGGCGCGACCTACATGCTCGACAACATCGAGGTCGGCCGAGCTGGCTTCGCGCGTTCCTTCGGCAGCGGCTGCGCCGCGGGCTCCGGCACGGCGACGCTGACGGCCAGCGGTCCGCTCCAAGCGGGCGGCGTGCTGCAGCTCGACTCCACCGGACACGCCGCGGGACAACCCGGCGTGCTCCTGCTCGGGCTCAGCGACGCGAGCTATCTCGGCCTGCCTCTTCCGCTCTCGTTGGATCCGCTGCTCGGCACGAGCGGCTGCTCGCTCTTCACCAGCATCGAGGCCACGCTGAGCGGGATCACGAGCGCGAGCGCGCCCGCGGTGCTCTCGTTCTCCTTCGGCGTGCCGAGCCCCACCTTCTCCGCGCGGCTCTACGCGCAGACGCTGACGCTCGCGCCGGTACCCGGCGGCTTTGCGCTCTCGAACGGCCTCTTGCTCCAATTGCGGTGAGCGCGATGTGGCTCCGCGAAGGAACCTCGCGCGCCCGCGCGCTCGGTCTCGGCGCTGCTGCCGCGATCGGCGCGCTGGCCGCGGCGTTGGTGCTGCTCGGCAACCCCGGCAACATGGGCCTCTGCGGCGCGTGCTTCTTGCGCGATGTCGCGGGCTCGCTCGGCCTCTTCGCCGGTGGCCCGCAGATCTTCCGCCCCGAGCTCCTGGGTTTGATGCTGGGTGCCTTGCTCTGGAAGCTCTCGCGAGGAGAGCTCCGCGCGCGCTCGGGATCGCATGCCGCGACGCGCTTCTTCCTCGGCGTCTGGATGGGCATCGCGGCGCTCGTCTTCTTGGGCTGCCCGTTCCGCTTACTGCAGCGCTTGGGCGGCGGTGATCTCCACGCGTGGCTCGCATTGCCGGGCTTCCTCGTCGGCGCCTTCGTCGCGCGGCGCTGTGAGCAGCGCGGCTACAAAGTCGGAACGACGAGCGAGGTCCCGCTGCCGGTCGGCTTGCTCGGCCCGGTCTTCTTCGCGCTGATCGGCGCGGCCTTCCTGCTGGGCTCGCTCCGCGGGCCACTCGCAGGTGATCCCGGCGGACCGCCTCATGCGCCATGGCTCTGGGCGATCCTGCTCGCGCTACCCGCAGGCGCCCTGCTCTCTGCTTCGGGCTTCTGCGCGATCTCCGCGGCGCGGCAGGTCTTCGGCGGACCGCGACCCATGCTGCTCGCGTGCGGCGCGCTCGTCGCGAGCTACGCGCTGGTGCTCGCCCTCGGCGGCACCTTCCGCTTCGGCTTCGCGAGCCAGCCCGTCGCGCACGGCGAGTGGCTCTGGAATGCGCTCTCCTTGGTGCTGCTCGGTCTCTGCGGCGCGCTCGCCGGCGGCTGCCCGGTGC
>JAEUHW010000211.1 GCA_016793245.1 Planctomycetota bacterium
TGGTGGCCCTAGCCCTCGCCGCCTTCCACCGGAGATCGATTCCTTGAGAACGCTCTGCCCTCTGCTCTGCGCCGCGGTGGCGCTGCTCGGCGCCTGTAGCACGAAGCTGCCGCGCGAAGCGCCGCCGCTCGTCGACATCGAAGAGCCTCTGGCGCTGCGCGAGGCGCCGAGCGATGACGAAGAGCGCCGAGCTCTCGCGTTCGGCGTCTTCACCGGCGCCACCCTGCAGGTCGCGCAGAACGTGCTCGATCAGCGCGACGAGGAGAGCGAAGGGCTGCGCGTCGAGCGCATCGTCGAGAACTCGCCCGCCGATGCCGCGGGGCTCGAGGTGGGGGACTTGGTCTTCGAAGTATCCGTCGCGGGCGGCCGGCGCATCGAGCTCGCGTGGCCGAGCGAGTGGCGCTCCCTCGAGCTGGAAGCGAGCGCCGGCGTGCCGTGGACCGTGCGCTTCGATCGCGCAGGCGAAGAGCGCACCGTCGCGCTCGTGCCGGTGCCGCGCGTGCGGCCCGCCGACGCGCCGGTGGTCGAGCACTTCCGCGAGGAGCAACACGTCGGCGTCGTCTTCCGCACCGCGACCGAGGTCGAGGCGCGCGCCGCGGGGCTGGCTCCCGGCGGTGGCGCCGTGGTGATCGGTCTCTCGCGGAGCTCGCCGTGGAGAACGGCCGGCGTGCGCTTCGGCGATCTCCTCGTCGCGATCGGCGAGCGGCGCATCGCGCATCCACAGGTCGCTCTCGACGAGCTGCGCCGCGCCGGCGAGGAGAACCAGACCGTCGAGCTCGAGCTCTTCCGCGAGGGGCGCCCGCTCGAGGTGCGAGCGCTCTCCAGCGTGCGCTTCGAAGAGGTCTACGATGTCTCGATCCCGCTGCTCTACTCCTTCGAGCGCGAGCGCGGGCGCATCGAGCACTCGTTCCTCCTCGGGCTGATCGGGCACGAGGCCAACGAAGTCGCGTACTCCTGGACCTTCCTCTGGCTCATCACGTTTCGCGGCGGACAGTCGGACCGTCTCGTGGAGGTCGATCGTTGAGCCCGCTCTCCACCCGCGTCACGCGCGCGCTGGCAGCGCCGTTCGTCCTGCTCGTGCTCGCGACCGCGCCGCTTGCCGCGCAGCAGCGCGAGTTCGCGCAGACGACGGCGCTCCAGCTGCCCGAAGAGCAGCGCCTCCGCGGCGTGCTGACCGGCGACTTCGATGGCGATGGTCGCGCCGATCTCGCGTTGCTCGCGGTGAAGAAGGGCGACAGCTTCGTGCGCACGCTGCGGATCCACCTCCGCCGCGACGAAGCCGCGCCGTTCCGCGGGACGCCGGATCAAGAGCTCCCGGTCCCCGAGGACGCCGTGGCCTGGGCCTGCGCCGACGCGCACGCGGATCCCGGCGAGGAGCTGCTGCTCTTCACCGCGACGGGGGCGTATGCGTTGCGTTGGAAGGCGAGCGAAGCGGAGCGCTTCGTCCCGCTCTTCGCGTGCGAGTTCCTCTGGCAGCTCCCGCAACCGCGGCGCCTGCATCTCTGGCAGCGCGGCGTCGTCGATCTCGACCGCGACGGCGATCTCGATCTCTGGGTGCCCGAGCCGGACGGCTTCCGCTTGGCCTTCCAGGATCGCGACGCGAGCGGAGCGCACTTCCACCGCGGCGCGCGACTCGATCTCCCGCTGGAAGCGCGCGCGGTGAAGAAGCAGGGCAAGGTGCGCTCGATGCGCGTGGGTGGGCGCGTGCAGTTCCGCCTCGACAGCTCCATCTTCGGCGCCTCGCCGCTGCTCGACTTGAAGACCGCGCTGCCGACGCCGAGCTTCGTCGACTTCGACGGCGACGGCGATCTCGATGTCGTCGCGCAGACCGAGCGCCACGTGCACGTCTGGGTGCAAGAGGGCCAGGGCTGGCGCGCGCGGGAGGAGAGCGCCGTGGTGCCGCCGACGCTGCGCTTCGACGCGCCCGTGCCGATGGACGACGAACGGCGCACCGACTGGTTCTACAGCACGCGCGTGCGCGACCTCGATCGCGACGGGCGCGCCGACGCGGTGGTGATCTACGGCGACCAGAAGGCCGAGGACTTCCGCTCGCTCGCGCAGGTCTTCGTGAACGGACGCGGCAACGGCGCCGCGGCGAAGACCGCGGAGGCGCCGCTCTTCGGCCCGAAGGGCTACCCCGATCAGCTCCTCGCCATCAACGGCTACCTCGTGAACCCGCGCTTCGAGGACGTCGACGGCGACCAGCACGACGACTTCGCGCTGCTCTCGCTGCGCTTCGACTTCTCCGACGCGATGCGCGCGAGCGGCTCGCTCGACGTCGATCTCTTCCTCTTCCGCGGGAAGGGCGGCACCTTCTCGAAGGAGCCCGATCTCGCGCATCGACTCACCGTGAAGGGCGAGACGATGCGGGGCGGAGGCGGACAGATGGAGCTTCGCTTCTGCGGGGACTTGACCGGCGACGGCGTGCGCGAGCTCCTCGTGCGCGATCGCTCGGAGCACCTCGCGATCTACTGGGTGCGCTCGCGCCGCGGCGCGCTCGAAGTGCTCCCGCAGGCGCTCTGGGAGATGAACCTCGACGAAGACGCCGAGCTCCAGCTCCTCGATCGCACGGGTCAGCGCCAAGAGCTCGCGATCCTCGAAGAAGGCCAGCTCTTGCACGTGAGGTTCCCGTGAGCGCCTCCCTCCGTAGCCTCGCCGCGCGGCTCGGCTGCGCCCTGATCGCCTGCGCCCCGCTCGCGGCCCAAGCGCCGCTCGGCCTTCGGCTCCTCGGCACCCTCGAGCCCGAGTCGCTCTTCGTCGAGCTGCGCGCGATCGACTTCGATGGCGACGGGCGAAGCGAGCTGCTGCTCGTGGGCGAGGACGGGCGCCTCGGCCTCTTCGGCGTCGGCGCGAACCGTTCCCTCGCCGCGCGCGGTCCGTGGTCCGCGCTGCCGCAGCCGCGCCAGTCGCTGCTCGCGATCGCGGCCTTCGAGAAGGGCTCCGCGCAGCAGGAGCTCGTCGTCGCCGCTCCCGCCGGGATCTCGCTCTGGCGGCCGCGCGAGGACGGTTCCCTCGCGCCGCACGTCGAGTCGCTCGCGCGGCGAGCGAAGTTCCGCCTGCGCACGGAGCGTCCGCGCTTCTCGCCGTTCGTGCTCGATCTCGATGGCGATGAGACAGCGGATCTCGTGCTGCCGCAGGGCTGGATCTGCGAGCTCTGGATGCGCGAGGCCGGCGACGGCGAAGCGCGCTGGAAGCGCCAGGCCGAGATCCCGCTCGAGCTGGAGACCGAGATCGCGCTCGGCACCGAGCTGCTCTCCGATCAGCTCCTCGCGAGCTATCGCGTGCCCGCGCTCGACATCCAGGATCTGAACGGCGACGGCCGGAAGGACCTCCTCGTCGCGAGCGGCCGGAAGCGCGCTTACCACCTGCAGACCGCCGCGGGGGAGATCCCCGCGAAGCCCGATCTCGAGCTCGATCTCGACACCTTTCGCGACACGACGCCCGAGGGGGGGCTCCGCCTCGGGCGCACGCTGCAGGGTGCGAAGGAGTCGCAGCTCGACCAGCGCGATCTGAACGGCGACGGGCGCCCCGACCACGTGATCGCGCACCTGCGGAAGATCTGGGTCTTCCACGCGGCCGAGCGCGGGCCGCAGTTCACCGAGCCGGCGCAGATCCTGCGCGTCGCGGAGGACGTGACCTGGCAGGAGATCGCTCACCTCGACGACGACCGCTGGCCCGACTTGGTCTTGATGCGCGTCGAGGTGCCGACGGCGGCGGCGATCCTGCGCGGGCTCTTCGCCGAGATGGCGATCGCGGTGAAGGTCCTCGACTACCCCGGCAGCGAGGGCGGCAAGTTCGCGACGCTGCCGCGGCGGACGCGCGACCTCGTGCTCCGCCTTCCGCCGTTGCTCGGCCTGCTGAAGGACTTCACGAAGTACCTGCAGCGCTTGGAGACCGAGACCTCGCGCTCGCGCGTCAGCGCGGAAGGCGACCTCGACGGCGATGGCACGGGCGACCTCGCGATGGTGACGGAGGACGGGACGGCGCTCGAGATCTGGCTCGGCGTGGAGAAGCCGCTCCCCGGGCGCGAGCGGATGGATGCGCTCTTCCGGCGCGTGCTCTTCGAGGAGAGCGATCCGGAGTGGACCATCGAGCGCCTGCTCGCCCTCTTCGGCGACTTCCTCGCCAGCCGCGCGCTCGAGCTCACCAAAGGGCGCGCTCCCGCGCTGCGCTACGAGCTGCGCTCGACGGCCGAGTTCACGACCCCCGAGCTCGCGCTGCTGCCGCTCGACGAGCAACCTGGAGCGGAGCTCGTCCTGAGCTACCGGAAGATCGGCTCGCTGGGCGCGACGGTGATCGACGTGCTGCGCCTCGGGAAGGATTGAGCTCGCCCGAGCACGGCGTCGACGACCCTCCGGTCGGGCGCACGTGCGGCGACGCGCGGCGGGGGGGCGCTGCCCAAGCGCGGATGGTCGACCGGGCGTAGACCTACTTCCTCGCCGCCGCGAGGGCCTTCGGCACCTCGAGAATCCAGCCCGGCCCGAGGACGGCCCTTCCGCTCTGCTCGGACTCGCTCGGATCGCTGGTCGCGCTGCGCCTGCGGGGCAGTTTTCCACAGCATCGGCTGGTCGTCGCAGATGGCGCGGCGGTTCCGGTCGGGCGGCTCAGCTCCCTCGCCCTCGGGAACTTCGGCGGCTGGCTCGACGTATCGCTGTCGCTCATCGCGGCGCTGGTCTGCATCGAGTTGGAGCGCGCCATCCTCCCGCTCTTCGCCGCGCTTGCCTTCGCGCCCTTCCTGCGGATGAGCTCGACTTCAGCTTCTTCGAGTACCTGCCGACCACCGCGTCCGTCTCGACGCTCATGGTGTTCGCGTTGCCCTTCTGGGGACGCGCGGTCGATCTCCGCGGCCCGGGGCGCGGCCTTTGCCCGCGTCACTGCGCTGCCGTCGAGCCATCGCCACGCGCGGCTCGACATCCGGGCGACCTCCCGTGCGCGGAACGGCGTCTCGCAGTGCACCGGCAGCCTCTGCGTCGCGCTGCTCGTCGAGCACGGGCTCCACGTTTCAGGGCTGCTCTTCGCGCGGAGCATGGCCGTACGGCTCGATGCCGCGCTCGCCCTCGCGCGGATGCTCGCGCGTCGTGCACGGAGTTTTCCACAGCGCGGCCGCTTGTTGAGAAGTTGGAGCTCCGAGCACTCGCAAGCGCAGCAGGGCGATGACAGGCGAGTAGAAGATTCGAGAGAATCCGAGCACACCGGTTGACACTGCTGCGCCGCGATTTACTTTCCTCGCCGATCCGGGTGCTCATCGCGCCGCTGAGTTCGATCCACAGTGATCGACGACGCGAGTCGAGTTTCGCCTCAGCCCGGAACGGGTGTCTCGTCAGGGACACCAGGAGCCGGTCTCAAGATGACCGCTGACTCATCGCGGCTCTCCGCCGCGTTCGCCCCCGCGAGCTACGCGGAGGGTTCGTCTGCTGCTGCTTCGGCTCGCGCCGAAGACCCCTTCCCAGATACCAGCTCCTCCCGGAGCGCCGCCCCCTCGGGCAGCGCGGTCGCCTCGCCGAACGGCGAACCGGCCTCCGGGAGGATCGCGACGCAGGCCGTGGAGCAAGGCCGCTCAGGTGGCAGCCACAGCGCCGGCGTCGTGTTGACCCTGCCGACACCTCGCGCTCGCGCCCAGCGGCGCTTCGTGATCGGCGACGGGGTGCGCGCTTTCCGGCGCCAGCACTTCCCGGGCGTCGTCGACGCCGAATGGAACGATTGGAAGTGGCAGCTCCGCAACCGCGTTCGCGACCTCGGCATGCTGGAGCGCATGCTGGTGCTCAGCGACGACGAGCGCAGCGCCGTGCGGTCCCTCGGGGATCGCCTGCCGGTCGGCATCACTCCCTATTACGCCTCGCTGCTGAACCGCGTCGAGCCGGAGTCTGGACTCCGGAAGACGATGGTGCCGGTGGCGCAGGAGTTCTCGTTCACGAAGGGCGAGGAAGCCGACCCGCTCCACGAAGACGGCGACATGCCGGTCGAGGGGTTGGTGCATCGCTACCCCGACCGCGTGCTGTTCCTGGTGACGAGCTTCTGCGCGGTCTACTGCCGCTACTGCACGCGTTCGCGTCTGGTGGGCAAGACCGGGGAGTACCACTTCAACCAGGCGCAGTTCCAGAAGGCGATCGACTACATCGCCGCGCACCCCGAGATCCGCGACGTGCTGATCTCCGGCGGTGACCCGCTGACGATGGGGGACGACCGCCTGGAGTGGCTGCTGCGGAGCCTCCGCAACATCCCGCACGTGGAGTTCGTGCGCATCGGCTCGAAGGTCCCCGCCTCGTTGCCGCAGCGCATCACCCCCGAGTTCGTGCGCATGCTGCGCCGCTACCATCCGCTCTGGATGAGCGTGCACTTCATGCACCCGGACGAGATCACGCCGGAGGTCGCGCAGGCCTGCGGTCGTCTCGCCGACGCGGGGATCCCGCTCGGCAGCCAGACGGTGCTGACGGCGGGGGTCAACGACGATCCCGCCATCATGAAGCGGCTCATGCACGGGCTCCTCAAGATCCGCGTGCGGCCGTACTACATCTACCAGTGCGATCCGATCCCGGGCTCGGCGCACTTCCGCACCCCCGTCGAGAAGGGCTTGGAGATCATCGAGGCGCTGCGCGGTCACACGACCGGCTACGCAGTCCCGAGCTTCGTGATCGACGCGCCCGGCGGCGGCGGCAAGATCCCGCTCGCGCCGAGCTACGTCGTCGGTCGCGAAGGCGATGACCTCTTGATCCGCAACTACGCGGGCGAGACCTATCGCTACCCGGACCCGGTCGGCGGCCCTTCCAAGGTCGCTGTCGAAGGCGCGCCTGCGAGCTTCTAGCCTAGGCGTCGACCCATGAGTGCTGAACCCCTGCATCCGTGCGCGCGCTGCGCACGGATGCAGCGCACCTGCTGCCAACGCGCCGAGATCCTCGTGACCTCGGCCGACGTTCGGCGCATCGCCGCGCACACGGGCCTCGCGGCCGGCGAGAGCGCGAGCTTCGTCGAGCGGCGTCCGCCCGCGGATCCCTCGTACCTCGAGGACGATCCCGACGACCCGCGCTGGAAGCTGCTCACCGTCGCCGCCGACGGCACGCGACGCATGCTGAAGCGCAAGCCCGACGGCGATTGCGTCTTCCTCGGCGAAGCCGGCTGCGTGCTCCCGACCGACGTGCGTCCGCTCGTCTGTCGCCTCTATCCCTGGTCCTACGACCAGCGCGGTCTCCTCGGCGAGGATGCCGACTACTGCCCGAAGACGGCTCTGCAGCCGCCGCAAGGGCGCATGGCGCTGCTCCTCGACATCCCCGTGGGGATCGCCGAGGGCTGGCGCTCGCAGCTCTACGCCGAGCTCGAGAGCGATCTGCGCTCGCGCTGACCGCCGCGCACCGGCGCAGCAGGGGCGCCCAGCCGGAAGGGAACGACCGATGCGCATCGCGCTGACCTACGACCTCCGCGAGGACTACCGCGCGCTGGGCTTCGCCGAGCACGAGGTGGCGGAGTTCGACCGCCGCGACACGATCGACAGCTTGGAGGACGCGATCCGCGCCGCCGGGCATGAAGTCGTGCGCGTCGGCCACGCGCAGGCGCTCGCCGCGGCGTTGCTCGCGGGCGAGCGCTGGGACCTCGTGTTCAACATCTGCGAGAGCCTCTACGGCTTCGGGCGCGAGGCTTTGGTGCCCGCGCTCTGCGAGCACTTCCGGATCCCGACGGTGTTCTCGGATCCGCTCGTGTGCGCGGTGACGCTGCACAAGGTGATGGCGAAGCGCGTGCTGCGCGACCAGGGCGTGCCGACCACGGACTTCCGCGAGGTGACCTGCCTCGCCGATCTCGCGCGCGTCGATCTCCCCTTTCCGCTCTTCGTGAAGCCGGTCGCCGAGGGCTCGAGCAAGGGCGTTGCGCTGACTTCGAAGGTCCGCAACGCCGCCGAGCTCGAGCGCACCTGCAGCGAGGTGCTCGCGCGCTTTTCCCAGCCCGTGCTGGTCGAGCCCTTCCTCGCCGGGCGCGAGTTCACCGTCGGCATCCTCGGCACGGGCGAGAAGGCGCGTTCACTCGGCGCTCTCGAGGTCGTGCTGAAGGCCAGCGCCGAAGCCGAGATCTACACCTACGCGAACAAGGAGGACTGCGAGATCCACGTGCAGTACCTCGTCGCCCGCGATGCGCTCGCCGAGCGCGCGTGCGCGATCGCGGTGCAAGCGTGGCGCGCGCTGGGCTGCCGCGACGGCGGCCGCGTCGATCTCCGCGCCGATGGCGCGGGCCGCTTGCAGGTCTTGGAGGCGAACCCGCTCCCCGGCCTGCATCCCGAGCACTCCGACCTGCCGATCCTCTGCTCGCAGATCGGCCTGCCATACCGCCGACTCATCGCCGAGATCCTGGAGAGCGCGATCGCGCGTATCGAAGCGACGCGCTCTCTCTCGTGCGAGGTGGCAGGCACGTGCGGATCCTGATCCTCTACGACGCGCCGCGCGCGGGCTCGCGCATCGACGAGCTCGATGCGCTGGAACAGGCGCGCGTCGTCGGCGGCGAGCTGTCCGAGCTCGGCCACGAGGTGCAGAGCTTCGGCGTCGGCCTCGACCTCTCCGCCCTCGAGCAGGAGATCGAGCGCGCGCGTCCCGAGCTCGCGTTCAATCTCGTCGAGTCTCTCGCCGGTCATGGGCGCTTGATCGCGGTGGTGCCGCAGCTCCTCGATGCGCTCGGCGTACCGTACGCGGGTTGCCCCGCGTCCGCGATCCACGCGACCTCGGGGAAGCTCCTCGCGAAGCAGCGCCTGCACGACGCGGGCCTGCCGACGCCAGCCTGGGTCTCGGAGCGCGATCTCGCGCACGGGGCGGGTGGGGTCGAGTTCCCCGACACGTGGATCGTGAAGTCGGTCTGGGAACACGCCTCGGTAGGGCTCGACGAAGACTCGGTGCGGAGCTTCTCCAGCGCCGAGGAGCTCGCGAACGAGCTCGCGCGACGCCGCAGCTCGCTCGGCGGCGAGGGCTTCGCCGAGCTCTACGTCGAAGGACGCGAGTTCAACTTGGCCTTGCTCGGGAACGCGAAGGGCGAGCCCGAGGTGCTGCCGCACGCGGAGATCGTCTTCGAGGGCTACGGCAGCGCGAAGCGCCGCGTCGTCGGCTGGCGCGCGAAGTGGGATCCCGAGAGCTACGAGTACCACCACACGCCGCGGCGCTTCGACTTCCCCGCGAGCGACGGCGCGCTGCTGCGCGAGATCGGGACACTCGCGAAGGCGTGTTGGGCGCTCTTCGACCTCCGCGGCTGGGCCCGCGTCGATTTTCGGGTCGACGCGGCGGGGCGGCCGTGGATCCTGGAGATCAACACGAACCCCTGCCTCTCGCCCGACGCGGGCTTCGCCGCGGCGCTCGAGAGGGCGGGGATCCCGTTCCGCGCGGCGATCGCGCGGATCGTCTCCGATCTCCCCTGAGAGGCTGAGCAGTAATCGATGATGCTGCCTCTCGGATGCTTGCTGGCGCAGCGCCTGGCGGCGCTGCAGCCCGTTCGTGAGCAATTCTTGCTCACTCTCTGAGCCTCGCGAGGAGGACCCTGAAGTGTTCCGCATCCGTCAGATCACGGAGGCGGCGCTGCCCCTCGACCACCGCGAGCTCGAGGAAGTGCAGCGCATGCTGCGCGAGCGCTTCCCCGGTCTTTCGCAGGACGAGATCGATGCGCTGCCACGACGACTCGTCGATCCCCTCGCGCATCGGCTGCGGCTCCTGCTCCTCGTCGCGGATGATCTCCGGGGGAATCTGAAGGGCTTCGCGCTCCTCTCGCACGCGCCCGACCTCAACTTCTGGCTCCTCGACTTCGTGGCCGCCGGCAAGGGCGCCACGGGCGCCGGGATCGGCGGCGCGCTCTACGATCGCGTGCGCGAGATCGCGCGCGAAGCCGGAGGGATCGGGCTCTTCTTCGAGTGCCTCCCCGATGATCCCGAGGCCTGCTCCCATCCGGCGCTCGCGAAGGGCAACGCCGCGCGCCTGAGTTTCTACGAGCGCTTCGGTGCGCGTCCGATCATCGGCACCGGTTACGAAACGCCGCTCCAGCCGAGCGACAAAGATCTCCCGCACCTCGTCTTCGACGACCTCGGCAGCGGACGACCGCTGCGGCGCGACGAGCTCCGCGCGGTGATCCGCGCGATCCTGGAGCGGAAGTACGCCCACCTCTGCCCGCCGGAGTACGTGGAGCGCATCGTGGCCTCGGTGACGGAGGATCCCGTGCGCGTCCGTCCGCCGCGCTACCAGCGCTCCGCGTCCGCGGTCGCGCGCCTCGTCGAGTCCACGGCGGAGCAGAGCATCGCGCTCGTCGTGAACGACCGCCACGACATCCATCACGTGAAGGAGCGCGGCTACGTCGAAGCGCCGGTGCGCGTGCGCTCGATCCTGGACGGTATCCTGCCGACGGGGCTCTTCGCGCGCGTCGAGCCGCGCGAGTGGCCGGAGAGCTGGATCCGCGCGGTGCACGACGACGCGCTCGTCGACTACCTGAAGCGCGCGAGTCGGAGCCTCCCCGAGGGGCGCTCGATCTACCCGTATGTCTTCCCGATCCGCAACGCGACGAAGCCGCCGAAGGACCTCGCGTACGGGGCGGGCTACTTCTGCATCGACACCTTCACGCCGATCAATCGCAACGCCTTCGACGCCGCGCGCCGCGCCGTGGACTGCGCTCTGACGGCGGCGGAAGCGGTGCTGCACGATCAGCGCCTCGCCTACGCGCTCGTGCGCCCCCCCGGCCACCACGCGGAGCGCAAGGTCTTCGGCGGCTTCTGCTACTTCTGCAACGGCGGGATCGCGGCGCATTACCTCTCGCAGCACGGACGTGTGGCGATCCTGGACCTCGACTACCACCACGGGAACGGGCAGCAGGACATCTTCTTCGCGCGCGACGATGTCCTCACCGTCTCGATCCACGGCCACCCGAGCTTCGCTTATCCCTTCTTCACCGGCTTCCCCGAGGAGGTCGGCGTGGGGCCTGGCGAGGGCTTCAACTTGAACCTCCCCCTCCCCGAGCAAGTCGACGGCTCGCGCTTCCTGAAGGCCATGGAGAAGGCGCTGGTGCGCATCTCGGTCCACGCGCCGCGCTTCCTCGTCGTCTCGCTCGGCTTCGACACCGCGAAGGGCGATCCCACGGGGAGCTGGTCGCTCGGCTTCGAGGACTTCGAGGCGATGGGCCGCCGCGTCGGGGCGCTCGGGCTCCGAACCCTCGTCGTCCAGGAAGGCGGCTACCGGACGACGACCTTGCGCACCGTGGCGCGCGCTTTCTTCCGCGGCCTGCATGCCGGCGCCTTCGCGCCGAAGAACTCGAAATGAACCTCGACTCCGTCTGGCGCACCGACCCACGCCCCGCGGATGCGGCGGCGATCCGCGAGATCGTGGCTTCGACCGGCTTCTTCCACGGCTACGAGATCGACGTCGCCGTCGAGCTCGTCGACGAGCGCCTCGCGAAGGGGCTCGCCTCCGGCTACCACTTCCTCTTCTTCGCCGACGAAGTGGTCCCGAGCGCTTATGCCTGCTTCGGGCCGATCGCGTGCACCGAGGGGAGCTGGGATCTCTACTGGATCGCGGCGCACGCGAGCCGTCGCGGTCAAGGGCTCGGGAAGCGCTTGATGGCCGAGGTCGAGCAGCGCGTGCGCGCCGAAGGCGGCCGCGCGATCTGGATCGAGACCAGCTCGCGCGCGATCTACGAGCCGACGCGCGCGTTCTACTTGGCGTGCGGTTGCCTCGAGGCCGCGCGCATGAAGGACTTCTACGCGGCCGGCGACGACAAGGTCGTGTACGTGAAGACGTTGTAGGGGCAGCGCTCGCCAGCGCGAGCGCCCGGGAGCGCAGGACATGCTGAGCCTCAAGTGCGGCCGCGGTCGTGGATCTCTCCTCTTCCTCCTCCTCGCCTGCGGCGCGCTCGGGTGCAGCGCGCGAGCGCAGGGCGCGAAGTGGGAGGACGTGAAGAGCTGGCAGCTCGCGCTGAGCTTCCAGCTCACCTGCGAGCATGCACGCGACGGTAGCGCGTCGGGCAGCGGCCGCAGCGAGTCGTGGAAGATCCTGCGTCGCGTCGAAGGGCGGATCGACCTCGAAGGGCCGAGCCGCGGGATGTCGCTGGATGCCGATCCCTCCGCGCTCGCGGATTGGAAGCCGCCGGAGCCGCCGAAGAACCTCCGCGATCGCGCGGCGATGGAGCGCTATGCGAAGGAGCTCGAGGCCGCATCGGCGCGCTTCAGCTCGGCCGTGCTCTGGCACCCGAAGTCCGATCGCGCGCGGCGCGAGCCCTTCGATGCGCACTCGAAGTCGACCTACTCGCTGCGCGCCGAGGACATGGGCGAAGGGGGCGTCATCTCCACGCACGTCGAGCAGGTCGTGGGCTTCGGCCGCGGCAGCGCCAGCGGCTCCGACATGGCCTTGGAATGGGATCCCGCGGGACAACGCCTGAAGCTCTCGTTCCCGTTCGTGTTCAGCTCGCGCGAGCCGTGGGTGCACGAGCAGCGGCGCTCGTGGACCGAGGACGATCGCGGGCGGCGGAACGAGGAGAACACGGAGCGGAAGCTCCCGTTCGCGGTCGAATCGTGGGATCCCGTCGGCACGGCGAAGGCGCGGCGGGAAGGAACGGCGCCGAGCACATCGAAGTTCGCTCCGCTCCTCCTCACGCTCGCGGTCGGCGATCGCGTGCCCGGGGCCGTGCAGATGATCGAGCAGCGCGAGGTCGAGCTGCGGCTCGGCGGCCATGGTGATCCGGTCCCGGCCCAGCTCTTCCTCCGCGCGACGCTCGTGCCGAAGCTGAAGGGGCCGCTCGAGGCGCGCATCGCAGCACCCGCGAGCCTCCCGCGCGCGAGCGTGCTGCACTTCGACGCCGGCGGCTCGAAGGGCGAGATCTCGAAGTACACCTGGACCTTCCGCGCCAGCGATCTGCCCGACGCGGAGCCCACGGTGCTCGAAGGTGCAAAGGTGAGCTTCCTCGCGCTCGGCGACGTGCTCGCCCAGCTCGAAGTGCGCGATGCGCAGCGCACCGACACGGCCCTGCACTTCGTGCACGTCGCGCCGCGTCCGGACTGGAAGACGAGCTTCTCGCACGCGGCGGGGGAGAAGCACGCGCAGGCGCAGCCCTTCCAGGGCAGCGAGCTCTACTTTGGCGCGAATCGCTGCACCTGCTCGCCGGAGATGAGCCACTTCTTCCACGGCAACGGCGACGGGCCCGAGCTCTGGGTGGATACGGCGTTCTGGGTCGCGAAGGTCGAGGACGAAGGCCCGTTCCGCGGCCGCTGGTACGTCGAGCGCGAGGATCTGCGCGTCCAGCGCGAGACCTGGATCAACGCGCGCCTCTTGCCGCCGAGCGGCGACGTCTACGCCTTGAACCAGGCCCAGGGCACCGCGGCCGAGCTCGAGCGCCTCGTGCGCTCGATCCGCGCGCACGAGCGCCTGCACTCGGAGCTCATGGAGAAGGCGCTGAAGGCGATGCGGGATCCCGCGCAGGTCATCGAGGAGATGAGCGACGAGGAAGAAGAGCGCTTGAAGCTCTTCGTCGGGATGAAGATCCGCGAGGCGCAGGAGGAGCTGCACGCGGCGACCGCGGAGAGCCAACTGCAGAGCGTCTTCTCGAGCGACGCGCGCTACCGCGAGTTCCAGCGCGGCGGGACGGTGCACACGGCGAGCGGGCCGAAGAGCTTCGAGTCGTTCACGCGGATCGGGGATGGCTAGCCCGACCGAACCCGCTCAGAGCCGGAAGAAGAAGAAGAAGTACGCATAGCAGGCGCCGATGCCGAAGGCGACGAAGAGCAGGCAGCCGACGAAGAAGCCCTGCACCTGCGCCCGGCTGATCTCACGCGGAGCCTGCTCGTCGCGTTCTTCCGGCTTCGCGCGCCACAGCGCGATCGCGGCGGCGACGCAGGCGACGGCGAAGGCCAGCGGCGCGAAGAGGAGGAGGGCGGAGGTGAAGTCCACGTGGTCGGTGCTGGTGCGAGAGAGGGGACGCTCGGGAGTGCTCGGCCGCCCGACGAGCCGGTCCGCGGATCATGCGCGTCCCAGCTCAAAGCGTCCATGAGAGGAGCAGCGGGATGAGCGATAGGTAGCAGGTGCCGATCCCGAACGCGATCAGCAGCAGGATCATGGCGAAGAAGACAGAGAAGCATCCGGGATCTCCGCGCTCGCCGCTTCCTTCGACCTGGCGTCCGCGGGTGAGCCGACCGGCCCCCCAGATCGATCCAATGAAGATCGGCACGAGGAAGGTGGAGAAGATCAGCGTGAGGTCCAGCACCATCTGGGTGCCGTAGTCCTCTCCCGCGCTCGCTTGCAGGAACCCTAGGAACACTGGCACGACGCACCTCCGCCCTTGCATCAAAGGACGCGGTCCCGATGCTAGGGGCACCATGGCCGCACGCGAAAGACCCTATCTCTTCTACGGCGCGACGGAAGCGCTCTGCTCGACTTGTCTCCGCGTCGTCGAGGCGAAGGAGGTCATCGAGGACGAGCGGGTCTATCTGCTGAAGCGCTGCCGCCTCCACGGCCCGGAGCGCGTGCTGGTCAGCGACGACGCGGCGTACTGGCGTCTCGGGCGCGAGAAGTTCCTGAAGCCGCCGGAGCAGGTGGCGAAGGCGAACACCGGCTTCCGCTGGGGCTGCCCGTACGACTGCGGCATCTGCACCGAGCACGAGCAGCACGGGTGCCTGACCCTGCTCGAAGTGAACGATCACTGCAATCTGCGCTGCCCGACCTGCTACGCGGGCAGCGGGCCGGAGCGGACGGAGCAGCGCTCGCTGGAGCAGATCGAGGCGATGCTCGACGTCATCGTGCGGAACGAGGTCGAGCCCGACATCGTGCAGGTCTCGGGCGGCGAGCCGACGCTGCATCCGCGCTTCTTCGAGATCCTGGACGCCTGCAAGAGGCGGCCCATTCGGCACCTCATGCTGAACACGAACGGGATCCGCATCGCGCGCGAAGACGGCTTCGCGGAGCGGCTCGCGAGCTATGCCCCGGGCTTCGAGGTGTATCTCCAGTTCGACAGCTTGCGCGAAGGGGCGCTGCGGGAGCTGCGCGGCGCCGATCTCCGCGCGGTGCGCGCGCGCGCGCTCGAGCGCTTGAACGCGCTGAATCTCAGCACCACCCTGGTCGTGGTGGTCCGCCGCGGCACGAACGACGACGAGCTCGGCGAGCTCGTGCGCTTTGCGCTCGCGCAGCGCTGCGTCCGCGGCATCACCTTCCAGCCGGTGCAGGACGCGGGCCGCAACGACGGCTACGACGCAGAGGCGCATCGGCTGACGCTCTCCGAGGTGCGGCGGAAGATCCTCGAGCAGTGCCCGTGGTTCTCCCCGGCCGATCTCATCCCCGTGCCGTGCCATCCCGACAACCTCGCGATGGCCTACGCGCTGAAGCGCCCGAGCGAAGGCCTGCCGATCACGCCGCTCACGCGCTTGATGGATCCCGAGCTCCTGGTCAACGCGGGGCGGAACACCATCGCCTACGAGCGCGACGAAACGATCCAGCGCGAGATGTTCCGCGCGTTCAGCACGGCGCACGGGCCGCAGAGCGCCGCGAGCGCGCTCGCGCGCCTGCTCTGCTGCTTGCCCGGCGTGCGTCTCGCGCGCGAGAACCCGCTGCGCTACGACGAGGTCTTCCGCATCGTCATCCTGAAGTTCCTCGACCGCTTCGACCTCGATCTCCGGAACGTGCGGAAGTCCTGCGTGCACATTGCGCATCCCGACGGCCGGCGCGTGATCCCCTTCGACACCTACAACCTCTTCTATCGCGACGGGCTCGAGAGCTCGGTGCTCTCGCCGCTGCGCGCCGAGGTCGAAGGGGCGAAGCCCGCGTGATCGGCTACGGCGTCTGCGTCGCGCTCGGCATCGCGCTCGCGCTCTGGGCCGCGCGTGCGCAGAGGCAGCGCAGCGGGCTCCCCGAGCGCACGCGCGCGGCGCTGCTCTACGCGGCGTGCGCGGGCGCGATCCTCGGAGCGTATCTCTTGCAGCTCCCCGCCGATCTCCTGGGCTGGGCCTGGCAGCCCGAGGGACAGCGCGGCGATGCCATGCCGCTCGGCGGGCGCACCGTCCTCGGCGGCCTCCTCGGCGGTTGGCTCGCGGTCGAGCTCGCGAAGAAGGCGGTCGGCTGGCGGCAGCCGACTGGCGACGGGTTCGCGCTACCGCTCGCGATCGCCTTGGCCTTTGGCCGCGTGGGCTGCGCGTTCGCCGGCTGCTGCGCCGGAGAAGTGTGCGAGCCCGCGTGGTGGGCGCTGCGCGATGCGGAGGGGCTGCCGCGCATTCCCGTGCAGCTCGTCGAGGCGCTCTTCCATGCGGGCTTCGCGCTGCTCTTCTGGGCGCTCCGCGCGAGCACGCTCCTCGCCGGTCGGCGCCTCGCGCTCTATCTCGCGCTCTACGCCGGACTGCGCTTCGCGCTCGAGCTCGTGCGCGAGAACTCGCCGATCGCGCTCGGTCTCAGCTACTACCAGTTCCTGGCCCTAGCGCTCTTTGCACTCGCAGGGGGCACCTTCGTCCGGCGTTCGCTGTGGCTTCCGCGTTCTCTCTCGCAACCTTGAACGAGAGAGCCCGCGTCCAGAGATCGAACGTTGAAGAACGCGAGTTCTTCGCGACCGCGATGCGCTCGCGCATGCCACTCTCAGGGGAACCAGCTCCGTAAGCCGAGGAGCTGGAACGGCAGAAACGGGAGATCCACGACCAAGGTCAGCGGCGTCAACGCGAGCTTGGCCACGGATCCCAGGTCATCGTCCTGCACTTGCTCTTCGAGGATGAAGATGCGCAGCATCGTGGCGAGGAGGGCGCCCTTCGGCGGCTCCTCGATCCAGGACACCCGACAGCTCTGTCGTCGCGTGATTACGGGACCGGAGTGCGAAGGGTGGCGGTGGCTCGGCCACGGGAGATCCTCGCGCGAAGCGAGCCGATTGGTCCGGCTGCCCTGCACCAAGTCGAAGCGTCCAGGGCTGCCGTCCGCGTACTGGACCCAGCTCAAGAGGAGGCGTTCGTCTTCGTTCCGGCGCGCGAGGACTTCGAAAGCCTCCGGATCCTCCGTTCCCTGGAGGAGGAGCCAGCGCATCGCGGGCGCGCTCGGCTGCAGGCGCCGCATCCTCGTACGCGTGTTCTCGCTCGGTTCCACGACGAGGCCCTGCAGCGCTCCATCGGCACCGAACCAAGCATAGGTGGGGAGTGGCTCTTCCTCGAGCCACTCCTGATTCGAGGAGCGCGCATCCTGCCAGAGGATGTAGGTGTTGCAGCCGCTGGCGAGCAGCGGGAGTGCGAGGGCCGCCGCGCCGAGCGCACAGCGCAGGCCATAGGGGTGTGGGATCATCGCGCGTCCGGGGCGGGGCTCCGAGCGTAGAACGCGGGCGATCCTAGGCGATCCCAGGCTCGGGAGGGAGAGCGGCGCGCGCGATGGCGCGACCGAGACACCTTGGTTAGAACGACGCGGTTCCCACGGACCTCCGAGTGAGTACCCGATGCTCTCGATCCTCTCCCGGGCGGCCTTCGGCGCCGCGTTCCTCCTCCTCCCCCTCGCCGCGCATGCCGCGCGCTTCGACGAGGGCATGTGGCTCTTCAGCCACCCGCCGACGCAGCAGATCAAGGAGCGCTACGGCTTCGAGCCGACGCCGCAGTGGCTCGAGCACGTTCAGAAGTCGTGCGTGCGCGTCTCGACCGGTGGCTCTGGATCGATCGTCTCCGCCGACGGCTTGGTGATGACCAACCACCACGTGGCGAGCGACATCTTGGAGAAGCTCTCCTCGAAGGAGCGGAACTTGCTCGAGCTCGGCTTCTTCGCGAAGGAGACGAAGGACGAGGAGCGCTGCCCGGATCTCCACCTCGACGTGCTTTGGAGCATCGAGGATGTCACCGCGCGGGTCGAGAGCGCGGCCGCGGGCCTCGCGACGGCCGAAGCTGGCGCGGCGCGTCGCAAGGCGATGACGGCGATCGAAGACGAAGCGAAGCAGGCGAACGGCCTGCACTGCGAGGTGGTGACGCTCTACCAAGGCGGTCGCTACCACCTCTATCAGTACAAGCGCTACACCGACGTGCGCCTCGTCTACGCGCCGGAGTCGCAGATCGCCTTCTACGGCGGCGACAACGACAACTTCGAGTACCCGCGCTTCTGCCTCGACGTCACCTTCTTCCGCATCTACGAGAACGATCTGCCGCTGAAGCCGCAGCACTATCTCCAGTGGAGTGCGAACGGCAGCGCCGCCGATGAGCTCGTGTTCGTCGCGGGGCATCCCGGAAGCACGCAGCGGCTGAACACCGTCGCGCACTTGCGCTACCTCCGCGACACCTTCGTACCCGCCGCGCTGATGCGCTTGATGCGCCAAGAAGTCTGGCTGCAGACCTTCTCGGGCAAGAGCAGCGAACACGCGCGCGTCGCGAAGGGCGACCTCTTCTCCGTGCAGAACAGCCGCAAGGTCTACGTCGGGCGTCTCGCGGCCCTGCTCGATCCGCAGGTGTTCGCCGCGAAGCAGGCGGAGGAAGACGCGCTGCGTGCGGCGCTCGAGAAGAGCCTCGAGTGGAAGTCGAAGTGGGGCGGCGCCTGGGCCGAGATCGAACGCGCGGAGGTCGTCGCGGCCGAGATCTACCGCCGTTACGCGGCGCTCGGCGGACCGAGCCTGAACCTGAACGCCGACCTCGCGCGTTTCGCGACCTTGATCGTGCGCATGAATGCCGAGCTCGGCAAGCCGAGCGGCGAGCGCCTGCGCGAGTTCGGCGACGCCGCGCTGGAGCAGGTGCGCAGCGATCTCGCTTCGCCGGCGCCCATCTATCCCGATCTCGAGGTAATGCGCTTGGAGAGCGCGCTCTCCTACCTCGCCGAGACGCTCGGCGCCTCGGATCCGATCGTGGTCGCCGCGTTCGCGGGCAAGTCCGCGCGCGCGCGCGCCGAGGAATGCATCCTCGGCACGGCGCTCCGCGACATCGAGAAGCGCAAAGCCTTGGCCGAAGCCGGCGCCGAGGCGATCGCCGCGTCGAGCGATCCGCTGATCGTCCTCGTCCGCACGCTCGATCCGCACGCGCGAGCGCTCCGCAAGCGCATGGAGGACGAGGTCGTCTCCGTCGAGCGCCAGGCCTACGCCAAGATCTCGGCGGCGCGCTTCGCGGTGCAGGGCGAGAGCGTCTATCCCGACGCGACCTTCACGCTGCGCCTCACCTACGGCGCGGTGAAGGGCTACCAGGACGGAGGCAAGCCGATCGCGCCGTTCACCAACTTCGCCGGCCTCTACGCCAAGGCCTCCGAGCGCAGCGGCGAGCCCGCGTACGCGCTGCCGAAGAGCTGGGCCGCTGTGCGCGACAAGCTCGCCCTCAGCACGACGGAGTTCAACTTCGTCTCGACGACCGACATCATCGGCGGCAACTCCGGCTCGCCGGTGATCAACCGCGCCGGCGAAGTCGTCGGTCTCATCTTCGACGGCAACATCCAGAGCTTGGTGGGCAACTACGCCTACTCCGAGACGCAGGCGCGTTCGGTCTCCGTCGACAGTCGGGCGCTGATCGCCGCGCTGGAGCAGGTCTACGGCGCGGAGCGCATCGTGCGCGAGCTGCGCGGCGGGCCGCGTCGCTGAGCTCGCGGTAGGGAGAGCGAAGCTCCCGGGGAACGAAGCGCGCTCGGCCCGTCGGGTCGAGCGCGCTTCGCGCATTCCGCGCCCGCGGTGTACGCGACCTCTAGGGTCGCTCCGGCGGCGGCTCTTCGCGCGCGGCTCCGCTCGCCCCTTCTTCCTGCGGCTCGGGCAGGATCTCGACGACGCGGCCGTCGCGCCAGATGGCGACGGTGCGGCCGGCGCGGCGATGCTCCTCCAACGCGAGGGCGATCGAGGCGCGGATGCCGGCGTCGATCTTGCGTCCGAGCGCCGCTCGTTCGGCTTCGTTCATGGAGCGCTCCTTGTGATCTGCGCCCAGAGCTCCGGAGCGCAAAGCACGTCCGGATGATCAGGCGCGCCATGGGCGATCAAGCTGGGCGTCGCGCCGGCATTATCGTAGAGGTGCCAGGCGTCGGCGAGCGGGCGGTAGAGCTGCAAGAAGTTCCGCAGGCCCCGTCCATAGCGCCTGCGGATGATCGACGCGGGTACGTCGTGTCCTCCGCAGCTCACGCGGTGGGCGACGCGGCGCACGGAGAGCTCGGCGCTCGGCAACCACAAGTACAGCACGACGACTTCGTATCCGAGAAACTGCAGGCTGCGCAGCCACGGCGCGAAGCTCCGCGTCGCGAGCGTCGTCTCGAACGCGAAGGACACCCGCCGCTCCGCGAGCTGGCGCAGGCGTTGCAGCATGATCCGCCCGGCCTCGAAGGCGACGCTCTCGGGAGCGAAGGCGCAGAGGCCTCGGGCGATGTCCTCCGCGTTCACGAACTCGCGGATCCCGAGGTAGTCCGGCAACAGCGAGCGGGCCGTGGTGGTCTTTCCAGCACCGTGGGGGCCACCGAGGATGAAGACGTGGGGCATGGAGAGCGACCTGGATCGTGAGCCGAGCCTGTCCGCTCCGCGGCGTGCGGGGG
Organism: Planctomycetota bacterium; assembly: GCA_016793245.1. Classification (GTDB taxonomy): domain Bacteria; phylum Planctomycetota; class UBA1135; order UBA1135; family JADKAF01; genus JADKAF01. The sequence continues at coordinate 20,409 of JAEUHW010000211.1, forward strand.
ATGGGCGACCCCCAGGACGCTTCCGTGAACCTCAGGTCACGAGATCTTCTTCGGGATGTCCGACGCCGAGCTGCTCTTCGCTCTCGCGCGGCGCGAGGAAGGTCATGCCGAGCACGAGTGGTCCCACGCGACCGGCGAACATGAGCGCGATCAGGATCCACTTGCCGGCATCCGTGAGCGAGCCGGTGATGCCGCGACTGAGCCCCACGGTGCCGAGGGCCGAGGCGCACTCGAAGGCTTGGTCGGCGAGCGGTGCGCGCTCGACGAGCGTGAAGGCGTAGAGCCCGACCGCGAGCGTCACCCCGTAGAACATGGCACCCGCTGTCGCCGCGCGGAGGCGCGCCTCCGGGATCTCGCGACCGAGGAAGGTCGTGGTGGAGCGACGCCGCAGCACCGAGGTCATCACCGCCCACAGGGCCGAGATCGTCGTCGTCTTCAGGCCGCCGCCCGTGCCGGCGGGAGAGGCGCCGATCACCATGATGACCGTGATCAAGAGGAGCGAGCTCGCCGAGAGCGCGCCGATCGGGATCGAGTTGTAGCCCACCGTCGTCGCGGCGCTCATCACCTGGAACAGCGAAGCCAACCAGCGCTCGTTCGCCGGCAGCTCGCGCAGGAGCGGCTCGTCGAGCCAGAAGAGCACGGTGCCGATGCCGAGGATCGCACTCGTGCTGACCAGGATGATCTTCGAGGTCAGCGTGACGTGCAGGCGCCGGTGGCGCAGCGTGCGCCAGAGGTCGTTCACGACGAGGAAGCCGATTGCGCCGAGGACGCTCAGCGTGATCACGATCGCGTTCAGCGCCCCGTGGCCGCGATAGCGCTCGAAGCTGTCGTCGAAGAGGGCCAGGCCCGCCGTACAGAACGATGAGATGCTGTGGAACGCGGCGTGCCACACCGGGCTCTCGACCGCGGATCCACGGAAGACCCAGAAGTAGAGGGCCAAGGTTCCGGCGAGCTCGACCAGCAGCGTGTAGCCGAGGATCAAGCGCAGGAAGGAGCGCATCTCGAACTCGCTGGGGATCGCCCACGCCGCAGCGCCGATGCGCATGCGGAGCGGCGAGAGCCGCCCCGAGACCGTGAGCAGCACGAACGATCCGAGCGTCATGTAGCCGAGGCCGCCCGCTTGGATCAGCAACAGCACCACGGCTTCGCCGAAGGCGTTGTAGGTGCCGGCGATGCTCACGGTCGCGAGGCCGGTCGTCGACATCGCGGAGGCCGCTGTGAACAAGTGATCGAGGGGGGCAACCCCAGCGCGCTCCTGCGCGAACGGTAGACAGAGCGCGAGCCAGCCGAAGACGAGGTGCGAGAGATAGCCGAGCACCAGCACTCGCAGCGGATCGGTTCGATACGCCCAGAGCAGCAGCCGTCGATGCGGGGAGAAGCGTCGCGCGTTCAAGGGGGCCTCCATGGGTGGAGGCGAGAGGGCGACGCCGCAGCGCTGCGGCGAGCCTCTCGCGTCCGTGACTCCGAAACCAGGGAGAACACGGACATCCCGCCGCGCAGGAGCCCACGCTCACCCTTCCCGATGCCGACGGAGTTAGCTGACGGGCTCGACGCGTGAAGTCGCCGCTCCTCCCATCGCTGGGAGTCGTACGCCCCGGCTCGACGCAGACGCGCCGAGCGATTGGGTCCCCCGCGCTGCCGCTCCAGGATGCGGCGGCAGCTTAGGCTGTGAAGCAAAGAGCAGGGCGCGACGATACGCGATGCGTCAGCGGGCGGCAATCTCGCGTGCTGCGGCGAGCGCCACGTCGGTGCCGGCGAGCCAGCTCTCGAGCGTCTCCGCCGCGGCGATGTCCGGTCGCAGGCCACGTCCCTCCGTGTCGAACGAGATCGGATTCCACGTGCGCTTCACCGGCAGGTTCACGCGGATCCCGCTCTCGGGCAGCGTGAGGAAGAAGAGCAAGCCGCCGTTCGTGCCTTCGACGTTCCCCGCGGTCTCCTCTCCGATGAGCACGAGGCCGGGCACGCGCTCGCGCAGCACCGCGAGCAGATTCGTCGCTCCTGACGCGTTGCGCGGTCCGATGAGCGCGATCCAGCGCCCGGTGAAGCGCTGCTCGGAGTGCGGCTCGATCACTGTGGGTGCTCCGGGCTCGAGCAGCTCGTAGCCGCTGCCATCGGGCAACGAGCGGAACATCGCCTCGGGCAGGTTGAATGCGTTCGGAACCCAGGTCGTGAGATGGGGCTCGAGATCGCCGACGCGGCGACTGCGAACCACCGGGCGACGCGCGAGCTCGATCGGCTCTTGGATCGCGCGGCGCAAGAGGGCCAGCGGCACGTCGTCGGAGCCGCCGCCACAGATCCGCAGATCCAGGATCAGCGTCTGGATCTTTTCCGTGCGCAGGCGCTCGAAGAGCGGTCCGAAGACACTCTCGGGGTCCACCGTGCGCCGGTAGTTCACGAAGGTGTCGATCGCCAGCGCGGCGACGCCCGGCGAGAGCACCTCGAAGCGGACGCCGCTCGCGAAGTCGGAGGCTCCTCCCTCGGCGAGCGCGCGATTCTTCGAGGTGCGGATCGCCGCGACCTCGAGCTCGCGCAGCTCACCGCCAACGCGCGAACGGATGCGCAGTGCGAAGCGCTCGCGGAAGCCGTGGAAGAGCGGGAGGAAGTGATCGAAGCCGCTGTCGCGATACTCGTACGCGCTCTCCAAGCGCGAAGCGCGGGCGGCGTCGGTGAAGCCGTCCAAGTTCACGGTGCGCCCGACCTGCTCCAGCAGCTCGCTCGTCGCGCGTCCGTCGAGAGCGAGGATCTCGTCGCCGCGCGAGAGCGCCGGCGCGGACTCCGCCACGCGATCGACGAACATGCGCCCATCGAAGAGGCGGAACGTGAACGGCAGATGCGTGGGCGTCTGCTCG
>JAEUHW010000228.1 GCA_016793245.1 Planctomycetota bacterium
CAGCTTCACGCCGAAGTGCCCGTGATCGAGTGCCGCGTAGAGCGCGCCGTCGCGCGGATCGAGGAGACACATCGACACGTTCACGCCGCGGAACGCGGGCTCCTCGATCGACCAGCGCCGGCCCTTCCGGCGCAGCACGAACAGCCCCTTCCGCGTCGCGATCAGCAACTCCTTCGACATCTCAATCCTCCTCTCGGCTCCGCTCGCTCGACTAACCGCCCGACAACGCCTGGAAGACCTCGATGCGCGCGTGCGCTCCGACCGGCTGCGCCAGACGCACGCGATCGCTCGAGAGCTCGCCGTCGACGAAGATCGCGACGTGGGGCCGCAGCTCTCCGGCGTCGTCGAGCAGGTAGCCGCGCACCCCGGGATAGCGCGCACACGCCGCGTCCAGAGCTTCGCGCAAGGTCCCGCCCTCGACGTCGACGGGCGGGCAGGCGATGTGGCGCTGCAGGACTTGGGGGAAGACGACGCGCGGCATGGGCGCAGTCTCGGCACGATGCCGCGATCGCACAAGCGGGCGCCTCGGAACGGCGCCGCCGAGCCTCGGTCCCTACTCCCTGGAGCCCGTTCCTCGCCGCGCCCGACGCCGCTAGAGTGCGTACCGATCTCGGCTCCGAGGTGACCATGCCCCGCGCCCGTCTAGGCTCGTTCGCGTTCGCCTTGCTCCTCGCCGCGATGGCGAGAGACGCCGCTCCCCAAGTGTCGCTGCTGACCTGCGCGGACGCTGCCGGGATCACCGACCTGCCCATGACCTGCGCCGGCGTCGGCGACGTCGATGCCGACGGCTTCGCCGATGTCGTGATCGGCCGACCGATCGAACGCGAGGCGCGCGGTTCGCTCGCCTTGCTCTCCTCGCGCACCGGCCGCGAGCGCTGGCGCATCGATGGCGCGAGCTTCGCGCAGACGCTCGGCCGCGCGGTGGCCGGCGGTGCGGATCTCGACGGCGACGGGATCGGCGATGTCGCCGCGGTGGAGTTCCAGATCGTTCCCGCGGTTGGCTACATCGTGCGCGCGCACTCCGGAGCGACGGGCGCGCCGCTCTGGTCGGTGCTCGACGGGAGCTCCAACATCGCCGCCGTGTGTTTCGTCGGCGATGTCGATGGCGATGGAGCGAGCGAGCTGCTCTGCGGCTCTCCGTTCGCGACGGGCAGTGCAGGTCCCGCGGGACGCGCGAGCTTGCGCTCGGGTCGCACGGGCGCGCTGCTGCGCCTGTTCGAGGGAACCGCCGCGCTCGAATTCTTCGGTCAGAGCCTCGCCGCGCTCGGCGACGTCGATGGCGACGGAACGGCGGACTTCGCGATCGCGGCGCCGATGGCGGCGCCGCAAGGGAGCACGGGAGGAGGAGCGGGTTACGTCGCGCTCTTCTCGGGCCGCAGCGGGCAGCTCTTGCGGCGCTTCGATGGCCCCGTCGCGGGGAGCGGCTTCGGGCTCGGGCTCGCAGCCCTCGCGGATCTCGATCGCGACGGCACGATCGATCTCGCGGTGGGCGCACCGCTGGAGCCGAACGGCGGCGCGGCGTACTTCGTCTCGGGCGCGAGCGGCGCGCTCCTGCGCCGCCTCGGCGGCAGCGCCGCGGGGCAGCAGCTCGGCTTCGCTCTCGCGCGCCTCGGCGATCTCGACGGCGATGGCCTCGCCGAATGCGCGATCGCGGCTCCCGGCGAGAGCGGCGCGGGAGCGGTGCGCATCCACGACGGTGCGAGCGGCGCGATCCGCTCGACGCTGCGCGGCAGCGCGGGCTCGCGCTTCGGAGCGAGCCTCGCGCCCGCCGCGGATGCCAACGGCGACGGCGCGGAGGAGCTCTGGGTGCTGCGCGACCCCGCTTCACCGCTCGTCGGCGCGCTGACGCTCTTCGCGTTGCGCAGCCTGGTGCCCTTCGGCGCGGGCTGTCGCGCGCTCGCGCTGGCGCCCGCGCTAGCGCTCCAGCCGTTGCGCCTCGGTGCCACGGCGCAGATCGCGGGGAGCGGTGCACCGCCCTTCGCGAGCGGGTGCTTGATGGTCGGCCTCGTGCCCGCGCTCCCGCTCGGGCTCACCGAGGCGTGCGCGCTGTATCTCGAGCCCGCGACGATCTTCGAACGACGCGAGCTCGCGAGCGACGCGAGCGGTGCGTTCGCGCTGTCGATCGCGGTGCCGCTCGATCCTTGGCTCGCGGGGATCTCCATCGCCGCGCAAGCCGCGTGGGCCGAGCCGAGCAGTGCGCTCGGCTTCGCGCTGACGCAGGCGATCTACGGAACGATCGAAGCGTGAAGCCCTGAGGAGCTCCGCTCGCGTTCGCCTCGGCCCTACTCCGTACTCTCGCGTATCGAACGAGAAGGTAGCTTCGATGGCGTCCCGCGAGCGAGGAGATCGACGCGATGAAGTGGTCCCCGCTCTGGCGTAGCTCGGCTGCTCTCGGCGTCCTCATCGGCGCCGTGAGCACGGTCACAGCCCAGGTCGCGCTGCTCGAGCTCGCCGATGGCCCGCGCAACGACGAAGTGCTCGAGCTGACGGTGGCCGCGGCGGGCGACGTCGACGGCGACGGGATCCCCGATGCCGCCATCGGACGTCCGAGCGACGAGCAGGGCTTCGGCTCCGTGGTCCTGATCTCCGGCCGCACCGGCGGCGAGCTATGGAGGCGACGTGGAACCTTGTTCGAGGATTCCCTCGGCACGCATCTCGATGCCGGAGCGGACCTGAACGGCGACGGCATCGGCGAGGTCGTCGCGCTGCAGGCGATGCGCATGCCGCCTCGTGGCTACGCGCTGAGCGTGTTCT
>JAEUHW010000277.1 GCA_016793245.1 Planctomycetota bacterium
TGCCGGCGTCGAGCCGCACGCGGCGTTGCGCGTGCGCGGTCAGGCGGGGAAGCAGGTGCTCGGCACGGGCGACGACCACCTCGTGCTCTCCGGTCGCCGCATCTCCGTCGATCGCCCGCGCTATCGCGCGGTGCTCGAGGAAGAGCGCCCCGACCTCGTGATCGGCGACGTCTTCTCGCTCGACCTCGCCCTCCCCTCCGTGCTGCGCCGCGCCGGTGCCGCGGGCGCGCCGAAGACGCTCGTGCTGCGCCGCCATCCGCACACGCCGGAATGGGTGCTCGGCACGCGGGCCGACGGGGCGATCGACCGAGTCGTCGACGACGTGGCGGACTTGCTCGACCTCGTCGCCGCGCGGCGCTGAACGGACGCGGATCGGCGCGGCAGGCGGACCGCGGCAGCCGCTCGCGACTCTGAACTTCGTTTCAGAATGGAAACGCGCGAGGCCGCCGCGAAACCTCGTCGCTGTGGTGGCGCGATCGGTGTAACTCGATATCCCGCGCAGATTTGCTGTTCTGCGAGGGAGCAAACTGGCTCTCCCTGAACAGAGTTTCAGGGCGCGGAACGGCGGTTGCCGAGACGCGGGACCGCCTGGCGCGCTCTCCCCCGCGCGCCCGGTGCACTCTCCCTTGGAGAACCCTCATGCGCACCCGCTTCTCGCCCACTCTCTGCGCGCTCGCCGCGCTCTCGTCGCTCGCCACGGCTCAGGTCCCCGAAGGCTGGTACGTCTTCGGCACCTTCAACCCCTCCGCGGGCCAGACCGGCCTCTTCCTCGCGCACCCTCGCAAGCCCGGCCAGCCGACCACCATCGCCAACGTGCAGGGCGACCTCCGCGGCACGGGCTCCTCGTGTGTGCTCTACCGTGAGAGCGACGGCGCGATCCTCGCCGGCGAGCGCGCGCCGGTGGGCGGCAGCGTGGATCTGCACATGATCCAGCTCGACGGCAGCGACGTGCTCTTCGATGCCTCGTTCAGCTTGGGCCGCGGCGGCCCGTGCTGCGGCGAGGTCCCGCAGATGGCGCTGCTCCCCGACGGCCGCGTGGTCGTCGCGGTCACCGACGTCGATGCCGGACCGCTGAAGAACATCCTCACCACGGGCTACGGCTGGCAGGGCGTCGGCATCGTGGACACCTCGAGCGGCCTGATCACGCCGATCGACATCGCGAATGGCGCGCTCATCACGGACGTGTTCAACGCGCTGGCGCTCGCGCCCGACGCGAGCAAGGTCTATCTCGGCACCTACGTCTCCGGCACGCGCGGCGACATCTGGGAGGTGCCGATCGGCGGCGGCCTGGCGACGCTGATCGCGAGCACGCCGGCCGGCCTCTCGAACATGGCCTTCGATGCCTCGGGCGAGCTCATGGTCACGACGCTCGACGCGACGCAACCGCTCTTCCGCGTGACGGTGAGCAACGGCGCGGTGACGCCCGTGCCGCTGACGATCGGCTCGCTGAACGCCATCGCCTCCGAGCCGACCACCGGCGGCCTAGCACTCGCGACCGGCACCAATGGCACACCGCGGCGCTCGATCTACTGGGCTGACCCGAACGCGAACCCGACGCTCCTCTCCACCCCGGGGCTGGCGACGCCGTCGGGCATCGCGATGCGTCCGACGCCGCGCGAGATCGGCAACGCGACCAGCGGCAACGCGAGCTATGCGTTCCGCATGCCGAACCCGACCGGCCTGCCGAACACGGGCAACGCGAGCTACGCGCTGATCCTCGACGCCACGGGCAATGCACGACCCGGCTACCTCGTCCTCAGCTCGGCGGCGCTCACCACCCCGCTCTCGGTCTACGGCTGCGACATCTTCGTCGATCCCACCGCCATCGCGCTCATCGCGGCGGTCCCGCAGCCGCCCGTCGCGATCCCCCTCGGCATCCCGAGCGATCCCAACCTTGTTGGCCTCCAACTCTTCGCGCAGTCCTTCCACGCGGAAGCGCCGACGCAGCTCCTCGCCACGGCCGCGCTCGCGCTCACGATCCTCTAGCCATGCGCACGAAGTCCCCCTGGCTCCTCTTCGCGGCGATCTTCGGCGCGAGCTTCCTCTGCTGGAAGCTCGCGCTCGAGCCCCACGCGCGCGCGAGCGGCGAGCTCGCGCACGCCTCGAGCGAGGCGCAGACCACGGTGCCCCCCGCGCCGCGCGCGACCGAGCTTCCGCGCAGCCACGCGACGCCGAGCATCCTGCGCGCGGAGGATGCTCCCCCGCCGTCGCTGCAGCGCGTACGCGTCGTCGTGCGTCTCGCCGCGGGCGCTCCCCCCGTCGCAGCTCTCGGCGCGGAGCTCCTGCGCGTGGACGAGCGCGGACGCGAGCACGCCGTTCCTTGCCTCGCCGATCCGCAGGCGCCGGCTCCGGTCGGTCCCCGCGAGCTCGCGGAACGGTTGCGCGCGCAGCGCGCTCTGCCCGAACGGCGCGAAGCGACGCAGCACTTCGAGCTGCGCGAGACCGGGCGCTACGTGATCGCCTGGCATGCGTGGCAACGGGTGCCCGGCACGCGCACCTGGCGCACCGCACGCGGTACCGGCGAGCTCTTCGAGCTGCGAGCGCCATTCACGCCCGTCGAGCGCATTCTCGAGCTCGAGATCGCGCCCGAGCAGCTCGCGCTGGATCCCGCGCTCGATGCGCCGGTGATCGATGCCGTGACGCAGGTCACGGCGAAGGATGGCTGAGCTCGGGGCGAGAGCATCGGGGCAGATTCGCTGCTCACGGCGTACCGATCGAGGTGCCGGAGATTCTCCCGCACGGAGTCCGCTCGCCACCGCCATGAGACTAGGATCGCTCCGTCCGATGCCCGGAGTCGATCGGTGCGCACCGCCTCCGCCCCAGCCCTGCTCTGCGCCGCGACCGCCCTCGCGGCGCTCTTCGTGCTCTTCGTCGCCACGATGCCGAGCGAAGCTCCGCGCTCGCTCGACCAAGAGGCAGGAACGGAAGAGCTCTCGGAGCTCGGAGCGCTCGCGACCCTCGCATCGGCGCGCGAGCGCGCGTCGACCTCCGCCGCGAGCGACGGAAGCACCACGCGCGCGAGCGCCGAAGCAGCGCCGCCCGCGCTCGCCGTCGCGAGCTATCTCGGACGCATCGTCGATGAGCGCGGCGTCCCGGTGCCACACGCCTATGTCGGCCTCTTCACCATGCCGGGCTGGGTGCGCCGCGAGGTCTTCCGCAGCGATGCGACCGGCGAAGTGCGCTACGTCGTGCCGCCGGGACTCGAAGGTTCGCCATGGATCTCGGCCTCCTGCGAAGGTCACGAGAACCAGGCCTTCGACTTCGCGGCGTTCCTCGCCAAGCAAGCCGATCCCGAGCGCTTCGTGCTCGTCGCGCCGCGCGGCTTCCGCCTGCATGGCTTCGTGCGTGATGTGCAGGGCGTCGGCGTCCCCGAGGTCGAGCTGCGCCTCGATCTCGGGAGCGTCGAGCCGACGCGCAGCGATGCGGCGGGCAGCTTCGCGTTCCCCGCGGGACTCCCCGCGGGGACGCGCACCGTCACCTGTCGGCGCGAGGGCTACATCCCCCGGCAGCGGACCATCGAGATCCGCGCGGAGACGCCGGCCCTCGAGTTCGTCCTGCATCCGCAGAGGATGATCCGCGGCCACGTGCTGGACGAGACGGGAAGGGCTCTCGCGGATCTCACGATTCACGCCCGCGGCGACCGCTGCAGCAGCTTCACGAAGACCGCCGCGGACGGGAGCTTCGCCATCGGCGAGCCGATCCCCGACGCGCCGCCGATGATCCTCGAAGTGCGCGCGGGCGCGACCGAGCCTTATCGCAGCGAGCACGAGCTCGCGTGGGGCACGAGCGGCTTCCTGATCACGCTCCGCGCGCCGTTGTCGTTCGAGCTCTTCGTCTCGGATGCGGCCACGCGTGCGCCCGTGGAGCACTTCGACGTCAAGCTCTGGCGCGCCGACGTGGTCGATACGAGCCAGGGCCAACAGCGCAGCGGACCGCACGCGGAAGGCAGAGCCGTCTTCGAGCACTTGCTGCGCGGAACGTGGACCGTGGAGATCGAGCCACACGGCGGCGACTACGCCACCCCCGCGCTCTTCGCCATCGTCGTCGCGGACGATGTCTCGCGAAAGCACTTCGTCGCCCTCGAGCGCCGTCCGCGCATCCCCGTGCTCGTGCGCAGCGAGGCAGGATCGCCACTCGCCGATGCCGAAGTCGTGCTGCTCTCCATCCCGCCCGGCTTCCAAGCGTCGGTCTGGAGCCCGATCGACGATCCGCGCCTCAGCGACGGCCAGAAGCTCCACCGCATCGACACGCAGCGCACCGACGCCGAAGGTCGCGCTCATCTCCGCGGCTTCTCCGGCGCCGCGGGTTTCGCCGTGCGCGCGACGCACGCGCTCCATGCGCCTTCGCTGCGCGCCGCTCCGAGCGCCACCGAGAGCGGGATCGAGCTCGCTCTGCCGCTCGCCGCACGCGCGCGCTTCCGCTTCGCGACGCCGAGCGGCGCGATCGCGCCTCCGACGGCGTGGCTCACCGCGGAAGACGACGACGCGGCGCGCCTCGTCACGCAGGTGCAGCGCAGCGCCATGCAGCTCGCGTACGACGGGCTGCCGCCCGGACGCTATCAGCTCTGCGTGCAGTGGAACGGCGTCCTCGAACGACGCGCTAGCGAGAGCTTCGAGCTGCGTTCCGGAGCGACGCACGAGCAGCAGGTCGAGCTGCCGCCGCCAAGCGCTCGCTGAGGCCTCCGCGAGCGAGGGACGTGCGGCGAAGTTCTTCGCGCGCCGCCGGGCTCACGAGAAGCTCCTGCTTCGCGTCGAGGTGCAACAGCTCTGCCGCGCGCAGCACCATCCCCGCGTGCCTGCCAACCTTCGTTCGGAACCTCACGAAGGCGCGCGCGATCCTCGCAGCCGTCGTTCGACGAAGCGCGCGAAGCTCGCCGCCGTCTCGAGGACCTCGCTCCACTCCACGATCCGCTCACCGTCCTCGACTGGAAGCGCGCCCCATCCCAACGCCGCTCCGGCGATCTGGCCCACGAGCGCCGCGATCGTGTCGGTGTCGCCTCCGAGGGTGATCACGTCGCGCAGCAGCACGCCGAGCTCGAGTCGCGCCGCGCGTTGTGCGGCGAAGAGCGCGAGCGGCACGGAGGCGGCGACGAAGCCGGAGGTGCCGCTGATCGCGGCGGCCTCCTGCAGCGGCGCGTCGAGCGGAAGTCGTTCGAGCGCGCGCAAGGCGTCGCGCACGCGGCAGTCCGGAAGCGCGCTGGCGAGATGCTCGAGCAACGCGTCCTCCAAGTGCTGCGGCGAGCAACGCACGCGCCGCAACGCGCGCGCGATGGAGAGCGCACCGAGATACGCCTCATCATTGTGGTGCGTGATCCGACAGACATCGGAGAGGAGCTGGCGCTCCGCGGGCCGCTCGGGATCGAGCAGGAACGCGAGCGGAGCGACGCGCATCGCGGCGCCGTTGCCCGCGGCGCGCTCGCCGCGGCAGCCCGATTGCGACCAGTGAGCGCCGTTCGCGAGATCGAGGAGCGCCTTCGTCGTGCTCGCGCCGAGACCTCGATACCGCCGCTGCTGGTAATCCTCCGCGAAGCGCGCGGCGAGGTGCTCGGGATCGACCGCGCCTCGCTGGACGATGGACATGCAGGTCGCGAGGCTGAGCTGAGTGTCGTCGCTGATCTCGAGAGGAATCTCGGCAGGCACCCATCCGACGCGCGAGCCTTCGGCATGGCTGCCCAAGGCGTCGCCGATGGCGCCGGCCGCGAGGCAGGCTTCGATCTCGGTAGGGTTCCGGAGGTTCACGCGCGTCTCGGTCCTCGAGGTCGCTGCCCTTCTATCAGAGGTACCGCAGGTCTGAGGTCCTCACTCGCAGGAACGAGGTAGAGAGGAAGCCTCAACGGGGCGTCGTCAATTCCTGCCGCACGGCGCGATGTAAGCGCGGTCCCTCGGCCGCGAGCGGAGATACCGTCACCGAGCCTTCTGCCGTGAGCTCGCGCCCGTTCGTGAGAGCGACGGCCCCGAGATAGCCCGCCGGGCCCTCGACGAGCCACTGCACGAAGATCTGCACACCCAGAAACACGGGATCCTGGGCCAGCGGGGTCGCGATCCGCGCGCGCCCTTGCGCGTCGATCGTCGGCGGCAAGCTCATCCGCAGAGGTGCATCGACGAGGAGCCCGCAGCCCCCGAGCCCCGCGTCTGACGCCGGAGCGCGAAGAGACCGAGCGTCGCGGCGGAAGGTCCAGCGTCCTCGACGTGGATGCCGAAGCGCACATGGACGCCGCGCGCTCATCCAGCCGGCTCGAGCAACCCGAGCCGCCGCGCGAGGTGATGCAGATTGCTGCGATGCATGCCTAGCGCGCGCGCCGCGGCCGACCAGTTGCCCTCGCTGCGCGCGAGCGCCTCGCGGATCCGATCCCGTTGGTACTGCTGGACCGCTTCGCGGAGCGGGAGGGCCTCGGCCTCGGCGGGCGCCGTCGCCGCGGCGTGCATCGTCTCGAGCGGCGCGCTGGTCGCCGCGAGCTCGAGATCGCGCGCCTCGACGAGGATGCGCTCGCCGGGCTCGACTCGCGCGGCGGCGCGCAGGACCGCGCGATGGATCGCGTTCTCGAGCTCGCGCACGTTGCCGCGCCACTCGCCGCGCTGGAGCAGCTCGGGCACGCCGGGAGCGAAGCGGATCGGACCGACGCCGAGGCTGCGGCGCGCGCCGTCGGCGAAGTGCCCCGCGAGCAGCGGGATGTCCTCCGCGCGCTCGCGCAGCGGTGGGACGCGCAGACGGCACACGTCGAGCCGATGCAGGAGATCGGCGCGGAAGCGGCCTGCTGCCACCTCGGCCTCGAGGTCGCGATTCGTCGCCGCGAACAGGCGCACATCGACGCGCAGCGCGCGATCGCAGCCGAGGGGCTGCACCTCGCCCGCTTGCAGCGCGCGCAGGAACTTGGGCTGGATCGAGAGCGGGAGCTCGCCGATCTCGTCGAGCAGCAAGCTCGCGCCGTCCGCGACGCGCAGCTTCCCGAGGCGCGGCTCCACGGCGCCCGTGAACGCGCCCTTCTCGTAGCCGAAGAGCTCGGCCTCGACCATCGACTCGGGCAGCGCGGCGCAGTTCAGGTAGACCAGCGGCTGCTCGCGGCGCGGCGAGAGCGCGTGCAGCATGCGCACCACGAGCTCCTTGCCGACGCCGGTCTCGCCGGTGACGAGGACCGGCAGCTCGGCGCGCGCGAAGATCTCGATCTCGCGGCGCAGCGCCTGCATCGCCGCGCTCTCGCCGATCATCCAGCCGCCGCGCTGGCCGAGCTCCTCGCGCACGAGGTCCTGCACCACGAGGCCGCGATGATGCGCGCGGCGCTCCAGCGCCTCGATGAGATCGCTCGTGCGCAGCGCCGCGGCGGCGAGCGCGGCCAAGTGCGTGAGGAAGCGCGGATCGAGCCCATCGAACGCGCCGGGGCGCAGCGCATCCGCGGTGAGCACGCCGACGAGCTCGCCCTCCACGCGGAGCGGGCAGCCGAGGCACGAGTGCACGTCGAGATGCGGCGCGGCGCCGATCATCCCGTCGTAGGGATCGGGCAGCTCGCAGTCGGCGGGGAAGACGACGGGGCCGCTCGACGAGCAGATGCGCTGGAGCCGCGGATGCTCCGCGAGCGCGAAGCGCCGTCCCGGCAGATCCGCGCCGAAGCCGCGCGCCGCGACAGGGGCGAGCTGCTGATCCTCGAGGCGCAGCAGCGCGACCGCGTCGCAGGGCAGAGCGCGGAGCACCGCATCGACGAGGCGCCGCGAGCGATCCGCCGCCGTCAGCGAGGCGGTCATGTCGAGCGCGATCGGGAGCAGATCGTCGAGGTGGCAGCTCGTTGTCGTCATCGCAGCACTGTTGCGATCGGAACCCTAGGCTCCCGTTGCGCTCCGCACAACCGCGCGGCCGGAGAATGAGCCGTGCTCACGATTCACGCCGCGGCACGATGCGTGCACGGGAACTCTGCGAGCCAAGCACCACCGGAGCACGAACCATGTCTACGATCGCCCCTCTGCGCAGCGATTCCAGCCTCGCCGCTCTCGCCGCCTCTCGCGCCGGCGCGTCCCGCGTCTTCCACCGCCACGGCCTCGACTTCTGCTGCCGTGGCCGCCTCTCGCTGGCGGAGGCCTGCGCCAAGTCCGCGCTCGACTCGCAGTCGATCCTGGACGAGATCGCCGCCGAGGAGCCGCGCACGAAGGGCTTCGAACGCTGGGACGAGAAGCCGCTGCCCGAGCTGATCGACCACATCCTCGCGCGCTATCACGAGGGCCATCGCCGCGAGGTTCCGCGCTTGATCGCCATGGCCCGGAAGGTCGAGGAAGTCCATGCCGAACATGCCGCAAGGCCGCGTGGGCTCGCAGATCATCTGGTTCGCATGGGCGACGAGCTCGAGAGCCACATGGGCAAGGAGGAGGTGATCCTCTTCCCGATGATCCGCAGCGGCCGCGGGAGTTTCGCGATGGGTCCGGTGCAGGTGATGGAGCTCGAGCACCTGGATCACGCGGCGAATCTGGAGCGCATGAGCCAGCTCGCTCACGACTATGCTCCCCCGCCGGATGCTTGCGCGACGTGGAAGGCGCTCTACCTCGGGCTCGCCGAGCTGCAGCGCGAGATCATGGATCACATCCACCTCGAGAACCACGCGCTCTTCCCTCGCGCGCTGCAGAGCTGAGCGCGGGAGCGCTCCACCGACGCCGGGCCATTCTACGCAGCGCTCGATCCTCGGAGCTTCGAAGCCCTCGGCCGCCTGATCTCGATCAAGCGCGCCTCTCGTCACCCACACTCTTCGCCGTACACCGGTCGATCAAATAGGGGTCAGACCCCTATTTGATCGACAGCGCGGTGCTCAGCGCAGCTCGAACTCGCGCGGGATGCACGAGAGGCCGGCCGGCGTCAGCGTCGTCGCCGAGGGCATCTGCACGCGCACCGAGCGGTAGCCCGTCACCGGATCCGGCGTATCGAGATCGATGACGTCGACCCATTGGCAATCCGCCGTGGCGCCGGTGCCGTCGATGGCGACGACCACGTTGCCCATCGCGTGCACGCGGTGGTTCGAGATGTTGCCGGCGGGGTTCGTGCTGAAGCTCGAGACGACGAGGCCGAAGGTCGGGCTCAGCGGATCGCTCAAGTCGACGAGGTGATAGAGACCGCCGACGCCGTTCTCGCCGAAGACGCCGACCAGCACGCCGTTCCGCAAGGCCAGCGCGCCGCCGTTCAGCGGCGAAGTGGTCGAGATGCCGTTCGCGGTCCAGGTGCCGCCGCCGACGAGCGCGTTCGGCGGGTTCACCGCGATGTCGTAGAAGCTGTAGGTGCCGCCCGTCACGACCAGCAGGCGCCGCCCGTTCGGAGAGAAGTCGAGCGCGCTCGGCGTGCCGGTTCCCGCGCGGTTCGGCACTTGGAACGCCGCGCGCTGGACGAGCGGCTGCGCCGCACCCGTGATGTCGTAGAGGATCACGTCGTTGGCGGCGGTATCGGTCCCGATGCAGACGCCGAGGATGCGATCGTCGGCCGTGACCTCGAGCATCGTCGCGCCGCCGCTCACGCTGCCGAGCGTGATCGACTGCGCGGGCGCCGTGGGCAAGGTTCCCGGCAACCCCGCCAAGTCCCAGACCTCGAGCACGATCGTCGATGCACCCGAGGTGCTGAAGAGCCACCGGCCGTCACCGGTGACCTCGAGGTCGCGCCGCGCGATCGAACCCGTGGGCCCCGACGCGAGCGGGATGTCGCCGATGAGCGGGTGGTTCACGCCGGAGCCCGTCGGATCGGCGCTGATGTCGAGCACGCGCACGAACTGATTCGTCGTGCCATTGCCGTGCAGGAAGGCGTAGTTCGCGCGGTTCGAGACGGCGACGGCGGCGGAGTAGTTGTTCGAGATCGTGCCCGCGAAGCCGATGTTCGCGCTCGAGCGGAAGACCGGCGGCCACGCGGAGAGATCGAGGGTCGCGAGCTGTCCCGGCGCGTTCGAGCCCTGCGAGAAGTCCTGACCGGGCAGATACGCGCGCAGCGGCGTGCGATCGCGCTGGATGCGCACCTCGACGCCGTTCGTCGCGCCGAGATCGAGCCCGTGCAGCAACAGCGCTTGGAAATCGACCGGCTGCCCGAAGGTGGACGGATCGTTCGGCAGCGGCAGCGCCTGCTCCGTGACGCCGGGGGCCAGCGGGAAGCTCAGCGCCTGGAACGTGAGCGGATCGAGGAGCAGCGTCCACGCGCCCACCGGGATCGAAGCGCGCCCGAGCGCGAGGAAGATCGCGCCGCCCAGAGGATTCGCGCCGTCGAGCCGCAGCGCGAAGTACGGGTTGCCGCCGTAGGACTGCTGCACGCCGTTCCCGAGGCCGACCCCGAAGGTCGACGGCGTCGAGGAGCCGTAGCGCTCCACTTGGGCCTCGGCGAGAGGAGCGAGAGCGAGCGCGCCGACGAAGGCGCGGGCGAACGGAAGGGTGCAGCGCATCGATGAACCTCGGAAACGGGTGGGACGGTGTCGTCGATCAAATAGGGGTCTGACCCCTATTTGATCGGTGTCGTCGATCAGCAAGGGGTCTGACCCCTATTTGATCGACAGCGCGGCGGAGCTGGCGACGAAGTGCAGGATCTTGCGGCCCTCGGTGATCTTGGCCGCTTCCTCGTGCTTGCCGGCGTCCTCGAGGTAGTGGCGCGTCTGCTCCACCGTCTCCTGCTTCCAGGAGAGCTGGCCTTCGAGAACGGCGTGGCGACCGGCGCCGTCCTTCGGCACGAAGAACGCGTAGTCCTTGAACTTCACCATCACCGGATTCGCCTCGCTGCCGAGGTGCATCCAGCAGCCCTTCACCTGGCAGACCGAGCTCACGGGCCCACCGACGCGCAGGGCCTTCCCGACGTAGCTCGCGGGATCGGCGAGCACCTTCTCCACCGGCACGTAGGGTCCGGCGGCGAGCGGCGCGCCGAAGTTCTCGTACTGCGCCGGATCGAAGCTCGGCGCCTTCTCGATCGCCGCGCCGCGCGCGACGAAGTGCAGGATCTTGCGGCCCTCGGTGATCTTCGCGGCTTCCTCGTGCTTGCCCGCGTCCTCGAGGTAGTGGCGCGTCTGCTCCACCGTCTCCTGCTTCCACTGCATCGAGCCGTCGATCACGACGAGCTTGCCCGCCGCGTCCTTCGGCACGAAGAACGCGTAGTCCTGGAACTTCACGAAGACGGTCTGCTCCGGAGTGCCGAGCTGCATCCAGCAGCCCTTCACCTGGCAGACCTCGCGGATCGCGCCACCGAGGCGCAGCGGCTTCGCGACGAACGCGTTGGGATCGGCGAGGACCTTGTCGATCGCCGTCCACTCGCCGTCGGCGATGCCCGCGCCGAAGTGCTCGAAGCGCGTCGCGTCGAGGCGCTTCGACTTCTCGATCGCGACGCCCGTCGCGACGAAGTGCAGGAGTTTCCGCCCCTCGGTGATCTTCGCGGCTTCCTCGTGCTTGCCCGCGTCCTCGAGATAGTGGCGCGTCTGCTCCACCGTCTCCTGCTTCCAGCTCATCGAGCCCTCGAGGACCGCGACTTTGCCGCTCGCGTCCTTCGGCACGAAGAACGCGTAGTCCTGGAACTTCACCATCACCGGGTTCGCCTCGGAGCCGAGGTGCATCCAGCAGCCCTTGGTTTGGCAGACCGCCGTGATCGGACCGGAGAGGCGGAGCGGCTTGCCGACGTGGCTCGCGGGGTCGGCGAGCACGGTGGAGAGCTCGAGCCACGGGCCGGGGGCGATGCCCTTGCCGAAGTGGTCGTAGCGCTGCTCGTCGAGCTTCGAGGGGGATTGCTCATCGAACGACGGCGGCGGCGGCGGCGGAGTCGACCCAGGCGGCGGAGGCGGAGGCTGTGTGGCAACACTCTGCGCTAGACCGTCGAGCGCCGTGCTGCCCAGGATCAGAAGGGCCGAGAGAGAGAGTCGAAGCATGGTGGAGCAGAACCTCGTTCGCGAGAGCGGAAGGGAGAGAAGCTACCTCCACCCTCCCTGCGCCGAATAGCCCCGTGCGGCGTAGAAGCCGATCGGCGATGCTGCCGGCGGCAGCGGCGCCGATCCCGACCGCACTCACTCCCGACCGTCCTCGCTCCGCGCATGAAGAGCCCGATCAAGATCTTGCTGTTCCTCGGCGTCCTCGCCCTCGCGGGCTTCCTGCGCTGGCAGCGCATCGAAGCGCAGCGCCCCGAGCAGGCCCCGGAGGCCCCGCGGGTCTCCCTCGGCGACGGAGCCCGGCCTCCAGAGGTGAGCGCGAGCTTCGACCCCGACCCCGACTGCAACCTCGACATCCCGCTGGTCCCCGGGATCCCGGGCAGCCCCGGCAACCTCATCGTCTCCCCGCGGAACCCCAACGGCGACAGCGAGCTCTCGGCCCTGATGCGCGTCTGCGTCGACGATCTCGTCGCCGCGAAGCAGGCGCTCGCGAGCGGCCAGGTCCCGCGGCCCATGCGGCCGACGCACCGGCGCATGCGCTGCTCCTGGCATACCAAGGAGGACACGCGGAACGAGACCTTCGATGCGCTCGCGCGGAGCTACCTGGGCGCGGTCGAGGGCTTCGACGGCGGTCCGTCGCAAGAGCGCTACAACGCCGTGGTGCAGGGCTGCGTCGCCTGCCACTCCGTGTTCTGCGGCGGCCCGCTCGACCTGATCGAGGGTCTCTACTGGCGCTGAGGGCCGCCGGCGAGGGTGCCCTCGCCGCTCACGAGCTCGGCGCGCGAAGCCGCGGGGCCGGCCGGGCCGGAGATCGCGGCGCGGATCTGCTGCGCGACCATCGCCGCGTAGACCGCGAGGATCAGCGCGGAGAGCGCCCAAGTGGCGCCGTGGCGGGTGCGGAAGCGGCGGCGGAGGCGGCGCAGGAACGGGGTGGGACGCATCGGTCTCCTCGGGTCTTCGGCCCGCTCCCCCGGAGTCCTCCGGTGGTCGAGCCGCAAAAAAAGATCCGATCCGGAGGTGAGGCGAACGCCGGGGCTCGGTGAAGATCAAGGCAAGCGCGACCGAGATCGTGCGCCCCGACGTTCTCCGGGCCGCGCTGCCTGCTGACGCATTCCTGCTTCCGGACCTTCGCTTTGCCTTTCCTCGAGCACGACCTCGCGGTCGACCCCCTCTCACCTCACATCGACGGGCGCGTGGATCGCTACGTCCAGGAGCTCACCGGGGCTTCGCGTTCGTTCGTCACCGGACTCTTCGACCACGGTTGCGTGAAGGTGAACGGCGAGCCCGCCACCGATGGATCGCGCCGCCTGCAAGCGGGCGATCGCATCGAGCTGCGCTACGAAGCCGATCGGCGCTACGCGCCGAAGCCCCCGCGACGCGCGGTGGCGCGCGGGTTCGAAGTGGCCTTCGAGGACGAGCACCTGCTCGTCGTCGAGAAGCCCTCGGATCTGCTCACCGTGCCGACGCCCGCCGGCGAATCGAACACCTTGATGGACCGCGTCGGCGCCTACGTGCGCGCGCAGGACAAGAAGCTCGGTGCGTGGGTCGTGCATCGACTGGACCGCGGCGTCTCCGGACTCCTCGTGTTCGGCAAGTCGCGCGAAGTCGCCGAGGCGATGCAAGAGCAGTTCGCCGCGCGGAAGCCCGAGCGCGAGTACCGCGCCTTCCTCGCCGGAGTGCTCACGCGCGAAGCCGGAACCTTCGAGAGCCGGCTCGAGACGCACGCCGCGACCCTGCACCGCTACTCCACGCGCGAGCGCGGCCGCGGCGAGCTCGCGATCACGCACTTCCGCGTGCTCACGCGCGCACGCGAGTTCACCTACGCCTCGCTGCGCTTGGAGACGGGGCGCAGGAACCAGATCCGCGTCCACTGCGCCGAAGCGGGACATCCCGTGCTCGGCGATCCGCGCTATCGCCCGGACCTGGCGTGCACTCCGCTCTGGCGCGTGAAGCGCATGGCGCTGCACGCGGCGACGCTCGGCTTCGCCCATCCGCGCACGCGCGAGATGCTGCGCTTCGAATCGGAGCTGCCGATCGAGATGGCGGACCTCCTCGCGAAGCAGCCTTGAGCGAGAGAGCGCTTGCCGTGGGGTGTGCCCACTCGTAGCGTCGGAGCTCACTTCAGCTTCGAGCTCCTCATGCGTTGGTCCGCGCTCACACTGGCCCTGCTCTCCGCCGCGTTCTCCGCTAGCGCACAGGAGCCCTCTCCGGCTCCGATCCTCGCGAAGAGGGGCCTCTATCGCCAGCTCACCGAGCCACCCTGCTCCTACTGCGCGACGCAGGACGAGAAGAACCTCGTGCGCCCCGACGACCGCGTCGTCGCCTGGCTGCGCGCGAAGCACCAAGGCGGTGCGATCCCGCTGCGCCACTTCCTCGCCGCGCCGCGCGTCATCAACGACACCTACGGCCTCTTCTTCTACGACCCCGACGGCGGCTACGTCTCGGCGTTCGAGAAGGACTACGGCTACGAGTTCCACGGTTGGCGCCGCGGCGTGATGGTGGTGAGCGGCAAGGACGGAACGCTCTTCTCCGCGCTGACGGGCCTCGCCTTCGAAGGTCCCGGCAAGGGCACGCAGCTCCGACGCATCCCGGCGCTCACGACGACGTGGGGTCACTGGCTGCGCTTGCATCCGGAGTCGACCGCGTACGACCTCTTCGACGGGCAGCGCTACCCGCTCGCCGAGCTGCCGCAGCAGCCGAGCGCGGAGTCGCTGGAGACGATGGGCCAAGTCGATCCGCGTTTGCCCGCGCGCGCGCAGGTGATCGGCGTGCGCTACGGCGAGGAGACGATGGCGTTCCCGCTGGAGAACCTGCCCGCGCGCGCCTGCTTCCAAGACAGCGTCGGCGGCGCGTCCGTCGCGGTCTTCTGGTATGGGCCCACGCAGACCGCGGTCGCGTGGCGCCGCGTGCT
>JAEUHW010000311.1 GCA_016793245.1 Planctomycetota bacterium
CTCCACCCCCGCAAAGCTCACCTTGAACTTCAGCGGCTTCCCTCCATCGACGAGCACCACCGCGCTCAGCGAGTACTTCACCTTGCCCGGCAGGCCGTTCTTGCCGAAGGTCTGGGTGAGCTTCGCGACGGCGGAGACGACCAGCTCGATCGGGACGTTGCCCGTGCCGTAGAGCCCGTCCAGGACCTGTTGGAGATCGGCCTGGGAGACGTTGGGCAGGATCTTGCCGCGGCTGTCGCGGGCGAAGGTGCCGCCGGTGATCGGAGGAGCGGCGTAGGTGCCGGCGGCGTTGATGTTGCAGGTGCCAGGGGCCGTCCCCTTCAGCGGGAGGACGCTGCTCGTCTTATCCGGTTTGGTCGCGTACTTCCAGGTCACCGCGTAGTCGTGCTCGCGGATGCCGTCGCAGGCGACGTTCAGCCGGAAGTTCCCCGTGGCGCCCTCGAACCCACCGACACGGATGTAGTAGACCTCGTCCTGGGTCACGTTCGTGACGGCGCGCGAGTAGAGGTTGCCGAAGCCGCAGGCATCGTCGTTGCACGCCAACGAGATCAGCGCTTCGCAGCTCCCGGTGAGGATCTCGACCTTCGTGTCGAAGTCGGTGCCCTCCAAGCAGGTCTCCACCGCGAGCGTGCCGGTGCAGTACGCCGTGTAGCGGAACCAGAGATCTCGGCTCGCGGTGCGACCGCAAGCCCAGGTCGGCTGAGAGTCGGTCGCGACACCGTTGTGGAACGGGCCGCTCACGCCGTCGCGCAGCACGATCGCCGTAGCGCACTCGTCGTTCGGCGCGGTGGCGACGCGCAGGCAGCTCGCGTCCACGAGCTCGCGAATCTCCGCGACGCTCGCGGGATGGAACGAGAGCGCGACGTTGTTCATCCCGCCCGGGCACGTGTGGCAGTAGCTCATGATCGTGCCGGCGGGATTCGCGCAGTTGCCGTTGCCGCAGTTGTCGACCGGCGGATCGTATTCGTGCGTGTGGATCGCGCCGAAGCCGTGGCCGAGCTCGTGGGCGATCACCACGAAGTCCCAGGTGAGCGGGCCCTGCCCCGGCGGGATCGGCGTCTCGCCGACGACGCTGCCGCTCACGCCGAAGCCGAACTCGCGACTGCAGAGCGCATCGAGATAGGCGATGCCGCCGCCGCAGTTGAGCCGCGTGATCAAGTGGTAGAGCACGCCGCGCGCGGGCGCGCGGCCGCCGCCCCAAGTGGCCTGGAACTGCAGATTGAGATCGCGGCAGTTCGCAGGATCCCAAGGATCCGTGTTCGTCGTGTGGAACCCGAGATACGGGATCGTGAACACGACGCCGAGCTCGCGGCGGTAGAGATCGCCGATCGCGCCGATCAGCGCGGCGATGTAGGCGCGCGCCGCATCGACGTTGCCGAAGCCCGCGGTGAACTCGTAGGTCGTCTCGAAGACGATCGGCGCGGTGTAGATCGGCGTCGGCGTGCCGCCTTCGGCGTTCCCGCCGCGCGGGCCACGACGTCCGCCGAGCTGCGTCGGCAGCATCTCGCAGCTCCACGGCATCGGCGGTTCACCGAGGGAATCGATGCGCTCCGGGCTGAGCACGCGGAGCCGCGCGTTCGACCAGCCCTGGCTGCCGGGCTCCGCGAGGAGCTGATGACGCTCTTCCGGCGTGCCGAACCAACCGCGCGTGCCGTACGGCGAGAGCGCGAGGAACGCCGAGCTCCGGGGAACGCCGATCACGCGCCCGCTCCAGCAGGTCGTGCCCTCGGGCAGCGCGCGCGCCTGTGCCACGCCATCGACGTGCACCGCGCCGGGCTCGAAGCGCGGATCGACGCGCTCGAGCTCGAGGCGCACCATGCGCCCGTGCGCATCGACGACGCCTTCCAAGATCACGACCTTCTCGGCCTCGAGCGCGCGCAGCGACCGCAGCTCGGGCTCGAGCACGACCTCGCCCGCTTCCACGCGCACCGGGGTGTACGGGAATGGCCGAACGGGAGCGAGCTCCTGAGCGAGGAGCGCGTCCGCGCCGCAAGCCAAAGAGAGCGCGACGAGGGATGCAGTGCGAGCGATCGGCAGCATGACGGATCTCGTGGGTGCGAGCCCGACGGCTCCGCGCGCCTGCATGCTGCGGGCGTTCGATCGGCGGAGCCGCCGCTACGCCCAGGCTATCACCGAGCGCGGCGCAGCGGCGTGAAGAAGCCCGGAGCCGTATGGCTGATCGCGCCCTTCTCGTAGCACGCGACGAAGCTCCGGGTGCCCGGCGTCGTGGTCTGGAGCTGGAAGCGGGTGCCCCCGTTGGCGTCGGCGACCAGGTTCACCTGGAAGGACGGTCCGTCGCTCGGCTGCACGACGACCTCCGAGCTGGCACTGGGCTCGTCGAGCTCAGAGCTCGACTCGTACTTCGGCGCCGTTGCTGAAGGCGATGCCCCCACCCGGCACGCCGAAGCTGACGTGCTGCAGTCGCACGATCAGCCCTTCGGTGAGCCCGGGGATCGGCAAGTCCGTCGTCGCTACCCCGAAGCGGTTCGCCCGCAGCGGGAGCGTGATCTCCGGGCCCGCGAGCAGGAGGCAACCCGTAGTCCCGAGCAGGACGTTCAGATCCATCGGGATCGGCAGCCCCTGGAAGCTCGTCTCCGAGAACCCGATCATCAACGTGGAGGAGCCGAAGCTCCCGAGCCCCGCGCAGGCGGTCGTGATCGTGCCCCCGGCGCGCGCAGAACCCGAGATGGTCTGCGTGATACCGCCGCAGCTCTCACCGAAAGTG
>JAEUHW010000315.1 GCA_016793245.1 Planctomycetota bacterium
CGCACCCGCGGGGCCGCGGCCGTGGCGGACGATTGACCCGCGTGGATTCGGCCTGCTCTCCTGCTGCAGGGATGGCTTCGTATCGCTGTGCCGGGCCGTCGTCGCAGATCGAAGGTCGAGGTCGAGCTCGAGCGCTACGGCGTCGATGCTCGCGGAGCAGGAAGATGTCGATCGCTCGTTCCCGCATTGGGGCCGGACTGGGAGCGTTGCTCGCGGTGGGCTTGGTGCTCGGCGTGCTCTTCGTCCTATCGAAGACGGGCCGTGAGCGCGAGCCAGCGCTGGAGCGCGATCCGGGTTTGGCACCTGGTGAAGTGCGGCACATGAGCTCGAGGACTCCTGGCCTGACTGCCGCGACCGTGAGGCGCGCAGCCGAGGCGGAAGCGGCTCGAGACCTGCTCTGCATCGTCACGGGCGCAGGCGCATCCGCGCTCTCCGGTGCGCGCATCTCCGAGCTCGTCGCCGAGGCCAGCTCTGACGAGAGCGAGGAATCTCGATCGCTCGTGACGGATGCGTCGGGTGCTGCTCGCCTCGCTCATCGAGGCGGTGCGTTGCGCTGTGAGCATCCGGACCATGCGACCGCCGTGCTCTCGACTGCGGAGATCGAGGAGCGCCTCGCCATCGAATCGGAACAGCGGGTCCTGCGGATCGAGCTCGTGGGGCTCGCCGAGAGCCGCCTCAGCTTGGTCGATGTCGATGGATCACCGGTCCGCGGAGCCGCGGCAGAGCTCTTGGCGATCGAGCGTGGCTCTCACGCAGCCGCGGTGTGCGCGAGCGCATCGGATGAAGTCGGCGTCGTGACGATCCGAGGGGTCAGGGATGCGGTGTTCCGCATCGGCGTTCGCAAGCTCGGCTTCGCGCCGCAGGAGCTGGTGGTCGTCCTCGGCAGCGACAGCCCGGTGGTCGTCCTTCAGCCCCTGCTGATCGGAGGCTATCGGCTTCCGATCTTCTCCGACGGGAAGGCCTTGCGCGGGGGGTGGCGCGTGATGATGCCGAGGGTCGAGGAGGATGAGTTCGGACCTACGGGGGATCTCGCGTACCTGAGCTTCCATGGCTCCTGGCAGAAGCGAGCCATCGCGGAGAGCCGTCGCTGGGTGGAGCAGAAGATCACCGGCGAAGTCGGCGTGGATCTCGTCTGGTACGTGATGCGCCGACCTCTCCCGCTTCCTCTGATCCGGTCCTTCGAGATGCTGTTCATCAGCACCGGCCAGAATCACGAGGGGAGCATGGCCTTCGTGCGGCTGGAGGATTTCGATGCGAGCCTCCTGGCAGACGCTCCTCGATGGAGCCTCGGTCCTTCCGCCCGCATCGAAGTGCTCTTCGAGGTCGGCGGGCGTCCCGCGGAGCCTCCCGATGGAACCTGGCTCCTCGAGTGCGCGAGCGACGGTGGCAGCTTCTACACGAACCCTGAGAGAAGTGAGCGTGGCGGGTTCGTCTTCACCGTGGCGCCCGGGAGCTATCGTGTTCAGGCTTCGATCTCGGAGATCACACACACCGAAGCCTTCCCACGCGACGTTCGTGTCGAGGTCGATGCAGGGGCATCGGTGGAGCACGTCGTCCGCTGCGATCCCGCGGCGTTCTTCTCGCTGCAGCTCTCCGCGCTCGACGCGACCACGCAGGAGACGCTCGCGCCTTGCGATGTCGAGATCGAGATCGTCTCCACGGGGAACCGCCAGCCCTTCGAGCTGCCGTTCGAGTCCGGAGGAACGACGCTGTGGCTCGCTCCTCGCCAGAAGGGCTACCTGGTCAGGTTTCGCGCGCCCGGCTACCAGGAAGAGGTGTTCGGGGTCGGGCTTCAGGATGCGGGGAGCACGGTGCGCGTGACGGCGAGCCTTCGGCGAGCCGGGGGCTAGTCTCGCCGGCCTCCGGCTCCGTCCCCGTTGGTCAACGCGAGAGACTCGATGCCGCTTCGCTCGAGCGCTCCTCTGCGTTCCCAGCGCGCTCGAACTTCTCGAGCTCGACCCACCGCAGCGCATCGAAGCGCAGCTCGCACCTCGGCAAGGCCGTGATCTGCACCGCGATCGGAATGCCTTCCATCGCCTCGACCTCCGCGACGCGCACCCAGCGCTCGCCGCCGACGCGGCGATCGACGCGTTGCTCGCTGCCCGGCAGCTTCACGACGAGAGAGGGCGTGCTCGGCGCGAACGCGAGCTCGAGCGCTACGCGGCCGGCGCGGCGCGGCAGATAGCTCGCGCGCACCGTGGCACCCGAACCGGCGCTCGCGACGGCGTAGTCGCCGTGAAGTGCCTTGGCGTCGTTCTCGATGCGTCGCCACTCCCTCGCGGGCTCGAGCGCGAGCCCGGCTTCGTCCTCGTCGAGCTCCAGCACATCGCGCGCATGCACGAGCAGGGCATTGCTCACCGCGCGCTCGCCGGCGCGATCGAAGCGCTTGTTGTCGCACGGGCAGTTCGCGACGCCGCCTTCGGGCTCGTCGCGCACCCAGAGCGTGGTCGAGCCGCCGCCGTCCAGGTTCAGGGCGTCGACGCAGTCGAGGCCGCGCATCGCGTGCGCGAGCTCGCCCATCGTGAGGCCGAGCGATTGGTCGGTGCGGCCGTCGCAGGTGAGGAGCACGCGAACGCCGTTTCGGCGCTGGCCGATCGCGGTGCGCGGATGGCGCGGGCCGCCCAGGTCGATCGGCTGGATCTGGCCGTCGCGGAGGAGCAAGGGGCGCGCGGCGAGCGCGTGCGCGACCTCGGGCCATTCGCCGCTCTCGCGGCGCTCGAAGAGCAGCGCGCCGCTCTTCGGCAGGCCGACGGTCCACGCACTCTCCGCGCTCGCGGGAGCGAGGGCGCGGCCATCGATCTGGAGGAGACCGATGGGCTCGCCGCCCGGGCCGAAGAAGCCGCCGTTCACGGCCGCGACGGCGTTCGCGGCCGCTGCCAGCTGCGAGGTGCGCGCGAAGCCGCTCGTGGGGCGCGCAGGCACGAGCTCCGGTTCGTCGCCTTCGAGCTCGAGAACGTGGACGTTCTGTCGTCCCGGGCCCAAGTGCTCGAAGTGATGCGCGAGCCAGCGCACGCCGACGCCGACCTCGTCCTTGCGCCAAGGTGCTTGGCGCATCGCGCGCTCGATGTCGGCGCCGGTCTGCGACGCTTGCGCGCGAGCGCTCGCGTCGAGCGCGCCGAGGAGGGCGAGGAACGCGAGCGCGCGCCGCGCGTGACGTGCCCCGGAGCGGAGGTGGAAGAGTCCCGGCGTGCGCGCTTCCTTCATCTCAGGCCTCGCTCGATCTCAGCTCCCGACGACGCAATGCGCCGCGTTGCTGACGGCGGCGATTCCATTCGGGGCGAGCGTATCGAGCATCAGCGCTTGCAGCCAGATCTGCGCGTTCAGCGTCGCGCTGAAGGGCGGCACCGGCGCCACCAAGGTGGCCGAGCCCGCGATGTTCGTGAGCTGTAGCGAGAGATCGATCGAGGTCTGGAGCGTGCAGCCGTTGATCCCGAGCAGGCCGAGATCGAGCGGCAGCGGCAGCGAGAGCCAGCTCGTGTTGCCGTAGCCGATCAGCAGGAACGGGATCGAGGTCGGCGCGATGGAGAGCACGTCGACCTGGAAGTTCTGTCCGAGCCTCGGAGCCGCAGGCGAGTCCAGGTAGGGGATGCCGGAGCCACCGGCGCAACCCGCTCCGTAGCGCGCGAAGACCGCCGTCGTCGGCCCATCCCAGAGGTAGGTGTCGCCGCCGTTGCCTGCCGGGCCGCTGCCGCCGAAGTGCAGCACGCGACCGAGCGTGCGATCGAACGAGGCGTAGGCCTCGGTCGGACGCAGCAGCGAGCTCGCGCTCACCTGGGTCCAATCGACGCCGTCGTACTCCCAAGTATCGGTGAACGCTGCGGAGCCGAAGCCGCCCTGCAGCACGACGCGACCGCGCGTCTCGTCGTAGACCATCGACGCGCGATAGCGCGGCGGCGGCGTGTTCGACGTCGTGCGCTGGGTCCAGTCGACGCCGTCGTACTCCCAGGTCTGGCCGAACATCGTGCCGGGCGACGCGGCGTTGTAACCGCCGAAGAGCACGATCACGCCGCGACCGGCGTCGTAGCAGAGCGACGGGGACTCGCGGCTCACGAGCGTCGTCGGGGTCATCGCCTGCTGCCAGGTCACCCCGTCGTACTCCCAGGTCTCGGAGCCGACGAAGGTCGACTGCGCTCCGATGATCACGGTCTTGCCTCGACGCGCATCGAACGCGGCGCCGTAGAACGCGCGCGCCGAGGGTGATGCCGCGGGCGCCATCGCCAACCAATTGCTGCCATCCCATTCCCAGGTGTCATTCGCGTTCGCGGTGAGCGACGGCGAGCGCCCGCCGAACATCACGATGCGGTTCCGCTTCGTGTCGGTGACGAGCTGGTGGCCCCAGCGGTTCGGCGGTGTCGTCGCGGGGCTGAGCTGCGTCCAGCTGACGCCGTCGAAGCTCCACGTCTGGTTGTTGCTGGCGGTCGGCCCGCTGGTGAGTCCGCCGTGCAGGATCGTGCGGAGTCCCACGGGGTCCCAGGTCATGCCGCCGGTGCGGCGCGGGCCGGGGGCCGTGGCAGGTGTCAGCAGATTCCAGGTCTGGGCAGAGAGAGAGCAGGCGAGCGCCGCGCAGGCGAAGCCGGCGGCGAGCGGGCGAAGGGAGATCACGGGGTGCCTCGGTTCAGCAGGTGCGCTAGGCGGGGACGGAGGGCCGCCGAGCCGGGGACGACCAAGTTCTACCCGCGAGGAAGGGTGTTGCAACGCGCGGCGCATCGTTCGCGCTCGCGTCCCTCTCGCTCAGCCCGCCCGATACCGCGCGAGCTGATCGTGCATCTCCTGCAGCCGCCGGAGCTGATCCGGCCGATCGGCCTCGGAACGAAGGCGCTCGATCGCGCGCTCTTGCGCGCGCACGGCCTCCGCCGCGCGATCGCAAGCGAAGAGGGCGCGCGCGAGGGTGTCGAGGACTTCGGCCTCGGGGGTGCGGCTCGCCTTCTCGGCGCGCGTCGCGAGCTCGAGCGCGCGCTGCGGATCGCGCAGGTCCTCCGGGACGATCTCGAGCAGCGTCCAGGCGCAGCCGTTGAGATCGCGCGCGCTCGCATCGGGCGCGCTGGCGCAGGCATCGGCGCGCGCCAGCGCGCGTTGCCCGTGCTCGCGTGCGCCGGCGGCATCGCCTTCGCGCACTGCCAAACGCGCGAGATGGAGCGCGCTCGTGCGCGCCGCGGCGAGGAACTCCGCGCGCGGGCTCGCTTGCTCCGCGGCGCGCTCGGCGAAGCGCTCGGCGCGCGTCAGCCACTCGCGCGCGCCGCTCGTGTTCCCGTCCTCGGCGAGGTAGAGCTCGCCCAGCGCGTTCATGCCCGACCAGCCCTGCGCGAAGAACTCGTGCGCGCGCTCGGCAGGAGGCACCAGCTCGTCGCCGCTGCCGCGGAAGAACTCCGCGCCCAACGCAAAGAGCTCGCGCGCGACCGCTGGCTCCGCCGCGCGGGCGCGTTCGGCGTGGCGGAAGCAGGTCTTGGCGAGCTCGTACGCGGCGACGTCGTTTCGCGCCGCACCTGCACGAACGATCTTCGTCACTTCGAGCCGATCGACATCGCCGCGAGCGCGCTTGCCGAGCGGTACGAGCTCGCGCGTCTCCCAGGCGAGGTCGAGCGCCAAGTTCGCGAAGCGGCTCGGCTGGCTCTGACCGAGGAAGCGCGCGCGCTCGAGCAGCGCGTCGCGCAGTGCGTCCGCGAGCGCCGAAGCGGGTTCACCGTGGAGTCCGCGGCCGATCGCGAGCGCTTCGGCGAAGAGCGCGTGCGCCGCGGGGTTCACCTCGCCCGAAAGCTGCCTCGCGCGTTGCGCTCCGACGATGAGCCCGAGGTCGAGCGCGGTGCGTGCATAGCCATAGCGCGCGATCGCGTCGAGCGGCTCGTCGAGAAGCAATGCGCGGTACGCCGCGTACGCCTCTTCGAGCAGAGCTTGGCCTTCGGGCACGCGTTCGAGCTCGACTTGCAGCAGTCCGAGATCACGCGCTTGCTCCGCGCGCTTCCGCCGATGCTCGACGTGGTGCGCGTCGCGAGAGACGAGCGCACGGTCGAGCTCGAGCGCGCGCGTGAACGGCGGCCCCGCGAGCGCCTTCTCGCCGCTCGCGATGCGCGCGCGACCGAGCGAGGCCAGCGCGCCGGAGAGATCGCGCTGCACGGTCGCGTTCTCCGGAGCGCGTGCGAGCAACTCGTCGAGCTCGGCGCAGCAGTGCTCGAGCTGCGCGATCGCTTCGTCGTATCGCCCCGCGTTGGCGAACGCCTCCGCTACGCGTTGCTCGCCCGCGAGCGCTTCGCGCGCGGCGGCGAGGTCGTCGGGTGCGCTCGCGAGCACGCGCGCGCGCTCGCTGGCGGAGCGCTCGGCGAAGCGCCGCGCTTCCTCGTTGCGGCCTTCGCGCGCGGCGACGACGGCGAGGCGCTCGGAGCATGCGGCGAGGCCGCGGCGCGCGTCGCGATCGGCATCGTTCGCTCGCAGGCGCTCTTCGAAGCGCGCGCTCGCGGCCTCGAAGTGCGCGCGAGCTGATTGCAGGCGGGCAGGTTCTCCGGAGGAGCGCTCGAGCTCCGCGTCGCCGAGGCGCAACTTCGCGAACGCGACCGCGCGCGCGAGCTCGCTCGACTCGAGCGCGCCCTGCGCTTCGAGCGCCTCGATGGTCTTCAGCGCGTCGCGCACGAAGTCGTTCGCGACTTCCTTGCCGCCGGGGAGCTCGGCGACGCGCTCGTGCAAAGTGTTGATGCTGAAGAGGGCGCTCCGCAGCGCCTGCCCCGCGCGCTGCTCCGCGGCGAGGCGCTCGCCGCGCTGCTGCACGGCGAAGATCGAAGGGGCCGCGAGCGCCGTGAGGAGGATCGCCACGGTCGACGCGGGATGGCGCTGCGCCCAGCGCGTCGCGCGGAGCCACGGTCCCGCGCGGCGCGCTTCGATCGGCTTGTGTTCCAGGATGCGCGTGAGATCGCGCGCGAGGGCACCCGCGCTCGCGTAGCGCCGCTCGGGATCGGGCTCGAGCGCTTGGCGGCAGACCGTATCGAGCTCCCACGAGACGGCGCGGTTCCAGCGCGTGAGCGGCGCCACCTCGCCTTGCAGGATCATCCGCCGCAGCGCTTCGCCGTCGCTCTCGGCGAACGGCAGGCGCAGCGAGAGGAGCTCGTAGAGCGTGGCACCCAGCGAGTAGATGTCGGCGCGCGGACCGAGCGTGCGATGCTCGCCGCGCACTTGCTCGGGCGGCATGTACGCGAGGGAGCCCAAGGTCGAGCCGGTGCGCGTCAGCTGCTCGGTGCCTTCGGCCTGTGCGAGACCGAAGTCGACCAGCAGCACGCGGCCGTCGGGCGTCGCCATCGCGTTCGAGGGCTTCACGTCGCGGTGCAGCACGCCGCGCTCGTGCGCGTGCTCGAGCGCTTCGGCGAGGGAACGCACGACGTGGAGCACCGCATCGATCCAGGTGGTTCCGAACGCGCGCTGCACGACCTCGGGGGAGGGCTCCGGTAGCCCGGCGCGTCGCGCGAGCGCGGCGGCGAAGTCGCGCGCCTTCAGCGTCGACGGATCGACGGCGCCCACCTCGCTCAGCACCTCCGCGAGCGTGGCCCCGCGCACGCGCTCCATCGCGAAGTAGGGGACGCCGCGCTCCTCGCCGACCGAGTAGATCGACACGATGCCGGGATGCTGCAGGCGCGCGACGGCTTCGATCTCGCGGCGGAAGCGGCGCCGCGAGCCTTCGAAGAAGAGGTGCTCGGGGCGGATCAGCTTCAGCGCCACCTCGCGCTGGAGCTGCGCGTCCTCGGCGAGATAGACGACGCCCATGCCGCCGCCGCCCAGGCGCTGCTTTAGGCGGAACGGCCCGAGCTCGCTCGGGAAGTCGCCTTGCGGCGAGAGCTCTTGTAGCAAGCCGGCGCTGCGCAGCGCTTCGTAGCGCTTCCGCAGCGCGCTCGCATGCGAGGGATGCGCTTCGCAGAGCGAGTCGAGCGCCTTCGTCCATTCGCCCGCGGGGCGATCGAGGCACTGCTCGAGGAGATCCTCGACGGGGTCGGCCGCGCTCTCGTGGTTCATCGTTCGCGGAAGCTCAGCGGAGATGAAGTGCTAGGGCGTTGGAGAAGCGTTCGGGCGGCACGAGCTGCAGCGTCTGCGCGTACGCGCTGCGACCGGCGAGCCAGGGTGCGCTCGGGAGCGCAAAGAAGAGGCTGGCATCGCCGCGGACATCGGTCGATGTGAGCAGCAGCACCTCTCCACTCGCCGCGAGGAAGCAGCCGGGGAAGATCTCGACCGGCAGCGCGAGGCCCGCGAAGCTCTGCTCGCTGAGCCCCAGCGCGAAGATCAAGGGTATCTGCGCGGCGAAGCCGCTCGCGCGCAGCTCGAAGTTCGGCGTGCCGAGCAGGGGTGCGAGTGGCGCATCGAGCGACGCGAAGCCGGGGCCACACGACTCGCCGAACGCGAGCGCCTCCGCTTGCGCCGCGGGCACCAGGCAGAAGTCGATCGGATCACCGAGGAAGGGACCGGCGCGCTGCGTCCAGCTCGGGGCCGGCTGCCCGAAGGCGACGAAGCTGTCGAGATAGGGCCGCGCGCTGCCGCCGAGCACGAGCATCTCGAACGCGTTCTCCGCCCGCAGAGCTACGGAGCTTCCGGGTCCTCGCGACGGCACGCCGGGGATCGGCGTCGGATCTTGGAACCCTGTGCTCAGCAGCGCGTTCCCGAGCTCGTCGCTCAAGACTTCGCGCGGGGCACCGGTGGGCAGGTCCGCGATGCCGGTGATCGTGTTACCCGCGAAGCCCGGGAACGAGAACGGCCCGCTCGTGATGGTGCCGTTCTGCAGGTCGACCCAGCAGAACCCCGGCTCCGTTCCGCTCGCGATCTCGCGCCCGTTCGCGAGCAGCGCGTAGCTCGCGCCGAACTCCGCGACGAGCGCAGAGGCTGCGCGCTGCGCGAGGACGGGGAACACCGAGCCACCGTTCCGCGGCGTGCGATAGATGCCGCGCGCGGTGGTGAGGTAGAGATCGCCGCGCCACGCCACGCTGAGCGAGGTCACCGGGTCGAGTAGCCGCGAGATCGCGCGCTCGCCGGTGATCGCGCTGCCGTTCCACTCGAGGCGCACGAGGCGCGTCGAGGTCGGCTCGCGCAACGCGAGCACGATCGCGCGAGCGACGGGATCCCACGCGATCGCCTCCACCGGCAGGCCATCGGAAGTGAATCGGCCGAGATCGAGCGAGGTGCCGAGCTGGAGATCCACTCGCAGGACGCGGCTCGCGCGTCCGCTAGGTGCGAACGGATCGCGCACGGCGACGAGCGCGAACGCGCTGCTCTGCGCGGCGAGATCGACGGAGGTGAGGCAGAGTGCCAGACAGAGCGTGCTCAGAAAGGGGACGCAGCGCATGCAGGTTCCTCGATCGAGCTCCGCCCGCGCGCGGGAGGGGACGGCAGTGCGGAGCTCAACGCAACGCGAGGTCGAGCGCATCCGAAGCGATGGCGCTCTGCGGGCTCGCGAAGAGCCACTGAGCATACGCGTGCGCGCCCGAGAGCAGGGGATCGAGCGGGATCGGGAACGAGAAGGCGAGCTGCCCGTTCGGGGCGACCGCGCCGGCGCCCAGCAAGATATCGGGCGAGATCAGCAGATCGCAGCCGACGCCGAACGGCGCGGGCAGCGGTATCGGCAGCGCGATCGGCGTTCCGGCGAAGGTGCTCGCGCCGAAGCCGATGACGAGCAACGAGAACGCCGCGGGCGGCGCGTTCTCCACGCGGACCGCGACGGGGGAGCCGATGCGCGGCGCGTTCGAAGCGGAGATCGCGGGGGTGGCGCCGGTCGTCGGCAAGGCGCAGCCCGCGCCGAAGCTCGCCCAGTGCGCGGGCTCGCCGGCGGCGAGCAACGCGAGGCGTTGCGCCGAGGACGCGTTGCCCTCGATGCCGAAGGAGTCGATCGCGAAGTGCGCCGTCGCCGGAGCGCCATCGTGGTCGCCGACGCGGAACGAGCCGCCTTGCTTCTCGCGGAAGGTGCCCGGCGTGAAGAAGAGCGCCGCGCTGTCGGGCTGCCCGTCGAACCAGAAGCGGGCCGTGCCGGCGAGGTTGTCGATCACGAGCGCGCAGTTCCGCCATTGGCCGTGCGCGTTCAGGTTCTGGCCGGAGACGAGCCGGCCGATGCTGGTGCCGGAGAACGCGAGGCGATCGCCGTTCACGCCGCCCGTCGTGATGCGGAGCGTACCGCCGGGGCCCGCGCCGCAGAACGCGACCTCTTGCGTCGGCGGCGTCGCCATCATCGTCGACCAGAGGATCACCACCGTGCCGCAGAGCTCGGTCGGGAACCCGGTGTCGACGTACGCGTTCGTGCCCGCGCCGAGCGCGCCCGAGCCGGGCTCGTTGCCTCGGAAGCCGGGGCGCTGCGGATCGCTCTGCCACGGACCGCCGATGACGGGCATGCGCGCGAGGGCCGCGCGCGAGCCGGCGGCGTTCGTGACGACCTGTCCGCGCACTTCGTTGAACGGCAGATACATCAGGAACGGCGCTTGATCGTTCTCGGTGGCCGGATAGACGCAGACCAGCGAGATCGCGGTCGGCGGCGCCCAGGGGCCGGGAGTCTGCTTCACCTTCAAGGTCGGGAAGTGCAGCCCCGGGATCGGGCCCATCGGCGTGGGGTAGGTCGTCGTGGGATCGGTGCAGGCCGAGCCCGTCGCGTTGCTCGGCGTGTTCGCGCACGCGCTCGCGGGCGGGATGTTCACGTTGCAGCATTGCCCCGCGCCGTTGCCGAAGCTCCAGTCGTACTCGTCGGGGTTGCCGAGCGAGTAGTCCTGCATCACGACCGGAGAGCTCGCGGGCGTGATCGCGGGGTTCGGCACGAAGAACGGGATCGGGTCGCCGAACGCGCGCGCTTGCGGCTCGTCGAAGCGCAGCCAGCGCGTGCGCACGGGGTTCGTCACGCGCGCGCTGTGCGCGAAGTAGAAGTCGCCGAGTGCCGGTGTCGTGGTGCCGCCGAAGACCGCGCCGCCGATCTTGGCGTAGATCTGCGGACCGAAGGCCGCGAGCTCCAAGCGTTGCCAGCCGTCGTTCACGCCGGGCAGCAGCGCGACCTCGGCGAGGATGCGCGGCGTCGAATTCGCCGCCGAGCCATAGCCGCCATCGTTGTGATCGATGAGGTAGAGCTTGGCGCCGCTCGCATCCGCGAGATAGGTCCAGCTCACGCCGGTGTTGCCGTTCGAGAGGTCGCCGGTGCCGCGCACCGCGGGCGGCACCCACTCGGTGGAGGAGCTGCCGCGGAGGCCGATGCTCCACGCGGCGCTCTCGCCCACGGGCAACGCCGCGGCGTCGAGATAGACCCAGGCATCGAAGCTCTGATCCGCCGCGCCATCGGTGAGCAGCGAGACGACGCTGCTCTCTCCGCTCGCTTCGCCGAGCACCGCGATGCGTCCACCTTGCGGCGAAGCGACGACGGGCTGGAGCTGCCACGGCGCGGAGATTCCGGGATCGGCGGCGCGCACGAGGCCGCGCGTGCCGTAGAGCTCGGAGACCGTGGAGCCGGTCGGCGCGGTATCGAAGGTCGTCCGCCAGGGCAGCAGGGAGAAGAGCGTGTTGCTGGTACCCGGCGTCGCGGGGCGCAGCACGAAGTCGCGCGCGTTCTGGCTGTCATAGCCGTCGCGGACGCGCGCCCAAGCGACGGGCTGTTGATCCGAGCTCTGGAAGGCGCCCCAGATGCCTTCGCCTTCGGCGAGTGCCGCGAGCGCCGGCGAGAGCCCGCGGAAGCTCTCGAGCACGAGGGCGTCGCGTCTCGTCGAGCTCGCGTCGCGGAGTAAGAGCGCCGCGGTGTCGTTCGGGAGCGCGTCGAAGGTCGGGAGGCGCAGATCGGCTGCGGGCAGCGCCGGACCGCCGATCACATAGAAGCCCCCCGGGGTGAGCACCGTGCCCTGGGGGAACGTCGCCAGCGTTCGCTCGCTGCCTGCCGCGTCGACCGCGCGCAGGGTCCAGCCTCCGAGGGAGAGCGCCTGGGTTCCGCCGAGATGGAGCTCGACGAATTCCCGGTCCTCGAGGCCATCGTCGCTCGTTGCGACTTCGTTGATGCGCACCTGCGCCATCGAGACCGCGGCGGCAGTCGCCACGGTCGAAGCGAGGTGGAGGGCGAGGCGAAGATTGGATCGCATGAGAGCTGCTCCGGGGCGGCGCGAGGCCATCCCAACATAGCCGCACCGGAAGACGCCGGTCCGCGTGACCGAGTGCCCCTGGAAATCCGTTGCACAGTAAAGGTGCCAGGCACCTTTACTGTGCAATGGCGGGAGGTCAGTAGGCGCCAAAGCGGACGTCGAGGCCCGGACTGAGGACGAGAGGGAGGGGGCGAGGGGCCAGTGGGTCGAGGACCAGCCACTGGGCGTAGGCGTGGAAGCCGGGGAGTCCGACGGCGAAGGGAATCGGGAGCGCGATCGACGCCAGGCCCTGCGTCGAGGTC
Organism: Planctomycetota bacterium; assembly: GCA_016793245.1. Lineage (GTDB taxonomy): Bacteria > Planctomycetota > UBA1135 > UBA1135 > JADKAF01 > JADKAF01. Next base: position 12,359 of record JAEUHW010000315.1, read on the forward strand.
GCCGTGGAGAGCAGGAGCTCTGGTCCCGTGACGAGCGCGCAGCCGTCGGCGCCGAGGAGGCCCAAGTCGAACGGCAGGGGCAGTCCGACCTGGGGCCAGACGGTGTTCGAGAGGCCGACGGCGAGCAGCGCGGGCGCGTTCGGGGCGGCGAGGCCGAGGTGGAGGCGGAAGAGCGGGTTCCCCGCGTAGGGCAATCCGCCGGTCGAGAAAATCGCGGGCACGCCGGGCCCTCCCGCGCAGCCCGCGCCGAAGGGCGTCGTCGATCCGCTCGGCAGCCGGAGCTCCACGGCGTCGAGGCAGATGCCGTCGGAAGGCAGCGGGAAGTCGTCGCGCTGCTGGAAGCGCACGCGGAAGTTCGCGCTGAACGCGAAGCCGACAGCGCGGATCGCCTCTCCGAGATCGATGCGGAACGGCGTCCAGTGCGCCGGCAGCCCCGCGTGCGACTGCAGCAGCGCCCAGCGCTGGCCGTCATCGCTGATCCAGCAGCCGTCCTCGGGATCGCTCTCGTCGTTGCTCGCGTAGATCGCATAGGCGAGCTCGAGCTCCGTCTGTCCGCTGAGATCGCAGCGCAGCTCGAGACGCTGCGTCGAGGCGGCACCTGCGACGCGCCGATCGAGAACGGCGTGCCACGAGCCTTCCCACGGCGCCGGCCCGAGCAGATCGCTCGGCTCGATGCGCCCCTGCGGCGAGCTGCTCGACGCGCTCCACTCGGGACGCAGCAGCCCGAGCTCGAAGTCATCCACGAACGGAACGCTCGCGACACCGCCGACATGTACGAGTCGACTCGCGCTGCGCTCGCTCGCGCGCGCCAGCGCATCGACGACGCGCAAGCTCACCGTGTAGTTGCCGGGGAACGCGTAGAGGAAGCTCGGCGAGGGCAGGTTCGAGTCGATCAGGCCATCGCCATCGAGGTCCCAGCTCCAGCTCGTGATCGGCGCGCTGGCGCTGCTCGTCGAGAGATCGCTGAACGACACCGCGAGCGGCGCCGCACCTTGCGTCGTGGACGCGCGGAACGCGGCGCGCGTGAGCGCCGAGCCGATCTCCAGGGCATCGAGCGCGATCCCGTCGCCGCTCGCGAACGACTGATCGTCCTCGCGTTGGAAGCGCACGACGAAGCCGTCGGCATGTGCGAGCGAGAGCCGCGCGATCTCGGCATCGAGATCGAGCACGACCTCGCACCACGTGCGCGCGGGCTGCAGCGCGGCCGCGAGATCGAGCACGGCATGGAAGTGCACGCCGTCGTCGCTGAGCAGCACGCGATCGCCGGGATCGGCCTCCTCGCCTTGGTTCCAGCCGCGGAAGCGGAGCTCGAGATCGCTGGCACCACTCGCGCTGCGCAGATCGAGCACGAGATCGAGTGAATGACGCGCGAACCCGGCGCTCTGTGCCGTCGCGAGCGAGAGGAAGCCGTTGCCCGCATATGGTGCGCAGCCCGCGCGCGCGCCGCCGAGCAGCAGCTCCGCGGGCAGCGTGGGCTCGCGCAAGAGATACGCCGACCCGAGCGTGCTCCCCTCGAAGCCGTCGGCGAAGGGCACGCTCGCGGGGGCGACGACCGCGACGGAGGCGGGCACGACGATCGTCGAGCTGCCGCGCGCATTGCTGGCGACGAGGCGCACGTCGTAGAGGCCCGGTGCGTTGTAGACGTGCGTCGGCTGCTGCGCGGTGGAGTCGACGACGCCGTCGTTCTCGAAGTCCCAGGCCCACGCCGTCGGCTGATCGCTCGAGCGATCGACGAAGCTCGTCGCGTGCGGCGCGCGCCCGCGCGGACTCGCGACGAGGAACGCGGCGCGCGGTGCGGGATCGACGTCGATCCACGCCGTGCGCACGCGCTCGCGCGCAGGATTCACGCCGTCGTCGACGCGAAGGCGCACGGCGTAGCTCCCGCTCTGCGGATAGGTGTGCGTCGCGACCGCGCCCGTGGCATCGACGAGGCCGTCGTTCTCGAAGTCCCACGCGATGCTCACGAGCGGCAGCGCGGAGAAGCTCTCGTCCTCGAAGCGCACGGCGAGCGGACTCGCGCCGCGCCGCTGGTCCGCGGAGAACTCCGGGATCGGACCCGCATCGGGGTAGTGCTCGATCTCGATCACCGGCACGAGTTCGTCGTTCGCGTAGCTCCAACGCGAGGCGGTGGAGCGCGTGCGATCGCCGTAGCGATTGCCGCCGACGGAGCCGCGCGGTCCCGAGCGCGCGTCGAGCGCGAAGAGCCCCTCGCTCGCGCCCTCGACGCGCAGCTCGACCACGAAGTCGTCGCCGAGCGAGGGATCGAAGCGGTACGGCGGATCGATGGGGATTTCGACCACGAACGGCGCCACGCCGGCACCGTCGTGCGCACCGGCGGCGATCGCGAGGTCGGCGCGATAGACCTGCTGCGCGCTGCCGGGTACGAACGCCGCCGCGAAGTCGGCGGGATAGCTCGTGCGCTGATAGTCCGAGTTCGCGCGTCCCAGCACCAAGCGGAGATCGTTCCACGTTCCTTCGCTCCAGCGGCTCGGGGCGTCGTCGGGCCGCAGCCGCAGGGCCGTGATCGCGAGCGGCGTGCGCGTCTGGAACTGCGCGTTGTCGTAGACCCAGTGCCAGGTCTGGCCGAGCTCCGCCGCGCTCGGCTCGAGCGTGCGGTCGTTCCCCGAGCGCTGCTCCCAACCCGCCGGCAGCGTCTGGCGCGTCTGCGCCGCGGCGAGCGCGCTCGCGCAGAGCAGCGCGAGCGCGGCGCGGAGCGCGAGCGCGAAGCGGGAGGCGGGGCGGTGGGGCAGGGCGGGCATGGAGCGGGCGGGCCTAGGAGGCCGGAAAGTCTATCCCGCTTTCCCGAGGCCGGCGGCGCGAGCGGAACGAGAGGATCGACGCGGGGGCGGCGTCTCGCCGCTGCGGCCTTCGACGTATGGCTACGTGCCCGAGGCCGGGCCACCTTTCCGATGGAACGCGCGGAGCTCCGCAACGCGCGGCTCTTTTCCGGCTCCCGTGGATCTCCCGTCATGGACTTCGGCCTCTTCTACTTCGCGAACCACGACGCACGCGACGGCGAGCGCGAGCGCTATCGCCTGATCCTCGAGAGCGCGCGGTGGGCCGACGAGAACGGCTTCGTGCGCCTCTGGGCGCCCGAGCGCCACTTTCACAGCTTCGGCGGCCTCTCGCCGAATCCCTCGGTCATCGCCGCGGCGCTGGCCTCGACGACGCGCCGCATCCAGATCTGCGCCGGCAGCGTGGTCCTGCCCCTGCACGATCCGATCCGCGTGGCCGAGGAATGGTCCGTCATCGACAACCTCTCGAACGGCCGCGTCGGCCTCGGCGTCGCGTGCGGCTGGGTGCCGAACGACTTCGTGATCTCGGGGAACCAAGGGGACTTCGATCGACGCCGCGAGGTGTTCCTCGAGAAGGCGGAGCGGCTCCAGCGGCTCTGGCGCGGCGAGCCCTATCACGCGATCAATCCGCACGGGAAGGAGATCGCCGTGCAGACCGTGCCGCGACCGATCCAGTCCGAGGTCCCGCTCTGGTTCACGGTCGCTGCGAATCCGGAGTCCTTCGCGCAGGCGGGAACGCTGGGCGCGCATCTGCTCACGCATCTCCTCGGGCAGACGCAGGAGCGGCTCGGCGAGCGGATCGCCGTCTATCGCGAAGCTTGGAAGGCCGCGGGTCATCCCGGGCAGGGGATCGTGAGCTTGATGCTGCACACCTACGTCGGCGAGGACGACGACGAGGTGCACGAGCTCGTGCGGGAGCCCATGAAGCGTTATCTCGGCGGGTCGCTGAACCTCGCCGCCGCGCACATCGCGTCGGTGCCCTTCTTGAAGGACGCCGACAAGATCGACGTCGGCGCGCTCACGCCGGAGCTCGTGGACCAGACGCTCGAAGCGTCGTTCGAGAAGTATTTCCACACGGCGAGCCTGCTCGGCTCCTACGAGAAGTGCCTCGATGCCGTCGAGCGCTTCCGCGCGATCGGCGTGGACGAGGTCGCGTGCTTGATCGACTTCGGCCTCGACGAGCCGACGGTGTGGGCGGGGCTCGAGCGCTTGAACGTCGTGCGCGTTCTCGCGCGGCCGCGCGCGCGAGCTTGAGGATCCGATCCGAGCGCGCGCCGCGTCCGTGTTGCCGTCCTCACGACCCGCGCTATCTTCGACGCGGCCCTGCCCGTCCGCGCTGCGCTCCGGAGTCCTGCCGATGCTCCCCCACTCCGTTCGGTCCGTGCTCTGGTCCGTGGCCCTGCTCTGCGTCTCCAGCGCCGCGCTCGCGCAGGTGAAGTGGACCCGCGTCGGCGGCATCTCCGAGCGCTCCGGTCACGCCATGGTCTACGAGGAGGCGCGCGCGAAGATGCTGATCTTCGGGGGCGCCGGTCCCGCGGGCTTCTTGAACGACACCTGGGAGTGGGATGGTGCGAGCTTTGTGCAGCTCTTCCCGCCGTTCGCGCCGTCGCCTCGTTCGACGCACACGATGGCCTACGACGCGGCGCGTCAGCGCGTCGTGCTCTTCGGCGGCATGGACGCGAACGGCCGGCGGCTCTCCGATACCTGGGAGTGGGATGGAGCGAACTGGACCTTGCAGAACGCCAGCGGTCCGGTGCAGCGCACCGGCGCGGGGATGACCTACGACGAAGCGCGCGGGCGGGTGCAGCTCTTCGGCGGGAGCTATCTCGGCAACATGCCGATCAACGACTTCTGGGAATGGGATGGCCTGAGCTGGACCTTGATCAGCGTGTTCACCGGTCCCGCGCCGCGTGAAGGATTGGCGATGGCCTACGATCCGCAGCGCCGCCGAACGATGGTGGTCGGGGGACGGCAGCTCGTCTCGGGCCAGCTGCAGTACTTCGACGATGCGTGGGAATGGGACGCCGCGGTGGCGCAATGGCAGTTCGTCGGCGCGGGCTTTCCAACATCTCTCACTCCGGCGCTGAGCTTCGATCCCGTCTCGCGACGGCTCGTGGCGGTGGCTTCGCCGAACGGCGTGATCCAGACCTTGGAGTGGACGGGCTCCTCCTGGAACTCGTTGACGACGCTCGACAATCCGGGCGTGAACCTGCAGTTCGCCTTCGCCTACGATCGCGCACGCGGCGTGCCCTTGCTGAGCTTCGGCTCGCGCTTCTTCTGGTCGATCAACACGGCTTGGGAGCTGCACGGACAGCAGTGGGTCGTGGTCGGTGGGTCGCCGCTGACCGACGCCTCGGTGCGCATGGCGTATTCGCCCGTGCACCGCCAGACGACGCTCATCGCGGGCGACGGCGGCACGACGACGTGGGCTTGGGATGGGCGGCGCTGGAGCCGCACGGCGCATCCGCAGGTTCCCTTCTGGTCGCTCTCGGCGTTCGGGTTCCACGAGCCCAGTGGACGCTGGGTGCGCTTTGGTGGCATCGATGTCTTCGGGCAGCGAGCGATCGACGAGACCTGGACCTTCGATGGCTCGAGTTGGCAGCTCGAAGCGCCCAGCCGTTCACCTTCGGCGCGCGCAGGCGCCGTCATGGTGCCGGATGGGAACCGCAGCACGCTGTTGCTCTTCGGCGGCAACAACGCCGAGACCTGGGAGTGGAATGGCAACGATTGGGCGCTCGTGCCCACGAGCGCTTCACCGGGTACACGCACGCTGCATGCCATGGCGTTCGATGAACATCGCCGGCGCGTCGTGCTCTTCGGTGGCGCAGGTGCCGGCGGCGCGAGCGCGGACACCTGGGAGTGGGATGGCGGGCAGTGGCAGCAGCTCGCGCCGCTCGCTTCGCCTCCGGCGCTCCATAGCCATGGCCTGACCTACGACGCGGCGCGTCAGCGCGTGGTGCTCTTCGGCGGCGTCGACGCGCAGAACGTGGCGCGTTCGGAGCATTGGGAGTTCGATGGCCTGCGTTGGACGCAGCGCACGGCAGCACCCGCGCCGGGAGCGCGAGGCAACGTCTCGATCGTCTACGACGCGCGGCGCGAGCAGGTCGTCATGCATGGCGGCGTGAGCTCGGGACCGGTGCAGCTCTTCAGCGATACTTGGCTGCTCGAGAGTGCCTGGTCGAGTCGCTTCCTCGCGTACGGCACTGCCTGTACTGCGAGCTTCGGGACGCCGCGCTTGCGAGCGCTCGACGAAGCTCGACCTTGGATCGGCGAGAGCTTCACGGTGCTCGCCGAGCCCGTCTCTCCTGCAGGCGGCGCTCTGCTGCTCCTCGGTGCTTCGCGTCAGACGTGGAACGGGATGGCACTGCCCTTCGATCTCGGCGTGATCGGTGCGACGGGCTGCGAGCTGCTGACCAGCATCGATCTCGTCCAGCCCATGAGCTCGAGTGGCGCGCAGGCTCGATTCACTCTGACGGTACCGCGCGATCCTGCGCTGTTCGGCGCGGAGTTCGCCATGCAAGCGCTGGTCGGCGACGCCGGCGGGAGCTCCGCGGGATTCGTCACGACCGACGGTCGGGTCGGCGTCGTCGGCACGCGCTGAGCGGCGAGCGCGCAGTATCGAGAGGAGCTCAGGCGAGCAGCTCGCGCACCACGCGGCCGTGCACATCGGTGAGGCGATAGCGCCGTCCCTGGAAGGGATAGGTCAGCCGCTCGTGATCGAAGCCCATCAAGTGCAGCAGCGTCGCGTTCCAGTCGTGGACGTGCACGGGGTCCTTCACGACGTTGTAGCCGAAGGGACAGGTCTCCCCGTAGACGATGCCCTTCTTCACGCCGGCGCCGGCGAGCCAACCGGTGAAGCAGCGCGGATGATGATCGCGCCCATAGTTCTCGCGCGTGATCTTGCCTTGCGAGTAGCTCGTGCGGCCGAATTCGCCGTTCCACACGACCAGCGTGTCCTCGAGCATCCCGCGTTGCTTCAGGTCCTCGAGCAGCGCGGCGCAGGGCTGATCGATGTCGCGGCACTGCTGGCGCATACCGCCGGGCAAGCCGCCATGATGATCCCAACCTTGATGGAAGAGCTGCACGAAGCGCACGCCGCGCTCGACCAAGCGCCGCGCGAGCAAGCAGTTCGCGGCGAAGGTGCCCGGTGTGGCGACGTCGGGTCCGTAGGTCGCGCGCACGGACTCCGGCTCGCTCGCGAGGTCGCAGGCTTCGGGGGCCGCGGTCTGCAGGCGGAACGCGAGCTCGTAGGTCGCGCGGCGTTGCTCGATCTCGTCCGGGGGCACGAGATCTGAGCTCGCTTCGAGCGCATGCAGGTCGCGCAGCAGCTCGGCGCGCTGCGCGCGTTCGATCCCCGCGGGATCCTCGAGGTAGAGCACCGGCTGGGAGCCCGCGCGGAGCTGCACCCCTTGATGGCGCGCGGGGAGGAACCCCGAGCCCCAGAGGCGCGCGTAGAGCGGCTGATCGGTGCGCCCCTTCGTCACCAGCACGACGAACCCCGGCAGATCGGAGCTCTCGCTCCCGAGCCCGTAGCTCGCCCACGCTCCCGTGCTCGGTCGCCCCGGCTGCTGCGAGCCGGTCTGGAAGAAGGTGATCGCGGGGTCGTGATTGATCGCCTCGGTGAAGAGCGAGCGCACGACGCAGAGCTCATCGACCCACTTCGCCGTCGCGGGCAGGAGCTCGCTCACGCGCGTGCCGCTAGCGCCCCGGTTTTGGAACGCGAACGCCGAAGGCACGAGCGGCAGCCGCGCCTGGAAGCCCGACATCCCCGTGAGTCGCTGGCCTTGGCGCACCGAGTCGGGCAGGTCTTCTCCCGCGCGCTTCGCGAGCTCCGGCTTCTCGTCCCAGGTCTCGAAGGGCGAGACGCCGCCGGCCATGAAGAGATAGATGACGCGCTTCGCGCGCGGCGCGAAGTGCGGGAGCAAGGCACTGCCTCGCTCGTCGGCGCGGAGCAACGAGGGCAACGCTCCGCCGGCGAGGGTGCCGGCGAGGGTCTGGAGGAAGTGGCGGCGGGGGAGGTCGGGCACCGGAGCCGATCGCATGGGCTGTGCTGGTGGTGCGAGGGTCGCGAGAGAGCGATGCACCACCGCGAGACTCTACTCCTCGCCGCGCTCACGCCAACTCACCGGCCCAGAGTTCCTGCACGAACTTCTTCAGGCCGGTCATAGAAGCGCAGTTCCCGAGGTTCGAAGATGGGCCCGTTGCCATGACCGGAACCTCCGAGAAGCAGATCGCGCAGCTCCGGGCGAGCTTCGAAGCCGCCGTCGCCGCCGGTCTGCTCCGCGTCGGCTCGGAGCCGCAGAACCTGTTTCTCGTGTGGCGCTACGACGGCGTCGGCTTCCGCTACTGCGTGAAGTGCTATCGAGGAAAGAAGGGCTTCAGCATCGTCGAGAACGACGAGGCGATCGGCGCCTGGATCGCGGCCGGTGAGCTCGAGCGGGTTCGCGCGGAGGCGAAACCGCGCGCGTCGCGTTCGCATCCTCTCGGCACCTTGCATCTCCTCGCGGCGCCGAAGGCCCGCGAGGCGGAACGCGCCGAACGCGGTCGCAGCATCGGTCTCGGCGATCTCTCGCTCGATCAAGAGCGCGCGTTCTCGGCGCTGCTGCGCTGGGTAGAGCGTCCGCACGCGCGTCTGCTCACGCTCGGGGGCTACGCCGGCACGGGGAAGTCCACGCTGCTCGGGCTCCTCGCGCGCGAGCTCGGCGATCGCCAGGTCGCGTTCTGCGCGTACACGGGGCGCGCCGCGAGCGTCCTGCGGCGGAAGCTCGGCGAGGCCGGGGTGCCTCTCGAGAACTGCACCTGCACGACGATCCACGGCCTGCTCTACGAGGCCGTCGCCGATCCCGAGACCGGACTCGTCATCGAATGGCGTCCGCGCCCTCGACTCGACTGCGACTTGATCGTCGTCGATGAGGCCTCGATGGTGGATCGCGAGCTCTTCGAGGATCTCGCGAAGCACGAGATCCCGATCCTCGCCGTCGGGGATCACGGCCAGCTCCCGCCCGTCGGCGGGGATGGCGACTTGATGCAGCGCCCGGATCTGCGCTTGGAGCAGGTCCATCGCCAGGCAGCGGAGAACCCGATCATCGCGCTCTCGATGGCCATCCGCGGTCAGCGCGAAGCCCTCGCAGCGGTGAAGAGCGATTCTCGCGTCACGCGCATGGAGAGCTGGGATGGGCTGGAGGCGCTGATGCGCCGCGAGCTGCGTTCCCCCGAGAGCGCCGACGAGATCGTCTTCCTCTGCTACTACAACCAGACGCGCGTGCGCTTGAACGCGCTCGCGCGAGCCCTTCTCGGCTTCACCGATCCGCAGCTCGAGGCGCGGGAGCGTGTGATCTGTCTCCGCAACGCGCGCTTCGAGGTCGGCCTCGTCGCGAACGGGATGCGCGGCGCCATCGAGCAAGTCGCCCAACATCCCGAGCGGAGCGATCAGCTCCAAGCGAGCGTGCGCTTCGCGGAGGAGGGGCTCCGGTTCGAAGGGCGCCTCGCGAAAGCGCAGTTCGGGCGCGAGACGCGCCTGCAGGAGTTCGCCGAGATCGGCGATCACGTGCGCTCCTGGGATCAGGTCGGGATGCTCTTCGATTGGGGCTATGCACTGACGGTGCACAAGGCGCAGGGCAGCCAGTTCCGGCGCGTCGTGCTCTGCCGCGACGATCCCGGGCGCGGGGACGAGAAGGGGCGGCGCTGGCTCTACACCGCGGTGACGCGGGCCGTGGACTCACTGGTGATCGTCGGCGCGGGGATCTGAGCTGCGGCCGCGGACTTCGCGCGGGTGGATCGGGTTCCAGTGCTCGCGCGCGCGCGGCCTGCCGCTCTTGTTGAGCGGTTTTAAGTAGCGCCGCCGGGGCGGCGAGGCGAGCCCGGGGCCGCGCCAAGGCGGGGAGGAGCCGGTTCGAGAGAGACTTGGCCGAGCTTCTCCAAGAGGGCGCACGGCTTCCGGCTCACTTCTGGCACCTCTCCTGTGCCACAATCTCCGCATGACCGGCCCCGCACCCGAGCTCGACCTCTCCCTCGCCCCCGAAGGCCTCCCTTCCGAACTCCTTCCGCTCTGGTCCAGGGCGGTCGCCGCGCTGACCGAGAGCGAGCTCGTCGCCGTGGTCCTGCGCTTCGGATTCCGCACCGGCAAGCCCGAGCCCTTCGGCGCGATCGGTCGCGAGCTGGGCGTGAACCGCGTTCGAGCGCAGGCCATCTTCACCAACGCTCTCGGCCGGCTCGGGCGGATGGAAGAGACGCGAGCGCTGGCGCGCTATCTCGCGGATCTCAACGCGGTGCTGAGCGAAGGCGCGCAGCGTGAGCCGAGCAGGAGCGCGCCGCAGCCCGTCGCGAGCTTCGAAGATCCGTTCGAGGCGCCGCCGCTTCGCACGCCTGCTCCTCGATTCGAAGCGCGCTTCGAGGAGGCCGCGGAGGAGCTCATCGACGAAGCGCCCGTGTTCGAGCGCGTGGCTCCGGTGCGCGAGCCTTCGATCGCGGACCCCGTCGCTCCGAACGAAGACGTCGAACCCGCGGTCGATCCGGAAGAGCCCGTCTCCGAGAAGGAAGCCCTCGCACTCGTCCGCGCCGCCGATCGCGAGCTCGCTCGCGCCATCGAGAGCTGCGCTGGACGCGAGGACCTCGTGGCGGAGCTCCAGCGCGCGCGGAATCGAATCGCCGCGGGGATGCGTGAGATCGAGCAAGCGTCGTTGCAGCTCGTCGTGCCGCCGCGTTCGCATCCGACTGCCGAGCCCGCTCCCGCGTCTTCGGGGGAACGCCGTGGTCGTCCCGCGAACGTCGAGGAGAACGCTCGCCGCGCCGCCGTGCTCGAGCGCGTCCATGCCGGTGTGTTGACGAACGCCGAAGCGGCGAGCGAGCTCGGGCTCACGTACGGCGCGTGGTTCGGATGGAAGGCGTATTATCAGAAGCGCACCGGCACGATCGCTCCCGCCGCTACCGTGCGCGCCTCGAAGGCGCCTTCGCCGCTCGTCGCCGAGAAGCGCGGAGCTGGCCGGCCCACCGATGCCGCGACGAGCCCGTCGCGCGCGACCAGCGAGCCATACTTGCCGCAGCTGCTCGCTCGGCAGGAGTCCCTCCAGCGCTTCGGCATCGAGCTGCGAGAGCGGGTGCAGGAGATGTTGGCGTTGGTCGAGCGGTGGTTCCCGGATTAGCGCGGCTGGTGCGGGCCGCGTCGAGGGCGCCCGTGGCGCAAGCGATCGACGCGAAGTGACGCTTCGTGACGTCGTGCGACACGTCGTTCAGGCCAGCGCGTCCGTCGTTCCGTCGAACGCGATCTCCGCGTTGCCTCATTCGAAACCGAGGTTCAGCGCGAGCCCCTGCGAAGTGATAGCGCCCGCGAGATTCACGCCTGGCGCCAGCGCGAAGCCTTGGGCGAAGAGCTCGAGGTTCGCGAAGATCGTCAGGTTCGGAATCACGGTGCTGAGCGATCCGATCGATCCCACGGGCGTGCACGGCAGCGCGACGGCGGCATCCTGGTAGAGCGAGCAGCTCGTCGCTCCGAAGGTCGTGAGATCGAGCGGCAAGGGGATCCCGAGCCACGTCGCGCTGGAGATGCCGAGCCAGACGAAGGACGGTGCGCCGACGGGAACGGGAGCGAGCTCCAACACGAGCGCTTGTCCGAGCACGGGTCGACCGTTCGCGGAGTGCAGCGCGAGCGGCGGTGAGCCGCAGCCTGCGCCGAACGAGCGCACGGCGGCGACGGAGCCGTAGGTCCAGGTCTCGGCGCGTGCGACGCCGTTCACGTCCTCTCCGCCGAAGAGAAGAACGTGTCGGCCCGTCGGTCCCGTGGCCAGCGCCGGCAGCGTGGGCAGCTCCGGATGGCTCGTCAGCACCGACGGCGCCCAATCGCTGCCGTTCCACTCGGCCGTGTCGGTGAGCGGCGCGCCGTTCGATCCACCGTAGAGCACGACGCGACCTCTGCGTTCATCCGTCGCCATCACGGCCTGCATGCGCGGCGCCGGCGCGTGCTGCGGGGCCAGCACAGTCCAATCGTTTCCGTCCCACGCCCAGGTGTCGCCCGCGGCAGGGCCGCCGAGCGGCAAGCCGCCGAAGAGCAGCACGCGTCCCGAGCTGGGATCGAAGGCCATCGCATGACCCATGCGCGCCGAAGGTGCATGCGCCGGCGTTCTGGGGATCCAATCGACGCCGTCCCATTCCCATGTGTCGGCGAGGAACACGGTGCCCGAGCGCGTGCGTCCGCCGAACATCACGACGCGCCCGCGCACGGGATCGCCAGCCATCGCATGGCCGAAGCGCACGGGCGGATGATGCGCGCTCGCGCGCTGCTGCCAAGCTCCCGCGCGATGCTCCCAAGTGTCCCCGAACCAGTCGTTGAAGCCGACACCGCGGATGCCCCCGAAGAGTACCGCGGTCGCGCGCTGCGCATCGAACGCCATCGCGTGTCGCGCACGCGCCGCAGGCGCCGGACCCGTGAGCGCGCTCCATGTGGAGCCGTCGTACTCCCATGTATCGCCGAGGTAGCTCGAGCCCGCAGCGCCGCCGAACATCAAGATGCGACCGCGACCGACATCGGTCGCCATCGCATGTGCGGCGCGAGGCGGCGGCACGGCGGCCGGGGTCTCGGGGCGCCAGCTCTGCGCGTTCGAAACGGAGGCCAGGACGAGGCAGGAGACGAATCCGTGGAGGCGGGAGGGAGACATGCGCAACCCCTTGTTGGCAGAGCTCGGATGCGAGCGATCGCCAGCTGGGTCGGGCTCATGCAACACCCATGCCGCCGCTCTCGCGCCTTCGCAGGTCGGCCTACTTGGGTGCTCGGGGCCGCGCTGCGTTTGTCATCGCGACAACCGGCGAAGCAGTTCGTACACGCCGCCGCGTCGATCAATTGGGGTCAGACCCCTCCCTGATCGTGGCCCCGATTTGATCGACGAGTGCCGCGCGTTCGAACAGCTGCTCGGCGCGCTCGGGACTTCATGGGAGCTCTTGGCCCGAGCCCCCGGCATCAGCGAGCGATGAACTCGAGCAGGTCTTTGGTCAGCCTCTGCTTATGCGTGGCGAACAGGCCGTGAGGCGCGCCCTCGTACTCGAGGAGCGTGCTGCCCCGGAGCGCCTTGGCCGCCGGTTGGCTCGATGCGCCGATCGGCACGGTTTGGTCCTCGGTGCCGTGGATGAGCAGCGTGGGAATGGTGAACGCCGGCAGATCGGTGCGGAAGTCGGTGCTCGAGAAGGCCTTCAGGCAGCCCAGCGTGGCGGGCAGGCTCGCCTGCATCGCGACACTGCGCGCCCATTGCTGCAGAGGTTCACCCACCAGGTCCGGCCCGGAGCCGACGCCGAAGAACTTCTTGAAGAACCCGGTCAGGAACTGCGGCCGGTCCTGGTTCAGCGCGCGGGCGGTCTCGTCGAACACGCTCGCGTCGGTGCCGCCCGGGTTGTCGGCGGTCTTGAGTCGGAACGGCAATACCGACGACACCAGCACCGCCTGCGCCACGTGCTTGCCGCGATGGCGCGACAGGTAGCGCGCCACTTCGCCGCCGCCCATGGAGAAGCCCACCAGCACGGCATCGCGTGCGCCCGTGGCCTCGATCACCGCGGCGAGGTCGTCGGCCAGCGTGTCGTAGTCGTAGCCACTCCACGGTTGCGACGATCGGCCGAAGCCGCGGCGGTCGTACGCAATCGCGCGATGGCCGGCGTCGGCGATGGCCATGGCCTGATCGTCCCAGCTGTCGGCCGAGAGCGGCCAGCCGTGGATCAGGATCACGGGCCGGCCGCTACCCCAGTCCTTCAGGTAGAGGCGCGTCTTGTCGGTCGTCGTGACGTGTTCCATGAGGTTGCTCTCGGTGGGCTGTGGGTGGGGCGCTCGACGCCCCGAAGCGGAACGATGCGAGACGAAGCGCGCATCCGCCTGCGCGATAGGAGAGGCAAGCCGCAGTTTCGCATCGCGCGCCTGAAGTTCTGCATATCTCGTCGATCAGCAAGTCTCGCCGATCAGCAAGGGGTCTGACCGCGAGTGATCGGTGACGGGCGTCCTCGGGCAGATCGAGAACAGGCAGCAGTGCGTGCTATCCTCCGATCCCGTGGTTGGCTACCTCGGCTGACTCGATCCCCACTCTCTGGGCGTTCACGTCCTGCTCTGCGATCAGCTCGTGCCTTCGCCCTCCTTGGATGAATCTCCGATGAAGAGCAGCGTTCGTGATGGCAATCCCCACGGCCGGATGTCCCGTGCGACTCGCTGGGTTGCGTCGTTCGTTGCGTTGCTCTGGTTAGCGGGGCCGCTCTCGAGTGCGGAGAAGCCCCTCAAGGTGTTCATCCTCGCCGGCCAGTCGAATATGCAGGGCCACGCGAGCATCTCGACCTTCGAGGCGATGGCGCTGGATCCCAAGACCGCGCCGCTGCTGAAGCAGATGCTCGACGCCAAGGGCCAGCCGCGGGTGTGTGAGAATGTCTGGATCACGTCGATCGGCTGTCTCGGGGATGCCTACAGCGACTTGACCGAGAAGAAGGGCAACCTGACGGTCGGGTTCGGCGCACCGGACGACAAGATCGGCCCCGAATTCACCTTCGGTCTGCATCTGGAAGCGACGTTGAACGAGCCGGTGCTGATCATCAAGACGGCCTGGGGCGGCCGGAGCCTGCACACCGACTTCCGTCCGCCGAGCGCAGGCGCCTATGCGTGGAGCGAGTACGAGCTGACCCAGCTCAAGGAGCGCGGCGAAGACTCGAGCAAGGCGAAGGCGGAGCGGGATCAGATCACGGGCGTCTTCTACCGCGAGATGATCGCGCACGTGCGGAAGGTGCTCGAGGACCTCGACCGCGTGGTGCCGGGCTATCCCGAGAAGCAGGGCTACGAGCTGGCGGGCTTCGTCTGGTTCCAGGGCTTCAACGACTACGTCTCCGGCTGGACCTATCCCAAGCAGGAGGAGCCGGGCGGCTACGACCTCTACGCGGAGCTCCTGGCGCACCTCATCCGCGACGTACGCAAGGACCTGTCGGCACCGCAGATGCCCGTCGTGATCGGCGTCATGGGCATCGATGGTCTGCGGGGGAACAAGAACGCTCCGATGATGCACTTCCGCGAAGCGCAGCGGAAACCGGCCCTGCTCCCGGAGTTCCAGGGGAACGTGGTCGCGGTGGAGACGGCACCGTTCTGGGATGACGAGATGGAGGCGCTGCAAGAGCGTTGGGATCGCATGCACCACGA
>JAEUHW010000341.1 GCA_016793245.1 Planctomycetota bacterium
ATCGTCCCGCTCGCTCCCGGCTTCGAAGAGATCGAAGCCGTCGCCGTGATCGATGTCCTGCGCCGCGCCGGCGTCGAGGTGGTGACGGCCGGCCTCGTCCCCGGCGCGATCACCGGCTCGCACGCGATCACGCTGGTACCCGATACCACGCTCGACGAAGCGCGCTCGCTGCCCTTCGACATGATCGTGCTCCCCGGCGGGCTCCCGGGCTCGACGCATCTCCGCGACGACGCGCGCGTTCAGGCCTTGCTGCGCAACCTGCAACAGCAGGGCGCCTATGTCGCGGCGATCTGCGCGGCGCCCACCGCCCTCTCCGCGGCAGGTGTCACGCGCGGGAAGCGCGCCACGAGCTTCCCCGGCACGGGACCGCAGGTCGACTGCGCGACATACCTCGAGGACCGCGTGGTCGTCGATGGCAAGCTCGTGACCAGCCGCAGCCCCGGGACCGCGCTGGAGTTCGCGCTCGCTCTGGTTCATCTGCTGGTCGGCGAGGCCAAGGCCGATCAGCTCCGTCGCGCGATGCTCGTGCTCGAGGGTTGACCTCCTCTCTCGCCTCTCCGAACGCCGCGGTCTCTCTCTCTCTCTCTCTCTCTCTCTCGCGCTGTCGACGCAACGCCTTCCCTTCGCTGTCCGAGGTGGCTCCCATGCACCGTCTCATCGTCACCGCACTTCTCGGCTCCGTGCTCAGCGCTGCCGCGCACGCCCAGTTCCCCTTGCCCGTCGATGACGGCGGGGTCGACTACCGCTCGCGCGGCAACCTCCCCTGGGGCACGAGCGGCTGGCTCTTCACGCGCTACGCGTTCGACAAGCAGGGCAATGGCTTCGGCCCGGCCGGGATCTACGCGCTCGATTTCACGCTGACCGACGAGGACTGCGCGACGCGCGAGAGCTCGCAGTTCGCGCTCTTCGAGCAGGACATCGCCCTCACCCCGACCCCGGGCGCGACCGGCACGCTGCCGGATCAGAACCGAGTGCTCCTGCAGACGGCGGTCTTCAACTCGCCGGCCGGCGGCGCCGGCGTCTGCACCTGGACCTACACCTTGACCCCGCCCGCCGCCGTGACCGGCGTGCGCACGCTCGACCTCTTCATCGGCGCCTTCCTCGATGGCGGCATCGGCTGGAACGCCGACGGCCCGGCCGGAACCTCCTCGGCATTGAACAACGGAACGACGCCCGAGCTCCCGAACCTCTCGCCCGATGCGGCGACGCGCCTCGAGATCGACCGCGAGTACGGCTTCACGATGGAGGGAACCACGGGCCCGACGCTCATCCCCGCGACGGAGGTCTGGGCGGGGCTGCCGCAGATCTTCCAGAACCGCCTGTGGGTCTTCCATTCCACGCGCGCAGGTGTCCGCGACACGACCGGCTTCTTCGCCGCGCGCGGCGCGAACGGCGCTTCGAACTTCGGCTGGTGCGACTATCCCGACGCGACCAATCGCGGCGGCCACGCTCCGACGCGCGCCGACGACATCCTCTGGGAAGGCCGCGTGCAGGGCTTCCGCAGCGCGACCTCGCTGGGCCGCATCCTGCTCTCGACGCGCGTCGCGCGCACCTTGCTCGGCGGCCCGATCGACTTGGGCTTCGGCGTGCTCGAGCTCGACCCCGTCGATGACCTCTTCACCGCCAGCGCGACGGGTCTGATCCCCGGCCTGTCGGTGAATCCGCCGCCGGCGCAGCGCGTGCTCTACGTGCCGAACCCGACGCTGCAGCAGACCGGCATCGCGCCGCTGCTGCACGCGCTGCAGGTCGATCTCTACTGCCAGGAGCTGCGCATCGATCTGGCTACGGGTGCGGCGAGTCTTGGTAATCTGGATTGCCATAGCTTCCGGCGCTGAGAGCGCAAACGCCGCCGCGCGACACGGGACGCGCGGCGGCTGCCGATCGTCGGTGATACCCGTCACGCGAGCCCGCCTAGGGAGAACGGCTCAGCGAGGGCTCTCGACGAATGCGTGAGGTCTACGTTGCTCGCGGAGGCCGCTCCAGCGCCTGGATCGTCACCGCGATCGCTTGCGCCACATGCGGCTTGCGGATGCAGCAGGGTGCCGAAGCAGCGGCACCGACGCCGGTGCTCGCACCGCAGCAGGAGGACGTGGACACGAGCGCACCCCAAAGCGACTCGGCCGCGCCTCCGCGGCGCTCGGTGCTCCGAGGCCGTTGCGTGCGAGCCGAGGACGGGATCCCCCTGGCCGACGTCGAGGTGCGTCTCGAGGTCCGACCTCCCCGCATCGAAGCCTCGTCGCATCCGATGGTTCCCGGCCGACGAGTGCTGAGCGCCGCGGACGGACACTTCGAGCTCTCCACCGAGTTCTTCGGCTTAGCATGCGAGGCCTGGTTCCGAGCAGCCGATCGAGTTCCTCGAACGGCCCGTTGGAATCACGTTGCAGGAGGCACGACGCTCGAGCTCGGCGACATCGAGCTCGCTCTCGGTCACGGCGTGCGCGGCTTCGCGATCGACGAAGCTGGTCAACCCGCCAAACGCGTTGCACTCTCGTTGCGCTGCCCGCTGCTGCCTCTGGCAAACCTCATGGAGGCGCCGCAGGAGCTGACCGCTTGGAGCGACGACCGAGGCGCGTTCGATATCCCCGCTGCGGTGCCCGCCGGGACGTGGCCGCTCGAGATCTGCAGCGCAGGCTGGACGCTCCTCACGCCGCAGCGCGTGGCCGTGACGGCGGGGACCATGCCCTTGATCGTCACCCTGCGGGAACGGCCGAAGATCGCGGGGATCGTCTGCGACGAAGCCGGGGTGCCGATCTCGGGCGTCAGGGTGATGGGCAGCCCCGGCGACGGCGGCTGGAGCTATAGCCAGGACACCCTCCAGGACGGCAGCTTCGAGTTCCAGTCCATCGAGGACGATCCGCAGGGCTTGATGCTCGCGCTCGAGGACGCTGGCCGCTGGGAGCCGCTCGACGACGCAGGCTCGATGCTCCATCGCTGGGGAACGCGCGATCTGCGCCTCGCACTCCGCCGCACGCGAAGCTTCGAGCTCACCGTCGTCGAGCGCGAGAGCGGCCAGCCCGTGGAGCTCTATGACCTGCACTGCCGCGAAGCGGACCCGCGATCGAGCTCACCGCCGCAAGCGCGCTTCTTCGGATGGAATTCGCAGGGTCGAGTGGTCGTGGATCGCCTGCGTCGAGGCCAGCATCGCCTCTCCGTCGTCGCCAGTGATCCCGAGTTCCTCCCCAGCGACGAGCTCCTGCTCGACGTCGGCGAAGCGGAGATCCCGCCGCAACGTATCGAGCTGGTCCGCATGCAGCGCCACCCGGTGCGGGTGAGGACGGCGAGCGGTGCGTTGGTCGAAGACGCTTTCCTCGAAGTGATCGCCTGCGGAGACGAAGCCCTCGAGCTCGAGACCGCGGTGATCGAACGTGCGACGAGCCGATCGGCCGACGCAACGTCGCCGCGCCGCGACCATCGCCTCGTCTCGACGAGCACGACCCGCAGCGAGGGGCTCGCGAGCGTGCTCGCACCGCAACAGACCGAGCGCTTGGCTCTGCGCCTCTCGCACGAGCGCTACCCACGCCTGCTCCTGCGGGAGGTCGAGCTCGACCCCGATCGCGAGCTCGAGCTCGTGTTGCCGCTGGGCGCTACGCTCAGCGCGCACGTGCACTGCGTTGGACACCACGCGTCGGCCATCAGCATGCGTTTCGCCCGCACGCACCTCGCCGCGGGCGCTCCTCGCTCGAGCTTCGAGGTGCGCTTGGACCGGAACGCGCGCTTCCGTCTCGAGGACGTCGAGCCGGGCCGATATCAGCCGCAGGTCCTCCTGCACACGGGAACCTCGAGCACCGGCGCGAGCACGCGCTGGACCTTCGAGCTCCCGCTCGCCCTCGAGCCGCTCGAGCTGTCCGCGGGACAGCATCGAGCGATCGAGATCGATCTCTCCGACCACGCGCCGGTGGAGCTCCGCGGACGCGTGCGGCTCGAGGCGGCAGCGCCGCAGGCGGCGCGCATCGAGCTCCACCGTGTCGGCGGGCCGAGCTTCGGCCCGTTCGAGATCGACGAGGAAGGAGCCTTCGTCGCGCGCGGGATCCTGCCCGGTACGTACGAAGGAGCGCTCCTCGTGCGTCCGCCCGAGTTCCTGGGTGTGCTGGCCCTGCCCAGCGAGCAGAACCTACGCGTCGGACCCGAGGCGAGCATCGGCGCGGAGCTCAGGTTCCTCCGCCGGCAGCTCGTCGTGCATCTCCGCGAGCCCGATGGCGTGCGCCCGCTGGCGAAGACCACGGTCTTCTGGAGCCCTGCGAGCGCGGGATTCTGGGTGACGGGGGAGACCGATGAGCAGGGCACGCTGGTAATCGACCCCGCTCCGCGCGGCGCGATCGAGATCGAGCTGGAGAGCAACACCTGGGCTCCGGGCCTGCATGTGCTCGGCGCGATCGAGATGCCGCGCGACCAGCGACGGCAAGAGCTCGTGCTCCGCCGACGCTGAGGCGGGACGGCCGCGCCACATCGCGGATCGGCGCAGGCGCCGAGCGATTCCATCGGCTACAAGAAGGGGCCGTTCCCTCTCTACCGGAACTCAAAGCATGTGCCGCTGGCTCGCCTACTCCGGCGCCCCCATCCACCTGGACGAGCTGCTCTTCCAGCCCGAGCACAACCTGATCGACCAGAGCCTCTCGGCGCGCTCGATGCGCACGCCGACGAACGGCGATGGTTACGGGATCGGCTGGTACGGGAAGCGCGAGAAGCCCGGGCTCTTCCGCAGCATCCGCCCGGCGTGGAACGACGCGAATCTGCGCGAGGTGGCCGAGCAGATCGTCTCGCCGCTCTTCCTCGCACACATCCGCGCGACCTCGCTCGCCGCGGTGCAGGAGACGAACTGCCATCCGTTCCGCTACGGCCGCTGGCTCTTCGTACACAACGGGCAGATCGCGGAGGTGCAGAAGTTCCGCCGCGAGCTCCTGCTCGCGATCGAGCCCGCATACTTCGAGAACATCCTGGGCTCCACCGACTCGGAGCTGATGTTCCATCTCGCGCTCGGCTTCGGTCTCGAGCAGGACCCGCAGAGTGCTCTGGAGCGCATGGCCGGCTTCGTCGAGGCGACCGCGAAGCAGGCCGGCGTCGAGCCCGCTCTGTGGATGACCCTCGGGATCTCCGACGGCGAGTCGCTCTACGCGGTGTGCTACGGCAGCGACGGCAAGGCGCCGACGCTCTATCACTCGCGCAGCATGCAGGAGGTCCGGCATCTGAACCCGGGCCTCGCGTGCCGCTTCGGCGCGCACGCGCGCTGCATCGTCTCCGAGCCCATCGGCCAGTATGCAGAGCTCTTCCAGCCGGTGGCGCCGGGCTCGTTCCTGCAGCTGAAGCGCGGCGAGCTCGCGCTCACTTCGTTCCGTCCGCAGGCACCGCGGCGCGCGCGCGCGCCGAAATCGAAGGTCCCAGCGCGGAGGCGTGCTTCGTCGTGAACGCGGTACGCGAGTCCTGCTACGTCTACGAGCCCGCGTTCCTGAGCGAGGCGACGGCGCGCGAGATCGCGGACTGGCTCGCGACGCTGCGCCCGCTCTGGGAGCAGCGCTACTCGACGCGAAGGCCGCCGCCGCCCGGCAAGCAGCAGAAGTCGCTGCTGCGCCCGGTGTACTGGCTCGGCAATTGGCAGTTCGCGTGCCTCGGCTACTACGAGCCGCCGCGGCGCACCTTCCACGTCGCCGTCGCCGCCGAACCTTTCCCGCCGGTGCTCGCGCGCGTCGTCGCGGAGATCGAGAAGCAGGTGCGCGCGGGCTTCCCCCCCGCCGCCGTGCCGCGGCGCTGGCACTTGAACACCTGCCTCGTCAACTTCTACGGCGAGCGCGAAGAAGGCGGGCGCATGATCGATGTCGCGCGCGTCGGCGAGCACCGCGACTTCGAGCCCGGCCCCGTGGCCTCGCTCTCGCTCGGCGAGCGCGCGCGCTTCCAGTTCGTGCGGCGCGGCTTGCGCGAGGCGCCGCCCGTGCGCACGCAGTGGCTCGAGGATCGCTCCCTGCAGATCTTCGCCGGCTCGCGCTGGAAGGACGACCTCCTCCACCGCGTGCAGCGCGTCGACGACAAGCAGCGACTCGACCTCCCTCCGCGCATCGCGGGCTTCCGCACGCGACGAGTGAACTTCACCTTCCGCTACGTCCCCGACGAGCACGTCGTGCC
>JAEUHW010000457.1 GCA_016793245.1 Planctomycetota bacterium
AGCCGAGGTCGTCGTCCCGGTCGCCAGCGCGGCTCTTGCCGCGGACGGCAGCGAGGAGGTTGTCAGCGGAGTCGGCCCAGCAGCCGCCCCGGCACACCCGATTCGTCATGTCCTTATCAGGCCCCTTCACCATCGGATCGCTTGGTGTTGCCTTGCCCTTCTTGGCGCGCTTCACGTACGCGTTTCCGCCCCACGCATCTTCGCACCATTCCCAGACGTTGCCGGCCAAATCAAGATGGCCAAAGGGACCTTTTCCCGCTGGACAAGAGCCCACCCGTTGCAGCTCGCGTTCACCGAACACTGCCAAGCTCTTGTTTGGTTCTTCGGCGCCCCACGCATAGCGCCTCGATTCCAATCCGCGCGTCGCGTATTCACGCTGTGCCTCGGAAGGCAGTCCTACATCGCGTGCGCTGCATTGCGCTAGCCAGCGACAGAACGCCTTGGCCTCGGTCCAACTCACGCCAATGACGGGTTGATCTGGAGCGGAGAATCGGCGTTGATTGCGATACATGGGCTCGTCAACATTGGGATTCTGGGTGCGAAAGCGATCGTAGTGCGCATTGGTAACCGAGGTCTCGGCGAGCCAGAAACCTGAGAGATTCACGCGGTGCGCAGGTTTAGATTCATCGCGGTCCAGCGCATCGTCTCCCATAGTAAACTCGCCGTCGGGAACCCAGAGGTAGCGGAAGCCGAGGACGCGGTCGATGAGGACGTGCGAGGACTCCACTTCACGCGCCGCCCTCACTTCGAGGCTCCCGAGCACGATCTCGATCTCAGTGTCGAAGAAATCTAGAGGCTGCCAATCCCACTGCTTCGGCAACGCGATGTCCGCGTGCCCGAATGGTGCGGATTGGAGCGGTCGAAGCGATATCGCTCGGCGCTGCAGGGCTTCGAGCAGGTCGGAGATATCTGCGTGCGACCACGGAACCTCATGCGAGGGAGTGAGAATCACGATCGCGGCGGAGATCTCGTCAAGTCGCTTGCGACTCGCACGCACCCACTCCGGAGATCCGGGAGTCACCCATTGGGCGGGCCAGACACGGCGATCGGAATCCCGCAGGCGTCGCGAGTAGTCCTCGAAGGCGCTTCGGGCGCCGGGCGAGGCGATGAGTGCGATCAGGGGGCGATCCTCGGTCGATGCGAGGCGCCCGGTGCTGGCTCGATGGAGGAACTCGTTCAAGGTCTTGGCCCAGTCGCCTCCGGAAGCTTCTGACTTCGCTTCGGAGGCCCAGGCGACCAGCTCCTTCTCGCGACGGCCGAGCAAGAGTTGCAGGAGCCGGATTCGATCGTTTACCGGACGGGAGTCGTTCGAGAGCGCCTCGACGAAGGGCTCCGGCTTGAAGGCCGCCGGGGAGCACTCGGTGAGGCAGGCGTTCACGAGCGCGAGCAGCTCGCTGGTCCAAGATCCTCGCAGAAGTGCGCGAAGCAGTGGATCGAAGGCGCTGTGCTTCGGAAGCGCCACGCCGAGAAGGAAGACCTCGCGCCACCAAGCATCGTCCGGAGCCAGGGTGAGAGGGGAGAGCTTGCTGGCATCGGCGGTGCTCTCTGCTACGGCATGCAGCGCGCTCAGATACTCCTGGAAAGTGTGGTGCGCGAAGCCGTAGTGCGCGGGCTTGGTCTCGTCCAAGACGCCGGTGTCCTGATGGAGCGCGATGCGCACGCTCTCGGCATCCTCCGCGCCGAGCACTTCGAGCCAGTTGCGCAGCTCGCCTTCGCGGAGATCGTCGCGACGGCGTTGCTCGTGCAGCCGGTAGGCGATCGCGCGCAGGTAGCGCAGCGCGTCTTCCTGGGTGAGGCGTCTGGGCAGCTTCTTCAGGAGGACATCGAGGCACTCGTCGTAGAAGCTCGCGCGATCCTCGGGCATCCGCTTCTCCTTGTATGCCAGGACGCAGAGGAGCGCCAAGAGCAAGGGGGTTCGCGCCATCGCGCGCAGGCTCGTGGTGTAGGGCTCGCGCGCGAGAGCGTCGAGGACCGTGCGCTTCCGCTCGAGTCGCTGCGCCTGATCGATGGGCGCGAACGCGAACCAGTCGGAGACGAAGCGCTCCACCTTCTTCTCGTCGAGCGGCATCAAGTGATAGAGCGCGGCGAGCTTCTCCAGCTCGGGGACGCGAACGTAGCTCGCAGAGCGCGAGGAGATGACGGCTCGCACGCCGCGCTCGGATGCGGGGGCATCGCATTCCAGGGCGATGTTCTGGCACGCGGCGAAGATGCGATCCTCGGTCCCGAGCTCGTCCAGGCCATCGAGCAAGAGCAAGATGCCGCCGCGGCGGAAGAGCTGTTCTACGAAGTCGGAGGGGATCGCGAGCTCGGGATCGGAGGAGAGATGTCGCTGAAGCGCGGCGACCAAGGTCGGTGCAGGTTCCGCGCCCTCGGCGTGCAAGAGATGCAGAGGCAGGAGGAGCGGAACAGTGTGCGCCGGGAAGCCATAGGTCACGGCCTCGCCGTGGAGCAGCGCGCGGAGCATCTTCTTCAGCGCGGTCGACTTCCCCGACCCGGGCTCGCCGATCAGGATGCGATGAGGCTGGGGACGACCCTCGATGCGGAAGAGCGCATCGACATCGATGAGCTCCTGGGCTTGGAGATCGTGCTCGGAGCGCGTGGCGCGATCGAAGCTCGTCTCGTTCTCTCCGTGGGGGCGACACTGCAGAGCCACGTAGATGGAGTCGAACGGCAAGCGCACGTCGGCCGCACCGAGGCGTCCCATGTCGAGGAACTCGACCTTACTCTTCGCCCACGCGACGTAGCTCTGGATGGCCTGATCGAGAGGAGACGAGCGTGTGGTCGGAGCGGCCTTGGGGCGTGGTGCGGTCGCGGCACGCGTCGAAGCCGCCTGCGGACTCGTCCGTCCTGCGCAGAGCAGCAGCCCATCCTTCTCCGCGTGACGAGCGAACTCGTCGTCGCGATCGAACTCCAGCGTTCCATCACCTCGACGCACTTGCTTCTTCGGCCAGATCCTGAGCTCGCCATCTCGGGCGATCGTTCCGTAGGTCCAACCGAAGCGGCGCGCTTCGTTGCGCGTGCCGTAGTGCTCGAGGCCGCAGAAGGAAGGGGCCTGGAGCAGCAAGCGCTGCGGTCCACCCGATACCGAAGTGGAGTGGGATCGGGCTTCGTGCAGATGACCGAAGAGGGTCAGCGCGAATCGGTCCGGCGGAGCGATCTCCGACTCGAAGACGCTCTGCGCCCGAGGGCTGAGCCAGGTCGGCGGATGATGCAGCAGGAGGAAGGTCGGCCGTTGGTCCGTGAAGAAGGCGAGAGGATCGCCCTTCGCGGTCGGATCGAGGGCCAAGTGAAGCTGCTGCGGCTCGATGGCCAGGCGACGTTCGAATTCGGACTCGCTCGTCGCTCGATGCACTTGCAGCCACGTCGAGTTCAGGCCCACGACGGCGAACGGGAAGGTGTCGGGGAGCGTAAGCTCGACGCTGAAGTCGCCGGGGAAGGGGGATCGGCGCAGTGTGGCGTGCTTCTTCGCGAAGCGCGGCGCGACGCGGCGTTCCCACCACGCGAGGTAGCTCGCGAACCGGCGGCGCAGCAGATCGGTCTTGCCCTTCTCGAAGAAGAGCTTCCGCAGGGTCCGCGCTCCGAGGGGCGGCTCCGGATCCTCGTAGGCATCGAGGGCCGTGTATTCGTGGAGCTCTTCCTCATCGGGCCAAGCGAGGTCGTGATTGCCGGGCACCGGGAGGAGTAACGGGACTTCGGCGCCGCGGAGGCTGAGCTTCCGCTCCAGGCGATCCAGGAAGGCGTCGACGCGCTCGAACTCCTCGGCCCTCCCGGAGTAGCTGAGGTCGCCCGTGAGAAAGATGAGGTCTGGTGGGCCCTGGAGCTGAACGAGCTCCGCGACCGACTCGCCGAAGCTCTGCTCTAGGCTCGGCCAGAGCTCGCGGCCAGGAGAGCCCAGGTGGAGATCGGATAGGTGGATCCAGCGGATGGGGCGCCCAGTCATCGACTCGTCTCGCAGGGGACGCGGCGATCTTAGCCACGGAGCAACTCGTTACAAGCGCCGCCCCAGGCACGCTCGATGTCACTCGTCCGTCGATCCGTCGGTACCCCCGGGTCGTTTCCAGAATTCGCGCAGGTTCGGCGAATCGCTCGCCTCGCCCTGGCTCGCGCGACGGGACTTCACTGACGGGTGGAGCTGCGCGTTCTTCGGGAGGCGGCGATAGCGCGCGAAGTTGGGCATCGGCAGCTTGCGGCCGAAGCGCGCGCTCCAGCGGAGCTTGGGGAAGAGCTCGGCGGGCCACCACAGGAACGTGAGCGAGCGGTTGATCGCTTCGGTCTCGGGAGACGAGGTGGCCGCGGTGTTTCGAATCGCTTGGAGCGCGGGCTCGTCGAAGCGGAGGCCTGCGCGGCGCGTTTCCTCGACCATCCAGTCGAACGCGACGCGCCAGAGCGCGCCCCGCTGCTCGTCGTAGCCGCCACCGATGTCGGAGTGGACGCCGCGGAACCAGAGCTGCTGCAAGTCCTGCCGGCTTCCTCTCTCGAGCTTCACGCTGTGCTGGCGGAAGAACGCGCGGCGCTCATCGATGGCGATGGCATGGCGGATGGTCGCGGCGTTCGGCAGCGAGGCGGTGTAGGGGAGCTTCACCGGATCCCAGAACCAGCCGACGGACGAGACGGTGTCGAAGAGGCCGAGGAAGTGCACGGGGAAGCGCCGATCCCTCGAGCCCTCACAGGGCCGCGCAAAGGAGTTGCGGATCTCGTCGGTATAGCTCCAGAAGGTCTTCGTCTTGTCCGCGGCGCGACGGATCTCCTTTGATGCGGTGCGGAAGCGGCGCATGACGTAGGGCAAGAGGTTCTGATGGCCGTCGCGCAGGAGGCCGAACATCTGCAGGACGGCGCAGACGGCGCGCGCGGTGTACGCACCGCGGCTGAAGCCGAAGAGGTAGACCTGATCGCCGGGTTCCCAGTGGCGCATCAAGAAGTCATAGGCGCGCGTCACCTTGTCGAAGAGCCCCGCACCGAAGGCGTAGCCGATGATCTGCGAGGCGTGGCGGCCGAGGTTCGTCCAGAAGCGCGCATCGGGCAAGGTCCCGACGCCGGGATCGTAATAGACGAGCTGCGAGGCGTCCTCGCGGGCGAGCACGCGCGCGAGGCGCGCGATGTTGGTGGTCTCGCGGCCGAGCTCGTTCTTGGTGCCGTCGAGGAGGAGGATCAGCTTGCGGCCC
>JAEUHW010000458.1 GCA_016793245.1 Planctomycetota bacterium
CCCGACTCCTCCGCGCTGAACGCGAGCAGCACGATCGTGCGCAGGGCTTCGCTCTCGGGTAGCGCGCGGTACGACGCGGCCAGCTTGTCGGCGAGGAGCAGCAGCGCCGCGCTGCCGGAGGCGTTGTCATCGGCGCCGGGATGGAGCTTGCCGGGGCCGGAGCGCGAGCCGAAATCTCCCATCCCGAGGTGATCGAGATGCGCGCCGATCACGACGATCTCCTCGGCGAGCGCACCGCGACCGGGGAGCAGCGCGCCCACGTTCTCCGCGATGGTCTGCTTCTCGGTGATCTCGGCGGCGAGCGTCACCGTGCCGAGGGGCTCGATCACGCGACCGGCGTCCGCGCGCTTCCGGAGCTCCAGCAGCGAGGGGCCCTTCGGCAGAGCCGCGGCGACGAGCCGCTCGGCCGCCGCGGTCGAGAGCTGCGCCACGGGGAAGTCGACGGCCTTGCGTCCGCCGGTGCCCGGCTCCGGCAGCTCCGCGTTCCGCGGGTCGGCGGCCCCCGGGGTGTTCACGATGAGCACGCCGGCGACGCCGCGCTTCGCGAGCTCGCGCACGCGCGCTTGCAGGCCGATGCGCCCGCTCCAAGGCTGGCGGCCGGTGGCCCAGCGGCTCTTGCCCTCCTCGTTCATGGGCTCCCAGCGCAGCACGAGCGCGACCTTGCCTTGGAGATCGTCCTCGGCGGCGAAGCTCGTGTATTCCTCGGGGCCCTTCTCGATGCCGTAGCCGACGAAGACGAGCGGCGCCTTCTCGAGCTTGGCGCCGCCGCCGAGTCCCAGGAACACGAAGTCCGCGTCCTTGCCGGCCGCGAGCGGCAGGTTCGCGCCGTCGAGCGCTAGGCTCTGCGCGCCGATCTCCTGCGACTTGCCGAGCGGGAACGCCTGGCGCCAGGAGCTGCGCTCCTTACCACTCGTGTCGGCGAAGGCGGGCAGCAGCCCGGCCTTCTTCCAATGCTCTTCCATGTAGCGCGAAGCCGCTTCCATCCCCGCGGTCCCCGGCAAGCGCCCATCGCGCTCGGGACTGGCGAGGAAGAGCAAGTGCTCGTGATAGAGCTGCGCGTCGGCCGGCAGCTTCGACGGATCCTTCGCGAGGAGATCGTCGGTGGCGAGGTCGGCCCCGCGCAGCGCTTCGACGACGGCCGGGTCGAGCGTCGGCGCCTGCGCGAAGAGCGCGGGGGCGGCGAGCGCGAGGAAGAGAACGCGGGGGAGAACGGGGACGAAACGCATGTGGGGTGCTCCCGGGCAGGGGCGAGAGGCCGAGAGGGTACCCGATCGCGCGCGCCGCGTTGACCGCCAACTCCGCATCGCCTAGGAAAGCGCCCTCCGCTCCTGGCTGCCCCGGTTCCCAAGCTTGCTCCACGCTCTTCTCGCTGCGTTCTGCTCGGTGGCGTTGCTCGGTGGGGCGATCCTCGCGCCCGCGAGCTCCGTCCATCCCGCCGATGGCCCCGACCTCGATCTGCGCTGGATCGTCGACGGCCGCCTCGTGCGTTTGGAGCTCGTGCTGAACCTCGCGTTCCTCGACGAGATCGCCGAGATCGCGCGCGAGGACGAAGACGCCCTGCATCCGCTCGAGGCCGCGGAGGTGCGCGCGCAGCTCGAGCCGCTGCTCGCCGCGAGGCACGCGCTGAAGATCGACGGCGTCGCCGTGCCGCCGCGCTGGCTCGAGTTCAGCGTCGCGGAGCCGGAGCGCAACTTGCTCCCGCTCTTCCCTCGCTACGGCCTTCGCGCGCTCACCAAGGTGCGCTTCGTCGCCGAGTATCCGACGAGCAGCGATCCGCGCGAGGTCGCGCTGAGCTGGGACCTCTACCCGCCCGATCGCGTGCGCGAGGACGACTTCGGGCAAGCGCCGCCGATGGAAGTGAACGCGCGCTTGCTCGCCGACGGCGTGGAGAAGCCGATCGTGTTCAAGCAAGAGCAGCCGGAGATCTCGTGGCAAGCGAGCGAGGCGGCGCGCGCGGCGCGCTTCCTCCCCGTGCCTGTTCTCGATCTCGGTTCGCGCGGCTGGCGCTGGCCGCGGCTCTCGTATGTCGCTCTGCTCTGCGGCGTGGTCTGGATGATCGCGAGCGTGATGCGCCGCCGCCGACCGCGCGCCGCGCTGGCGCTGAAGATCGCTTCCCTCGTGCTGCTGCTCGTCGGCGGTCTGGGTCCGCGGGTGCTCGGCGAGAGCGAGCCGCGCGCCGTGCGCGACGCCGAGCTCGCCGCCGTGTTCGAACCGCTGCACGCCAACATCTACCGCGCGTTCGGCTTCACGCAGGAGAGCGCGATCTACGACGCGCTCGCGCAGAGCCTCGCCGGCCGCGAGCTGCTGGAGCGCATCTACGGCGAGATCTACGCCGGGCTCGTGCTCGCCGAGGAAGGCGGCGCGGTAAGCACCGTGCAAGAGGTGCGGCACACGAGAACCGAGATCGTGGAGCGCTCGCTCGAGGCGGTGCCGCCGCGCTTCGCGTTGCGCGCGCGCTGGGAGGTCGACGGCATCGTGCGCCACTTCGGCCATGCGCATTGGCGCACGAACGCGTACGAAGCGCGCTACGAGCTCGCGCGCACGGCGGCGGGCTGGCGCATCGTCGCGAGCGAGATCCTCTCCAGCGAGCGCCTCGCCTCCGGCACGAACGATCCTTCGCGCGCCGACGCCGAGCCGTTGCCGGACCGCTCGCGGCGTTGAGCTCCTGCCCACTTCGATGAGCGCTTCTCCTCGAGCCCTCGACGCATCGCTCGCCGCGCCGCCCATCGCGGCCCTGCGCGGCGTGCGCTTCGCGTATCCCGGCGGAACCTTCGCGCTCGAGATCGCCGCGCTCGATCTCGCGCGCGGTGAGCGCGTCGCTCTGATCGGCCCGAGCGGCTCGGGCAAGACCACGCTGGCCGAGCTGATCGCGGGCATCCGCTCGCCGCAAGCGGGTACGGTGCAGCTCTGCGGCGTCGAGCTCACCGCGCTCGGCGAGGCCGAGCGCAGAGCCCTGCGCATCGCGAAGGTGGGCTTCGTCTTCCAGCGCTTCGAGCTCTTCGAATACCTCTCGGCCCTCGACAACATCCTGCTGCCGTATCACTTGAACCGCGCGCTCGCGCTGGATCGCGCGGCGCGCGAGCGAGCGCGCGAGCTCGCGGCCGCGGTGGGCGTCGAGCACCTGCTCTCGCGGATCCCCTCGCGGCTCTCGCAAGGCGAGCGCCAGCGCGTGGCGCTCTGCCGCGCGTTGATCGCCGAGCCCGAGCTCGTGATCGCGGATGAGCCCACCGGCAACCTCGACCCGAGCTCTTCCGCGCGCGCGCTCGATCTCCTGATCGAGCAAGTCGAGCGCCGCGGCGCGACGCTGCTCGTCATCACGCACGACCACGGCTTGCTCGAGCGCTTCGGACGCGTGATCGATCTCCGCGCGCTGATCGCCGACGCGGACCGCGCGGCCTCGGGTGCCCCGCGATGAGAGGCGTGCTCTATCTCTCGTTGCGGCGGTTGCGGCATCACCGCTTGCAGAGCGCGATCGCGATCGCCTGCCTCGCCCTCGCCTTCTTCCTTCCGATCGTCTCCGAGCGCTTGATCGCGCGCTACGACCGCGACCTCGGCGCGCGCGCGGCCGCGACGCCGCTGCTCGCGGGCGCGCGCGGCAGCCGCTTCGACCTCGTGCTCGCCGCGCTCTACTTCCGCGGCGTCGAGCTCGATCCGCTGCGCTTCGCGGAGGCCGAGGCGCTGCGCGCGGGCGACGAGGCGCTCGTCGTGCCGATGAACCTGCGCTTCCGCGCGCGCGGCCGACCGCTCGTCGCCACCACGCGCGAGTACTTCGAGCAACGCGGCCTCCGCGCGCGGAGCGGGTCGCTGCCGCTGCTCGTCGGCGAATGCGTGCTCGGCGCGCGCGCCGCAGAGGAGCTCGGCCTCGGCGTCGGGGAGAGCCTCTTCTCCGATCCGCGCGAGCACTACGACATCGCGAAGGCGCCGGCCTTGAAGATGCGCATCGTCGGCGTGCTCGCGCCACGCGAGACGCCCGACGACGCCGCGGTCTTCGTCGATCTCGCGACCGCGTGGGTGCTGGAAGGCGCGCTGCACGGTCACGGCGAGGCGAGGCAAGTCGCGGAGGAACGGAGCGATCTCGTGCTGGGGCGGAAGGACGAGCACGTGGTGTTCTCACCCGCGCTGATCGAGTGGAACGAGATCACGCCCGAGAACGCCGGGAGCTTCCATCACCACGGCGACCCCGGCGCGCTGCCGCTCTCCGCGGTGCTGCTCTTCCCGCGGGACGAGAAGAGCGGAACCTTGCTGAAGACGCGCGTCAACGCGCGCTCCGCGCTGCAGATCGTGCGCCCGAGCGAGGTGATCGGCGATCTGATGGCGTTCGTGTTCCGCATCAAGCGCTTCGTGGATGGGCTCTGGGCGCTGCTCGCCGGGACGACCGCGCTCTGGCTCGGCTTGGTGCTGCTGCTCTCGACGCGGCTCCGCGCGGCCGAGCTGGAGACGCTGCATCGCCTGGGCGCCAGCCGCGGTACGGCGCTGCGCTTGATCGGCGCGGAGCTGCTCCTGCTCCTGCTCTTGGCCGCGCTGCTGGCCGGGCTGCTGATCGTCGCGACGCTCGCGTGGTTGCCCGACCTCGTGCGCGTTCTCTAGAGTGCCGCGCCTCCCTTCCGAGATCTCTCGATGAAGCCCCTGCGATCCCCGGCCTTCGCCGCGCTGCTGCTGTCGCTCTGCGTCGCTTGTTCGCGCGAGTCGGAAGACGCTCCGGCCGACGAGAGCTCGCCGTACATCGCGACCTCGCTCTACCCGCTGCGCTATCTCGCGCAGCGTCTGATCGGCGACGAGGTGCGAGTCGTATGTCCGCTGCCGCCGGACGCGGATCCGCTGCATTGGCAGCCCGATCGCGCGGCGCTCCAGGTCTTCGCGCAAGCGAAGCTGGTCGCGCTGAACGGAGCGGGCGTCGAGAGCTGGCGCGCCACGGCGAGCCTGCCGCTCTCGCGCACGATCGACACCACGCAGAAGCTCGCGCAGGAGTTCGAACATCTCGAGGCCGTGACGCACAGCCACGGCGGCGGAGAGCACACCCACGAAGGCGTCGATGGCCACACCTGGCTCGACCCGCTCTTGCTGCTCGCGCAAGCCGAAGCGCTGCGCGAGGGGCTCGTGCGCGCGTTCCCCGGACAGCAAGCCGCGATCCAGCGGAACTTCGCGGCGCTCGAGGCCGATCTCCGCGCGCTCGATCAGCGCTGGCGCGACCTATCGCCGCGTCTGAAGCGCGTGAATCTCCTCGCGTCTCACCCGGCGTATAACTACCCGTCGAAGCGCTACGCGTTCCCGATCACGAACCTCGACCTCGATCCCGAGCGCGAGCTCGGTGGTGGGGAGCTCGCGGCGCTCGCCGCTTCGCGCGGCCAGCGCGAGTTCCCGGCCGTGCTCCTCTGGGAATCCGAACCTCTCGCCGCGACCCGCGCGAAGCTCGAGAGCGATCTCCTGTTGTCCTCGGTGGTCTTCTCGCCGTGCGAGAACCCGCCGCGCGCGGAGCTCGACGCCGGAGTCGATTACCTGTCCGTGATGCGCCGCAACCTCGACTTGCTCGAAGCCGCCTTGCCCCGATGAGGACTGCCTTGCTCTCCTTCCGAACGCTCTCCGCGCTGGCCTTGCTCGCCGCGCTCGCTCTGTCCGGCTGCTTCCTCTCGCGCTCGGATACGAACGAGCCGCTGGCTCCCGATCACTTCCGCAAGCTCCGCCCGGGAGTCACGCGAGCGAAGGAAGCCGTGGAGCTGCTCGGCGCTCCGACCGAGGTCGTCGAGCTCGGCCAGCGCTCGGCGTATCGCTACGACGCGACGACGCTGAAGCGCGCGGGCTTCACCGTGATCGTGCTCACCATGCTCGGCGAGGACCAGCGCCAGGATCGCGCGTGGCTCTTCTTCGACGCGCAGGACGTGCTCACGCACTACGCGACGACCTTCGGGGTCCATCGCACGCAGTACGCGCTGCCGTGGGAGGACGTGCACGAGGACGAGGACAACGCCGTGCGCGACGCGGAGCGCCCGGGCCTGCTCCAGCCGCTCGGCGGAGCCACCGTCGAGAGCCCGGCCTCCCGTTGAGCTCGATCCCGAACGTGCGCGCCCTCCTCGTTTCCATCGCCCTCCTCGCCGCGCTCGCGCTGTCGAGCTGCGTGCGCATCGCATGGTGGGCGACCAACGTCGAGCAGCCGCTCACCCCGGCGCGCCAAGAGCAGGCCCTTGCGGGCGGCGGGTCGCTGCGGAGCTGCCTCGAGCACTTCGGTGCTCCGCTCTACGTGTGGCGCGCGGCGCGGAATCGCACCGCGCTCGCGTGGGGCTGGAGCGCGCTCGACGACTGGGGCTTCCGCGTGAGCTACTCCATCCAAGAGCACGCGCCGAGCTTGAGCTTCTCCTACGGCGAGGAGCTGCTCGATCTCGAGGGCTTCGTGGCGTGGTTCGACGAGGAGCAGCGCCTCGTGGCGACCCAGCGAGGGAAGCTGCGCGATCTCCTGGCGCCGCCGCGGCGCGGTGGACGCGCGGCGCGCTGACGCCGCTCGATTGGAGGCGGAGATGTTGGAGGCGGAGATGGTCGAGGACGCAGCGGGCCCGCCCTCGCGCTGGGCGGGGATGACGATCAACGAACGCCTGTTCGATGCGGGCTTGCTAGAGGCTTGGGATCGCGCGATCCGCGGGCGCGATCGCGAACGGGCCGAGGAGATCCTCGGCACCGTCGATATCGGTGTGGATGACGCGAAGCGGGTCGTGGACACCGCGTTGGCCAAGCCGCGCTTCTACGGATTCTGAGGATTCTGACGGCCAGCGCCGCGCGGCGTCCTCACGCTGCCGTGGTCCTTCGCGCTCCGCGCGCCTAGCGCAACGGCACGAAGCGCACGGGGAAGAGGCTCTTCCTGCGCCAACGTCCGCGGCGCTTCTCGAGGAGCTGGAGCTGCTGCCCGGCGTCGCCGGACTCGAGCGGCGCGATGCAGCGCCCGCCTTCGCGGAGCTGCTCCAGCCACGCCGCGGGGATGTCGTCTGCCGCCGCCGCGCAGAGGATCGCGTCGTACGGCGCGTGCTCTGGCCAGCCTGCGCGGCCGTCGCCCGCACGTACCGCGACGTTGCGGTAGCCGAGGCGGGCGAGGCGCTCGGCGGCGCTGGTCGCGAGCTCGGGCATGAGCTCGACCGAGAAGACCTCGGGGACGAGCTCGGCGAGGATCGCGGCTTGGTAGCCGGAGCCGGTGCCGAGATCGAGGACGCGCTCTACGCCGGTCAGGGCGAGCGCTTCGGTCATCGCGGCGACGATGTAGGGCTGCGAGATCGTGGCGCCGTGCGACAGCGGCTGAGCGTTGTCCTCGTAGGCGCGTTCGCGGATCTCCTCGGGAACGAAGAGCTCGCGTGGCAGCGCGCCCATCACGCGAAGGACGCGCGGATCGCGGATGCCGCGCGCGCGGAGCTGTTCCTCGACCATCGCGGCGCGCTGCGCCGCGAAGTCGGTCGGGCCGGAGCGCATGGCGGCGCTCATGACGCTCTCCTAGCTCGCGGCTCTTGCAATCGCGCGGCGATCCGTAGAATGCCGCCCGTGGGTGTCCTGGGAGCACTTCCCCTCGGAGACCGCTCGTTCATGCTCGACTCCTGGCTCTCCGCAGCGTCCACCGTCCTCGAACTCTGCGCGTCCTCGGGCGCGCTCGAGGTCGTCGCGTCCTTCGATTCCGTTTCGATCGCGGATGCCGGGGTCGCGGCCGGAGGCGAGCTGCTGACCGCACTGCCGAACGGCCTCCCGGAGGCTTTGGCGCACGACGAGTCCGCGCCCCTCGGAGGCGCGCCCGCGAGCCCCGTTCGCAACTTCTCGGACTTCATCATCATCGGTCTCACGATGAACATCGTCGGGACCTTCTTCCTCGCCAACTCGATCGTCTTCAAGCGCCCGCGGCGCGTGATCGAGGAGTTCTTCGTCTCCCGCCCGGGGAGCCTCCTCGAGATCCGCGACTACATCTTCACCAAGATCCAGGTCATCATCGGCTTCGTCTTCGTTTTCTGCGGCTTCGGTCTGCAGATCGTGGCGCACGTCGACAAGCTGGCCGACCCGACGATCTTCCTCGTCGTGGCGATCGCGGCGATCTTCCTCACGGCGTTCCTGATCGGGACGATCGGCTACGCGACCTCGCGGCGGGCCTTCAAGCGCTACCTGAAGGACTTCTTCCGGAAGAACCCCTGGCCCTTCGCGCGCAACATGGGCCTGACGCAGGAGATCGGCGAGATCTTCGGCATCCCGAAGAGCCCCGACGACACCGTCGAGATGTACTGCGCGAAGCTGCGGCGGGAGCTGAAGCTCCCCGAGCCCAGCGAGAACGACCGCAACGATTCGCGGAGCAGCGGGATCCGCCTCGGCGGGAGCCGCGGCGATAGCTGAACCGGTGTGACCGCGAGTGCGCCGCCGCGTCTCTGGCGGCATGCACCTCCGCGAACTCCTCCGCGACGCTGCTCGATCCTGGCGCGAGCTCGGCTCCGGTCTCGGCGAGCTCTTCTTCGAAGCGCGCTGCGTCCTCTGCGATGCGCCGAGCGGCTCGGCGACGCCGTGGCTCTGCGCCGTCCACGATCTCGAAGAGCAGCGTCTGCTCCGACCGACCTGCCCGCTCTGCGCGTTGCCCGCCGCCGAGAGCGCTGCTCCGTGCTCGATCTGCGCGGAGGGCTCGCGGCCGTGGACGGCGCTCGTCGCGGCACTGGCCTACGGCGGCGCGGGGCGCGAGCTGCTCTTGCAGGCGAAGCTCGGCCGCCGCAGCGCGAGCCTCCGGCCGCTGGCCGAGGAGCTGGGCGTCGAGCTCGCGCGTCACGCTTGGGCGCGCGGCGCTCGCTTCGTGCCCGTGCCGCTGCATGCCGCGAAGCGACGCGCGCGCGGGTTCAATCAGGCCGAGGTGCTCGCGCGCGAGCTGGCCGAGCGCTGCGGCGGGCGCGTGGTCTCGCTGCTCCGGCGCGTGCGCGCCACCGCACCCCAGGGGGACCCGCTGACGCGCGATCGCCAGGCGAACGTCGCGCGCGCGTTCTCGTTGCGGCGCTTCGCGCGCGTGCCGGCCTCCGCGGTGCTGGTCGACGACACCTGCACTTCGATGGCGACGCTGGAGGCGTGCGCGCAGGTGCTGCGACGCGCTGGATGTCGCGAGCTCCGCGCCGCGGTCGTCTTCCGCGCGGGCGCGCCCGCGGCGCGCGTGCTCGTGTCGGACGACGCGGTGTTCTGAGCGCGAGCCTTGGGCGTCAGGCGCAGTGCCAGGCCAAACAGCAGAGGCTTTGGTGAAGGCCTCGAGCGCTGCTTCGATCGCTCAGAGGATCGAGAGCAGTTCCTGGATCACCGCGTCATCGCTCTGGAACCAGAGGTCGCGCCGCAGCGCCGAGAGCGCGGGCAGATCCTGCGCCTCGGCCATGCGTCCGAGCGCGATGATCAGCACCACGCGCAGCTCCGAGACCGGCTTCTTGCTCGCGAGCAACGCGAGCACCGTATCGAGATGGCGCGCGTCCATCACGGTGCCGAGGCCCTGCGCGCCGGCGCCGCGGAGCACCGAGGAGCGCTCGCGCGCGAGGCGTTCGGAGACGGTCTCGATCAGGTCCGCGTGATCGAGCAGGCCCAGCGAGATGATCGACGCGCGGAGCACTTCGGGCGCGCGTTCGCGCGCGACGTTCGCGAGCAGCGCCTTCGCGGCGCTGTCGGCACGCAGCAGGCCCAGACCCAGGATCAGTCCCGTCGCGAAGTCGCGGTTCTGGTTCGAGGCCATCTCGCGCGCGAGCACGTTCGCTTGCCCCTTGGCGCCGAGGATGCCGATCGCGATCGCGGCGGCCGCACGCAGGTTCACGTCCCCGCCGCGCTCGACGCGCTCGCGCGCGAGGCGCGGACCATCGAGGTCGGGATTGCCGCAGAACCCGAGGCCGAGCGAAGCGTAGCCGAGCTCGACGGCGCTGCGGCTGTCGCTGAGCTCCTTCCGCAGGAGCGCGCGCGCGGGCTCGCCACCGATGCGGCCGAGGGCCAACCACGCGAACGCGCGCACGTCTTCCAGCGCGTCTTCGCGAGCCACGTGCTCCAGCTTCTTCAGCAGCGCGCTATCCGTCGGCTTCGCGAGCGAAGCCAACGCGAAGCAGGCGCCTTGGCGGATGCGGCCTTCCTTCGAGAGCAGCGCCTTCTCGACGGCGGGGATCGCGGTGCGATCGCCGATGCGCCCGAGCACGCTGCACGCGAGCGCTCCGATCATGTCGTCCTGGAACGCTTGGCCTTCGACCCACGGCATCAGGCGCGGCAAGGTCGCGGTGCTGGCTCCAGCGGCGAGGCCGAGCAGCGCCGCGGCTTGTACGGTGCGGCCTTCCTTCTTCCCGGCCGCGAGGGGATCGAGCGCGTCGAGCAGCGCCTGCAAGCATGCGCTGCTGCCGAGCAGGCCGAGTGCCGCCGCGCTGAACGCGCGTTCGCGCGTCGTGCGCTTCGTGTCCGCGAAGCGCGCGAGCAAGGTCTGCTGCGCGACCGGTGTACGCAAGAGGCCCAAGCCCAGCAGCGCGCCTTCGCGCACGTCGCGTTCGGGATCGTCGAGCAACGCGATCAGCTCGGGCTCGACTTCGCGCAGCAACGTCTTGCCGAGGGCCATCGCGGCCGCGGAGCGGACCTCGGCGTCACTGTCCTTCAAGTGCGCGCGCAGCACCGGCAGGACGCGATCGCGCACGAGCTCGCGCGAGGGGATCCGCGTGCCATGGGGCGAGGTGGTCGGGCCGTCGCCGACTTGCTCGCGCGGCGCGCGGGTCCGCGGGCTCAGCACCCACTCGTAGTTGAGCTCCCACCAGTTCTCCCAGGAGTTCGTGAAGGGGCCCGTGGGGGACATGCCGCCGGGGACGTTCGGCGGGGTCAGCGGATTGACTCCCGGCGTGATGGTCGGCGTGCGGGCTCCTGTCCCGGGCGGAGCCGGCGGCAAGGAGATGGTCGGCACGGGGGCCCAATAGCGGCCGCCGTGAGCGGTGAGCGGAGCGGTCGCGAGCGTCGCGCAGAGGAGGGCGAACGCGGCGCGCGTCGTGCGCTGGCGAAGAGAGGAGTGCATGCGCTTCTCGGACGTGAGGCAGAGCCGCGCGCGCTTGCGCCGCGGAGCCGGGCGGGGAGACTACCGCCTCGCCGGGCTTCGTGCGCAAGGTGTGCGGGATGCGGATCGCTTACCTGGATTGCTTCTCGGGGATCGCCGGCGACATGTGTGTCGCGGCCCTCCTCGACGCGGGGCTGCCGCTGGACGAGCTACGCAGCACCCTCGATTCCCTTCCCGTCCGCGGCTTCGAGATCTCGACGGAGGCCGTGCGGCGCTCCTCGATCCACGGCCTGCGCTTTCACGTGCGGCTCACGGCGCCCGATCACGGGCATCGCGGCCTCGGCGAGATCCGCGCGATCCTGCGCGGGTCGCGACTGCCGGAGCCCGCGCTCGTCTCGGCGCTCGCGGTCTTCGAGCGCTTGGCGCTCTCCGAGGCCCGCGCGCACGCGATCCCCGTGGAGGCGGTGCACTTCCACGAGGTCGGCGCGATCGACTGCATCGTCGATATCGCGGCGGCGTGCTGGGGGTTCCACCGGCTCGGCGTCGAGCGGATCCTCGCCTCGCCGCCGCCCACCGGCTCGGGCTTCGTGCGCTGCGCGCACGGGGCGATGCCGATCCCGACGCCGGGCGCGCTCGGAGCTCTGGTGGGCAGCGAGGTCGTCTTCGGCGGCCCGCC
Organism: Planctomycetota bacterium; assembly: GCA_016793245.1. Lineage (GTDB taxonomy): Bacteria > Planctomycetota > UBA1135 > UBA1135 > JADKAF01 > JADKAF01. Next base: position 11,655 of record JAEUHW010000458.1, read on the forward strand.
GCTCGAGCTCACCACGCCGACCGGTGCGGCCCTGCTCGGCGCGCTCGCCGAGATCACGACGGAGGAGCTCGCGCTGCGCGTCGAGGGCTACGGGCACGGCGCTGGCGCCCGTGAGCTCCCAGACCGGCCGAATCTCCTGCGCGTCGTGCTCGGCACCATGGACGCGGGCCGCGAGCGCGACGAGGTGGTGGAGCTCGCGACGAACCTCGATCAATTGAGCCCCGAGCTCTTGGGCCACGTCCTCGAGCGAGCGATGTCGGCTGGGGCTCTCGATGCGTGGGTCGTGCCCGCGACGATGAAGAAGGGGCGCCCGGGCGCCGTGCTGCACGTGCTCGCCGACCTCGATCGGCGCCTCGCGCTGGAAGAGCTCCTCTTCCGCGAGACGCGCACCCTCGGCATTCGCCGTCAGCGCCTGCGGCGCTCGAAGCTGGCGCGGCGCGAGCTCCACGTGCACCTCGGGCCGGACGCCGTGGGGGTGAAGTGCCGGCGGCTTCCCGATGGAACCTGGCGCGCGCAGCCGGAGTTCGACGACGTGAAGCGCATCGCGGAACGGACGGGGGCTCCGCTCTGGGATGTCTGGGAGGCGGCGCAGCACGCGGCGCAGGCTCTCGCGGGGAACGGCGCCGAGGCGCCGAGCGCGTCAGCGCTCGAAACCCAGGTCCGATCCCAGCCGGAAGCGAACCACGGGCATCCTCAGGGCCACGGCCACGGCCACGTGCCGGGCCATCACCACGGCCACGATCCTCACGACGGCCACGACCACCATCACGTTCATGACCACGGGCACGACCATGGTCACATCCACCTTCACCGCCCTGGCTCGGCTCGCGATCCCCATGGCGACCAGGAGGCCCGACCGAAGCCCTGAGACGGGAGAGCGCCCGTCTCGGAGCGCCGGCGCGAGCGGTCCCTCTCCCGAGGGAAGTTCCCCAAGATCTTGATGCTTTCTGGCCGGGCTCTAGAATCCGCCACAACCGGTTGGGCTCTCGGCCTCGAGGGTCGCCGGTCTCTCGGCGGAGTAGGACCATGGTTCGATCGCTCGCGTTCTCCCTCTCGAGTCGTCCGCGCTTCGCGTCGGCCGCTCGCTCCCGTCTGCTCTCGCTCGCGTTCGCGACGGTGTTCCTCGCCGCGGGGCTCGGCGCACAGACGCCCGAAGAGCTCGAGGCGGGACGCACGCCGCAACAGCCCGCACCCGTCGGGCAGACTCCGGCACCGGAGAAGCCGCCGGTGAAGGAGAGTGATCCCGAGGTGCAGCGCGTGCAGGCGCCCGCCGCGGAGAGCTGGGCGCGCGTGAAGTCCGGCGGCGCGACCGCGCGGCGCTATGCGGGCGAGCGCGAAGAGGCGTTCCGCACGCTCGAGGCCGGCACGATCGTGCGCGTGCGCGGCAGCTACAACGGTTGGTGGCGGGTCAGCGTGCCCGGTGGACTGAGCGGCTGGATCGCGACTTCGTTCTTGAAGGAGAGCGATGTCCCCGGCGAGCGCATGGTCGACGCCGATCGCGTGAACTTCCGCGTGCGCGCGACGACGACGGACAACGCCCCGCTCGAGCCCGATCGCTTGGAGCGCGGCGAGCGCGTGCTGCTGCTGGAGCAGAGCGGGAGCTGGGCGCGCGTGCAGGCGCCGCCGCGCTTGAGCGCCTGGGTCGATTCCGCGCAGCTCGAGCGCGTGAACGACAGCGCGCAGGCCGAGCAGGAGTTCGGCAAGCAGCAGGAGCAGTTCCTCGCGGCCATCGTCGGCGAGATGCAGAAGGCGGAGCGCGAGCGCACCTACGTCGCTTCCGAGGCCTACGCCGAGGAACTCTTGAAGCCCGTCGATCAGCTCCGCGATGCCGAGCTCGCGAAGGGCACGAGCGGCGACTTCCAAGCGGTGCGCGATGCCTACAACGCGCTCGCGACGAACGGCGTCGAAGGCAAGCCGAAGAGCCCGAAGTTGAAGGAGAAGGTCTACGAGCGTTTGAAGGGCTTCGAGCTCGCGGTCGGCGAAGCCGAGGCCGTGGCGCTCTCGGCCAACTCGCAGGCGAAGCTGGCGGAGATCGAGCGCCAGAAGGCCGACGCGCTCAAAGCCAAGCTGAAGGAGCAGGAGCGCGTGCACGCGCCGACGCCCGACAAGGTGCTCGAGAACTGGCAGCACTTCGGCTGGGTCGTGAAGCAGGGCGAGCAGACGCTGAGCGCGGGTCCCGTGCGCTATGTGATCGAGCGCGGCGAGCGTCCCTCGGTGAACCTGATGTGCGAGAGCGGCCGCTACGATCTCGCCGACTACGTCGGGCGCGAGATCGCGGTGAAGGGCCGCGAGCGCTCCGAGTTCACGCCGCCGGTGTTCGAGGTGACGCAGATCCGGATCCTCACTTCGAAGAAGCGAGAGTGATTCGCTTCGCCAGCGTTCGCATGTGCGCGCCGGAGCCTGCATCGCAGGCTGCGGCGCGCGGCGTTTTCGGCGCATGGGTCTTCGGCGCAGGGGTTCTCGGCGCATGGTGGCGCCACGGCGCGCGAGCGATCGCCGCGTCGAGTGCGCTCGCCGCATCCGTCGCAGCGCAGGAACCGAGAGCGTCTGCGAGCGAGCGCTTCACGAGCGAGTTACGCCCGCGTCTCGCGGCGCGCTGCTTCGAGTGTCACGGCACCGCGAAGGCGAAGGGCGACGTCGATCTCGAGCGCTTCGCGAACCTCGCGGAGCTGCGGCGCGAGCCGCGCCTCTGGCAGGAAGCGCTCGCGCTCGTCGAAGCGGGGGACATGCCGCCGCCGGAGGCGCCGGCGCTCGACGCGGCCGAGCGCGCGGCCCTCGTCGCCGAGCTGCGTTCAGCGTTGGCCGAGGTCGCGCGCGCGGAGGCCGGCGATCCGGGGCCCGTGCTGCTGCGGCGGCTCAGCAACGCCGAGTTCGCGTACACGCTGCGCGATCTCACCGGGGTGGCGAGCCTTGAACCCGCGCGCGAGCTGCCCGCCGATGGCGCGGCAGGGGAGGGCTTCAGCAACGTCGGCCAGGCGCTGCCGATGTCGCCGATGCTGCTCGCGAAGTACCTCGACGCGGCGCGCGAGATCGCGGCGCACCTCGTGCTCCTGCCCGACGGCATCGCGTTCTCCGCGCACACCAGCGCCCGCGATCAGAGCGAGGAGCGCTTGGCGGCGATCCGCGCGCTCTACCGGCGCTACACGCATCCCGGTGGCGCGACCCAGGTGAACCTGCAGGGCATCGTCTTCGACACGAACGCCGGCGGTCGCCTGCCGATCGAGCGCTACCTCGAAGCGGCGCTCGCGCTGCGAGAGGGGCCGCGTTCTCCGGCGCACCTCGAGCCGCTCGCGCGCGAGCGGCAGCTCAGCGCGAAGTACCTCGGGATCTTGATGGAGGCGCTGCAAGCGCAGGAGGCGGTGAGTCTGCTCGCGCCG
>JAEUHW010000399.1 GCA_016793245.1 Planctomycetota bacterium
CGCCGCGCAGAAGATCGAGCACCCGCTCGTCGCGCGCGTGCTCGCCTCCGGCATGCACGAGGGCCGCGCCTACTTGGCACAGGAGCGCATCGACGGCCGTTCGCTGCGCTTCTCCCTCGACGGCACTCCTTGGCCGATCCCCCGGGCACTCCGCTGCGCCGCCGATCTCGCCGAAGCGCTCGCCGCCGCGCACGCCGTAGAGGTCGTCCACCGCGACCTGAAGCCCGAAAACGTGATCCTCGATGCCGCGGATCGCGCGCACTTGGTCGACTTCGGCGTCGCGCGCGCGAGCGAAGAAAGCTCGCTCACGCGCACCGGCGAGCTCGTGGGAACGCCACAGTACATGGCGCCCGAGCAGGTGCTCGAAGAGCCGAGCGCGATCACGCCCGCCACCGACCTCCACGCGCTCGGCCTCCTGCTCTACGAGCTCCTGACCGCGCGCTCCCCCTTCGCGGGCCGGAACCTCCTGCAGACGCTGCGCTTCGTCGAGTCGCTGGAACCTGAGCCGCCCTCGCGTCTCCGCACCGGCGTTCCGCCCGCGCTCGATGCCCTGGTGCTGCGCTTACTCGCCAAGGATGCACGCGAGCGGCCGCAGCGTGCGCTCGACGTCGCTCGCGAGCTGCGCGCGTTCGCGAACGAGTTGGCTCCGCCGCGCGCGCGCAGCAAGTCGGGATGGTTCTCCGCGAGTCTCGCCTTCGCCGCCGGCGCGCTCGCGGCTTCGCTCCTTTGGATGACCTTCGACAGAAGCTCGCGCAACGCGCGCGAACCAGGGCGAGTGGAGAGCTTCGTGCGCCGCGATCCCGCGACCGAGTTCGCCCGACTCTTCCGCGAAGCGCTGGAGCGCGAGCAAGTGCCCTCACGCGGGCGCGACGCTTTGGAGCAGGTCGTCGCGGGCGGAGACCTCTCCAGCTCGGCCATCGCATGGCGCGGCGTGCGCGGCGTAGCGTCCCTGCACCTCGGCTACTTCCAGGCCTCGCGCGATCTGCTCGAGAAGAACGCCACGGCATTCCACTGCAACTTGATGACGGAGCTGCATCTCGCCGCGTTCGGCGCCGAAGGCGTGATCGCGGAGCTCTTCCCGGGCGGCGCCAGCGACGTGGAGCGCGCGTGGCGCGCCTGGCCTGCACCGAAGGAGGAAGCTCACACCCTCGCCGATCGCTGTTTGGCACTCCTCCTCGACGCAGCGCAACGAGAAGACTCGCTCCCGCGTTCCCAGCTCCGCACCCTCCACGCGGAGCATCCGCACTACATGCCGGCGCGCATGCTCGCCGTGCGCGATCTCACCCCCGCCGCGGAACGCGCGCGCGCGCTCGAGCACCTCGCCGACGAGCTCGACTGGCGCTCGCCCGAGCGCCATCTCGTTCGCGCGGCCGCGAGCTGCGAGCGCTGCGACTTCAATACGGCGCGCGACGCGCTGCGTCTCGCCGTCGCCGCCGGTGCGCCACGCGAGCGCTGCGATCGCCTGCTGCGCAACGCCGCCGTGCAGCGCGCGCTCCACGCGGCGCTGCGCCTCTCGCGCGGAGGCTACGCCGGATGAACACGACCGAGGACCTCGTGCGTCGCGCTCGCGCCGGCGAGCGCGCGGCGTTCGATGCACTCGCGGCTCCCGAGCGCGAGCGCCTGCTGCGCTTCCTCGCCGGCATGGGCATCGACGAGGCGAGCGCGGAAGACCTCGTGCAGCAGAGCCTCCAGCGCGCGTGGGAGAAGCTCGCCCAGCTCGCCGAGCCCGCGCGCTTCGCTGCTTGGCTGCTCGCGATCGTCGTCCGCGCCGGTCGCTCGCATGCGCGCGCCGGTGTGCAACGCGAGCGCTCCGGCCGCCTCGACGCCGTACCGACGCCGATCGACGCGCGCCGCGGCGCGCTCACGAGCCTCGTGCGCCGCGAGGTCGCCGCCGAGCTCGCGCTCGCCGTCGATCGCCTGCCCGTGCTGCTGCGCGAGGCCTTCGTGCTGCATCACCTGGAAGGCCTGCCCTATCCCGAGATGGCCGAGCTCTGCGGCGCGGAGGTCGGCACCTTGCAGGTGCGCGCGCATCGCGCGCGGGCGTTGCTGCGTTCACAGCTCGGGTCGCTCGTGGATCCGAGGTGGTTGGAGGAGGGATGAGCGGCAGTAACTTTGCCGCACATCCGGACGAAAAGGCGCTGGAGGTCGGGAGAGGCAGTAGGGCGGGACTCCCTCGGGACTTGACCCGAGAGGCTGAGCATGAATCGATGCTAGAGCGCGTTCAGCGCGTGATGCTGGCCAGCCCGTCGCAGTCGCCGGGGTCGCTGTAGTAGGTGCGGGGCGGGGTCAGCCCATGCTCCTTGCGCAGCGCGTTCTCGCTGATGCGCTGTCCGCTGTAGGGGCCGATGCCGCAGGTGCGGGCTTCTTCGTGCATGACGTCGATATCGCCGTTGCTGTCGGTGTACATGTCACCGGAGAGGCTGTGCAAGGCGTGGATCAGCTCATGCCCGAGCGCGATGTACGGCGGCGTTGGAATGCCCAAGACTTGGTTGTACTGGCTCTCGGCGCTCGGATTGTAGGCGACGGGACAGGACGCGCCGGCGCCGGCGAGCCTGAAGTTGGTTGCGGCGCCTCCGACCTTCGATGCGCTGCCTCCGCGCCCAATGACGTCGAAGTCGCCAGGCGCGGCTGCGGTCTTTTCCCAGGACGCGTCGCCGCCGATCGTGCCCACGCCGAGCTTCACGACCACCTGCCCGCCGACCACCTTGGTGCCGATGCCGCGGCAGCGCTTGGAGATCAACTCCAGCAAGCTCTTGCCGATCGGCTTGCTCGCGATCGAGTTCAGATCTCGCGAGGCGCGGTGAAAAAACGACTGCGCCTCGGTCGCGTCGATGTAGATACCGGGAAAGGCGTGGTTCCAGAGCTGCATCGGTGCACCTTCGAAGAAGCAAGAAGGGCGGCAAGGGTACCGGAAAGTCGAGGAGTCGAGAATGGATAACGGCGGCTGCGGGGACTTCGCTCGGCGCATCCTCGAACACTTGGGACTGCCCACTCGAGTGCCGCCCATCCGCCACTCCCCTGCCGCGCTCTTCGGGCTCAACGGAGCATCCTGGCAGAACGTCTCGCGCTGCAGCAGCTCGGCCGCGGCCGAGGAAGGTCGGGGCGCGAGCGGCGAGTTACGTGTTTTGCCCACGCGCGCCTCGAATCGTCGCTTCAGCACGGAGCTTGTCATGACCTCGCCGTCTCCCATCGTTCGCCGTGCGGCCCTCGTCGCCCTGCTCGTTGCGTGCGCGAGCCTCTCGGCCGTCCCGAGCGGGTCGCAAGCTCTCGCCCTCGAGCCCCTCGGCTCCTATGCGATTCCCGGCGGTGTCTCGCACGCGCTCGCCTTCTCGCCGAACGGCGATCTCCTCGCCTCCGGCGGTGAGCTCGGTGAGGTCTTGTGGATCGACGTCGCATCTCGCCGCGTCGTTGCGACGCGCGAGACCGGGTCGCATTGGGTCGGCGCGATCGCGTTCTCGCCCGATGGGCACGCCGTGGCGGCGAAGGGCCGCGATCTCGTCGTGCACGAGACGGCGACGCGCGCGCTCGTCTTCTCCTCTCCGGGAACGGGTCCGAAGGGCTTGGCGTACTCGCCGGACGGGCGGTTCCTCGCGTACGGCGACGAGAAGGGCCGCGGCATGCGACGGAACCGAAGGCAGACAGATCGCCCCCACCGACATAGCCTGGAGAGGCTCTCGGCAAGTCAGCATCCGGGCCCCCCTCGCCCTTCCACGCGTGCCGAGGCGGCTGCCGTCCCCGTCTCGAAGAGGCCTCTTCGTCATGCGCTGCATCTCTCTCCTCGCGTCCACCTTTCTCGTCCTCGCGAGTGCAGCCATCGTTCGAGGCCAGTCCCCGCTGGCGTATCCGCAATCGACGACGACCGAGAGCGTCGGGAACGTCGTCCCATTCGGTGTCGTGCGCGCGAACCGGAACTTCGACGAGTCCCGCTATCAGCTGCTCATCCCTGCGACCCACCTACCCACGACCCCGACGATGATCGCCGGCCTCGAGGTGAGCTCGCAGGTCTGGACGGGCACGCTGATCTACTCGAGCCTGCAGATCACCCTGAGCAACACGCCAGCCGCGTCGCTCTCGTCCGCCTTCGACGCGAACCTGCTCGCGCCGACCCTCGTGTACGGCGCGGCGAACATCGGCATCGCGTTCACCGCGCGGCGTTGGTCACCGATCCCCTTCTCGACGCCCTTCCTCCACAACGGCACCGATGCGCTCGTCATCGATCTGAAGAAGGTGATCAACCGCGCCTCGATTCCGTCAGTCCCCGGCGTCTTGACCGTGGAGACCGCGGCGCGCCGCGGGGATCTACCGCTCGCGTACGGCACCTTCGGCCCGTTCGGCAGCGGCGCATCGACGGCGGCGACCGCGAGCTTGGCCTACACGGAGTTCTTGATGGTGCGCCTCCTCGTGGTCGATGCCCCCACCGTCGAGCTCCAGAGCGACGTGAGCGGAACGACGGGGAACACCTTCGCGCTCGGCGCCACCGCCGACGTGCGGCTCCACTCCGTCAGCGGCTCGCCGTTCCTCGTCTTCGCCGAGTCGACCTTCATCGCGCCCTTCGTGATCCCGCCGATCCAGGGCGCGTTGCTGATACCCCCGCTCACGGTGCTCTTCAGCGGCACCACCGGCGCGAACCACGCCGCAACGCTGAGCATGACGATCCCCCACATCGACCTCTTGCTCGGCGGACGCGTCACCTTCCAGGGGATCGCGCTGCAGGGCGGCAACCTGCGCTTCACGAACGGAGCGGATGCGCTGATCAACCCGTGAGGTCTGGCCGCTGGCCCCTGCGGATCTTCAGCTTGCGCCTCCGATCCCGCCGCCCCCAGTGCAGCGCTGCGGCCGAGATCGACAAGAAGCTCGACTTCATCTGCATCGAGGAACGTGCTCTCGCACGCTCTGAAATCGCTCTCCCGAGTGGGGACACGCAGAGCGGTCGATCCTTGCGACGCGCGCAGTCGGCGCGCGGCTACAGGTCGACCGAGACGGTGTTCGAGCCGGAGTGGATCTCGATCTCGCGCTTGTGCAGGGGTGCTGTCTGATGGCTGCGGCGTTCCGAATTCACGCGGAAGATCTCGAGGACGTAAGTGCCGGGCTGCAGCTTGCTCCAGGCGGTCACCGTCGGAGCGGAGAGCTCGCGAACGTCGTCTCCGAAGCCGCTCCAATCGCTCTCCCGCGAGCGGGGCTGATGTCTACGAAGGGTCGCGGCGACGCGCGTGGGCTCCTTCGAGCGGAGGTCGACTTCGAGCTTCCCAGGCGCCACGAAGCGGATCTCGAGGGTCTCGAGGGTCGTGGGATCGCAGCGCATGGAGGTCGTGCCGAAGCGCTCGCAGGAGGCCTGGATCTCCAACTCGCGCTTCTCGGGCGATAGCTCCGGTGCGATGGCGCTGGCCAGGATCCAGCGATTCGCGCCGCGGCGCCGCAACATGGCGAACACATCGCTCTGGGTCCGTTCCGCGGTGTTGATCCAAATCCTCGCGTCGAGCACGGGGCGACCCTCGGGATCGAGCGCCAGCACGCTGATCGCGCGCAGCCGCTCGAGCGGAGGGACCTCGAGATCGCACAGCGTGACGGTGCTCTGCACGTCGACCGTGCGCTCGAGGAGGACACGCGCGCCGAGACGGACACAGATCTTCTGGGAGCCGCGCTCCAAGCCCTGGAGGCGATAGCGCATGTTCCCGGGCGGGCCGTGGATGGTGCGCTCGCCGAAGGTGAAGCCGTCCTCGTGAAAGACGTAGCTCTCGCTTTCGCTCTCGCTCTCGCGACAGACGTGCAGCGCGTCCGTGCCGAGGAGCTCGGCTTGCGGCCACGTGAGGCGCCCCTCCAAGCGCGCTGGCTCCTCGATCACGAAGCGAATCGGCTCTCTCTGCGCCACGCCGGCCACCACTTCGACCTCGACCCACGTTGGGCCCTCGTTCCAGCGCATTCCGGACCGCTCTACTCGAGCCGCGAGCCGCCAGCTCCCCTCCGCGAGCGAGACACGGGTCCGCCGCGGCGTCCACGGGATCTCTCGATGGCTCTCCGATCCGCGCACCTCCAGGATCGCCCGGCGCGGGTGAGAGCCATCGGGCAAGCGCACATCGACCTCGAGCGCGAACAGCGGGTGAGCCAGGAACTCGAGGGTGACCTCGCCCTCATGCTCTGCGACGTAGTCTCGCCCCAACGGGCGCAGCTCGAAGCCCTCGTGCCAAGCTTCGATATGCGACGGCGCTGCAGGATCCAGCTCCAGACGATAGCGTCCCGCGGCGTCGGTCGTCGTCTCGCGCATCCCCGCTCTGAGTCGCGCTTCGTAGCGCGCATAGACCGACACGTCGGTTCGGCTTGGAGGCGGGGCGCCCCCTGACACGCTCGATTCGCCTTGAGCACCGAGGAAGCTCCACTCATCGTGAATCCACGGCGTCGCGCGGATCGTGACGCCCGCGAGCGCGCCGCCATCGAGGCGTCGCACGACGCCTTCGACGATGGATCTCGATCCGAAGGTCGTGAGCGCGCCGTTCGCTGCGGAGCCGAACGAACCCTGAGCCTCTTCCTCCGCCAGCGACTCGCGCGTCACGGCCGCTTCGGCCGTCTCCGCGACTCCTACTTCGGCGCCGCGTGGGAGCTCGGGCGGAGACAGGTCCCGGCCGTCGTTGTTCGCGCTCGCCGCGAGAGGCTCCGGCGCGAACCAAGCCGAGCCGAGCGCGCCGAGCGCGATCCCGATCAAGCCGATGCAAGGGAGCAACCAAGGGGCGAGGCGATGGCGAGGCATAGATCCTCCGTGGCGCAGTCCGGCGAATCGCAGTGGCCAGGTTCGAACTCTAGCGCACGGGATCGATTCCGTCCTTCGTTCGCCTTTCGCCGCCGAGCCGCTCGTGCGTGGTGAACGTGAGGCGACACGTGCCGCACGCGCCTCAGCGCGTTGCGGTAGGCCGGAGCGCCCGCCATGCTCCTTCTGGCGCCGCGGGCCGTCTGCGCGGCGCCGGGTACCAGATCCTCCGGACGGCGCAGGCACTGGATCTTCGCCCACGAGCTCCCATGAGCACGACGCCTCCTTCTTCCTATCGCGTTCCGCTCCTCTGCCTGGCGGTCGCCGCGTGCGCTTCGCTGGGCACCTTGCTGCTCGACCGCGGCTTCTCCACGCGCGAGAGCGACGCTCGCGCGATGCCGGCCGCTGCGCTCCCCGGCGACCAGGGCGAATCGCTGACGCGGCTCTGCCGCGAGCTCGAGGAGCTGAACTCGCATCTCGAGAAGCAGCCGCTCGTCGTCGATCGAAGCGCAGCCATGACGATGCGCACTTCGGCAACGGAAGCGCCGGAAGCCGTGCGCCTCGAGGCGCTGCTCGGCAAGCTCGAGGTCGTTCTGCAGAGAGCAACGGCACGCTCCGCGGCGCCGGCCGCGGAGGCCGCGCTCCGCGCCGAAGGAGAAGCGGGTCGCGAGGTGGATCCCGAAGCGCTGGCCGAGTTCTGCGGGCGTTTCGAAGGCGATCTTCGCGCAGCCGAACCTTCGGCACGGCCCGATCGCCGAGCGACGGTCGAGCTCTTCGGTGCTTCGCAAGCCGAGATCTATCGTCGCTTCGGAACGCCGCAGCACGTCGGCAGCCAACAGAACAAAGTCACGTGGCAGTATGGCTTCCGGCTTGGGGATTCGAGCCGAATGGTGGTGCTCTGGTTCACGGAAGGCCGACTGTCGGAAGTTTCGCTTGGACGCTCCTAGCCGGGGGACGCGCGTCCCCCTCGATCACTCTGCCGAGAAGAGAATCGTCTAACGAGGATCATGGCCCCACTGGCCGCGCCCTCACCTGGCCAACCCCCATGCTGCACACGCTCGCCGTCTCGGGTTACCGCTCCCTGCGCGACCTGATCCTGCCCCTCCGCAAGCTGAACCTCATCGTCGGCGCGAACGGCAGCGGCAAGTCGAGTGTCTATCGCGCGCTGCGCCTGCTGGCCGATGCGGGGCAAGGCGGGCTCATCGCTTCGCTGGCGCGCGAAGGCGGATTGCCGTCGGTCTTGTGGGCCGGGCCGGAGAGCCCGCGGCGCGACGCGCTCAGCGGCGAGCACGAGATGGAAGGCGGCTCGCGCAACCGTCCGGTCGCGCTCAAGCTCGGGTTCGCGGGCGAGGACTTCGGCTATGCCATCGAGCTCGGCCTGCCCCTCGTGGATCGTAGTGCCTTCGCGCTGGACCCCGACATCAAGCGCGAGGCGATCTGGAACGGCCCGCGCTACCGCGCCGCTTCCGCCTTGTTCGAACGGCGCGGCGCGATCGCGTCGGCGCGCACCGAGAGCGGCTGGCGCGTCGTCTCGAAGACCGTACCGACCTTCGAGAGCATGCTCGCGCGCTGCGCGGATCCGCAGGCGGCGCCGGAGGTGCTGACCTTGCGAGACCGGGTCCGCTCTTGGCGCTTCTACGATCACCTGCGCACGGATCGCGAGGCACCGGCGCGCCTGCCGCAGATCGGCACCCACACGCCCGTGCTCGGTCACGATGGTGCGGACCTGGCGGCCGCGCTGCAGACGATCCTCGAGATCGGCGATCCACAGGCGCTGCATCAGGCCATCGAGGATGCCTTTCCCGGCGCAGAGGTCGAGGTGCTGTTCGGCGAGGGCCTCTTCGAAGTGGCCATGCATCAAACGGGCTTGCTGCGTCCCCTTCGCGCGGCCGAGCTCTCGGACGGCACGCTGCGTTATCTCTTGCTCGCGGCAGCGCTGCTCAGCCCACGCCCACCGGAGCTGTTGGTCCTCAACGAGCCCGAGACGAGCCTGCACCCGGATCTGCTGCCGGCTCTCGGACGCTTGATCCTGCAGGCCGCGAAGCGCTCGCAGGTGGTGGTCGTCTCGCACTCCGTACGGCTCATGGAGGCTCTGGAGCACGAAGGGGAGGTCAACCTCCTGCAGCTCGAGAAGATCAGCGGTGCCACCGCCCTCGCGGGACAGGGCTTGCTCGATCAGCCCGTGTGGCATTGGCCGGCGCGCTGAGCGACCCGAGGCATTCGCCCCGTTCGCTCGTCCTTCCCCGCGCCGCATGGCATCCTGCCCGCCCCGTCGCGCCGGATCCGACGCCGCCGATTCCTGCCGCTCTTCTCCGGCGCAACTCCGCTCCTGCGGCGCCCTTGACTCAATCGGCGCGCTTTCTTCAATGAGCGCCAACACCGGCCGGGGTGCCTTCGTTCTCGGCCCGGAACACTCTCTCGGACCCCCATGCAAGTCGACCTCCAGCTCGTGAAGGAACGCATCGCCGGCCACGCCGACCTCTTCGCCCGCATCCGGGCCGAGGTGGGCAAGGTGGTGGTCGGCCAGGAGCACCTGGTGACCCGGCTCCTGATGGCGCTGCTCGCCGACGGCCACGTGCTGCTGGAGGGGCTGCCCGGGCTCGCGAAGACGACGCTGGTGAAGGCGCTGGCGCAGGTGTTCTCGACCCGCTTCCAGCGGATCCAGTTCACGCCGGACCTCCTGCCGGCGGACCTGATCGGGACGCTGATCTACAACCCGCGCGAGGGGACCTTCGCGCCGAAGAAGGGCCCGATCTTCGCGAACATCATCCTGGCCGACGAGATCAACCGCGCGCCTTCGAAGGTGCAGAGCGCGCTGCTGGAGGCGATGCAGGAGCGCCAGGTCACGATCGGCGACACGACCTATCCGCTCGAGGCGCCGTTCCTGGTGCTCGCGACGCAGAACCCGATCGAGCAGGAGGGCACCTATCCCCTGCCCGAGGCGCAGGTCGACCGCTTCCTGCTGAAGCTGATCGTGAAGTACCCGAGCGCCGCGGAGGAGAAGGAGATCGTCGATCGCGCGCTGGGTTCGTTGCTGCGCGAGCCGAAGGCGGTCGCGTCGCCGGCCGAGCTCTTCGCCGCGCGGCAGACCATGGAGATGCTCTACATCGACGACAAGGTGAAGAGCTACATCGTCGACGTCGTGCGCGCGACGCGCGAGCCCAAGGCCTTCGGGCTGAAGGATCTGGATGGGCGCATCGAGGTCGGGGCTTCGCCGCGCGCGAGCATCAATCTGGCGCTCATGGCGCGCGCGGCGGCGTTCCTCGCCGGCCGTGGCTTCGTGACGCCGCAGGACGTGAAGGACATCGCCCCCGATGTCCTGCGCCATCGCATCCTCCTCACCTACGAGGCGGAAGCGGAGGAGCTCCGCGCCGACGAGGTGGTGAAGAAGGTGCTCGCCGGCGTGCCCGTTCCGTAGCGCACGCGAGAGAACCAGAGCGCTCGAGCCATGGACGTCGCCAAGATCCTCGCGCAGGTGAAGCGCTTGCAGATCGTCGCGAGCCGGCAGGTGAACGACCTGCTGGCCGGCGAGTACGCGAGCACCTTCAAGGGCCGCGGCATGGAGTTCGACGAGGTCCGCGAGTACCAGCCCGGCGACGACGTGCGCAGCATCGACTGGAACGTCACCGCGCGCGCCGACAAGCCCTTCGTGAAGCGCTATCAGGAAGAGCGCGAGCTCACCGTGCTCTTCGCCGTCGACGTCTCGGCGTCGAACCTCTTCGGCTCCGGCGAGCGTTCGAAGCTCGAGCTCGCGACCGAGCTCGCGGCGTTGCTGATGTTCAGCGCGGCGAAGAACCACGACAAGGTGGGCCTCCTGCTCTTCGACCAAGAGGTGCGCGGCTACTACCCGCCGCGGAAGGGCCGCGGCGCCGTGCTGCGCTTGCTGCGCGAGCTGGTCGCGGTCGAGCCGCGCGCTCCGCGCCGCCCGCGCGGCGACGGACGCGCGCAACGCGAGGCGTTGCCGACGGATCTCGCCGGTGCGCTCTCGTTCCTCCGCCGCGTGCAGCGGCGCCGCGCGGTCGTGTTCGTCCTCAGCGACTTCGACTGCCCCGACTGGGAGCTCGCGCTGCGCGTCACCGCGCGGCGCCACGAGCTCGTCGCGATCCCGCTCAGCGATCCGCGCGAGCAGGAGCTACCCGCGGTCGGCTTCGTCGAGCTCCTCGACGCGGAGACCGGCGAGGTGCTGGAGCTCGATACGCGCCACCGCGCGGTGCGCGAGGCGTTCGCGAAGCGCGCCGCCGAGCGCAGCACCGCCGTGCGCGAGCGCCTGCGCCGCTGCGACGTCGATGCGCTCGAGCTCTCGACCGATCGCCCGTACGTCGTGAGCCTGCACGCGTTCTTCCGCCGCCGCGAGCGCGGCCGCCGATGAGCTCGACGAACATGAGCTCGACGACGATGAGCTTCCTGCAGCGCTGGCTCGCGTTCCTGCTCGGCTGCGCGCTCGTCGCCTGCTCGCGCGACGAGGATCCCGTCGTCGAACCTTTGCGCGATCCGGCGCAAGTGCAAGTGCTCGAAGCGAGCGCGGGCGAGCTGCGCGCGATCGCGCAGGTGCATCCGCGGCGCGTGCTCTTCGGCGGCGTGATCGAAGTCGAGGTCGAGCTGCGTTCCCCGGCGAGCTACGTCGAGCTCGCGTGGGAACAGGGCGCGCGCGCCGGGCATCTCCAGCTCCTCGATCTCACGTTGCTCGAGAACCGCGCCGTAGGCGCCGAGCAGACGAAGCGCTGGCGCGCGCGCTTCGAGGCACCGCGCTCGGGACGCGCGCTCGGGCGCTTGGCGGCGCTGCGCGCGAAACCGAGCGCGGACGCCGCCCCGCTCGTGCTCGAGCTGCCGACCTTCGCGCTCGAGGTCGATCCGCCGAGCGAGGGCAGCGCGCCGCGTTTCGAAGAGCTGCCCGGTCCGTTGGCCGGGATCGCGATCCCGCCCGAGCGGAGCTACGCGGCCTGGATCGGTGTCGGCGCGGGCGGCGCCGTAGCGCTCGGCGTGCTGCTCTTCTGGTGGCGCCGCCGGCAGCGTCGCGCCGCGTCGCTCCCGCCGCCCGATCCGCGCGAAGAAGCGCGCGCGGCGCTGCAAGCGCTGCGTGGCTCCGGTCTCGTCGAAGGCGAGCTCTTCGGCGAGCTCTACTACCGGCTGACCCTGATCGTGCGCACCTACTTGGAGCGCGCGACGGGGCTCAAAGCACCCGAGCGCACGACGGAGGAGTTCCTGCGCGAGATCGAGGAGCATCCCGCGTATCCCGCCTCAGCGAAGCAGGAGCTGCGCGCGTTCCTCAGCGCCGCGGACCCAGTGAAGTACGCCGCGCAACGACCGGATGCCAAGTCCATCGAGCACAGCCTCGAGGCCGCGCAGCACTTGATCGACACGATCCACGCGCAGGAGGCGAGCCAGCGATGAGCTTCGCGTTCCCGCTCGTGCTCGGGTTGCTCCTGCCGATCGGTTTCGCGCTCTACCGCGCGGGCCGCGCGGCGCGCCGGCCGGTGCTCGTGTTCTCCGGGATGGAGGGCTTGCGCGCGCTGCCGCGCACGGGCGCGCAGCGCGTGAAGCGCTGGCTCGGGCTCCTGCCCTGGCTCGGGCTCGCGGCACTCGTGGTCGCGCTCGCGCGCCCGCAGACGGTGCGCAGCTACGTCGAGAGCGAGGAACGCGGCGTCTCGATCCTGCTCGTGATCGACCGCTCCGAGTCGATGCTGCAGACCGACCTCGAGGATCCCGCGTGGCGCGGTCGTCCGCGCACGCGCCTCGACGTGGTGAAGGAGGTCGTGCGCGACTTCGTCGACGTCGAGGACGAGAGCGCCGCGAAGCCCAGCGTCGATGCGAGCGGTCGCGCGCAGAGGAACGTGCTCCCCGGGCGCCCGCAGGACCGCATCGGCCTCGTCTCCTTCGCCGGCTACGCGCAATCGCTCTGCCCCGTGACGCTCGATCACGAAGCGCTGCTGGAGACCTTGGCGGACGTGCGCATCACGCGCCGCAGCGCGGAGGATCCCGAGGCGCATCTCACCGCGATCGGGGACGCGCTCTCGATCGCGATCGCGCGGCTACGCGACGTCGACTCGCGCTCGAAGGTGATCGTGCTGCTCTCCGACGGCGAGAGCAACGTCGGCGCAGTCGTGCCGAAGACGGCCGCGGAGATCGCCGCCGCGGAGGGGATCCGCGTGCACACGATCGGCGTCGGCAGCTCGGGGCAGGGCTTCGACGAGAAGACGCTGCGCGCGATCGCCGAGCGCACGGGCGGCCAGTACTTCTCCGCCGCGCAGCGCGCGGAGCTGGAGCAGGTCTACCGCGACATCGATGCGCTCGAGACCACGCGCCATCCGCCGCGTCTCCGCGTCGTCACCGCCGAGCAATACCGCTGGCCGCTCGTCGCGGGCCTGATCGCGCTCTTCCTCCACGTGTTGCTCGTCTCGACCCGCTTCCGCAGCTTGCCGTAGCCCCACTCGATCCCATGAGCTGGCTCGCACCTCAATGGCTCTGGCTGCTCGCCGCGGCCCCGCTCGCGGCACTCCTCGTGCTGCACGCGCATGCGCAGCGGCGACGCGCGGCGGCGCGCTTCGTCGGCGAAGTCGTCGGTAAGCGCTTGCTGCCCGCGCTCGACCGCGGGCGCGCCTTCGCTCGTGCCGCGTTGCTCGCCAGCGGCTTCGGCCTCGCGGCGCTCGCGGCGGCGGGTCCCTCCTGGGGCACGCGCGAAGAGGTGATCACGACGCAGGGCGTCGATGTCGTGATCGCGCTCGACGTCTCGCGCTCGATGCTGAGCGAGAACGAAGCGCTCACCCCCCTCGCGCGCGCCAAGGCCTCGCTGGAGCGCCTCGTCCGCGAGAACCCCGGCGATCGATTGGGCCTCGTGCTCTTCGCGGGCGGCGCCGCGCAGAGCTGCGTCCTCACCAGCGACACGGGCTTCTTCCTCGACGCGCTGCGCAGCGCCGAGCCCTCGGACGCCGGGCGCGGCGGCACGCGCATCGGCACGGCGCTCTTCGCCGCGCATCGCGTGCTCGAGCCGCGCTGGTTCGCGGTGCATCGCAAGCTCTTCGAGCTCGTCTCCGACGCGGCGCTGGTGCGCGCGAATCGCGCGAAGCTCTGCACCTTGCTCGGCGTCCCGGAGAGCGCCGACCTCGAGGTCGAGCTCGTGCGCCTCTTCGATCCGCGCTGGCTCGAGACGCACGAGCAAGAGCTCGCGCAGGTCTTCGGCGAGTCGTGGTCGGCCTCCGATCTCGACGACGACGCGGAGCTCCGCTTCGAAGCCGAAGGCGATGCGGCGAACGATCCGCGCCGCGGCGGGAAGATCGTCGTGCTCGTCACCGACGGCATCGATCAGGATTCCTTGCCGAAGCTCGCCGCGCGCGTGCTGGCGAAGCGCGGCGTGCGCTTGGTGACGGTGGGCGTCGGCCGCGAGGGTGGCGGCGGACGCCCGCTGGTGATCGGCGGGCAGGTGCAGCGGACGCGCGATGGCCAGGCCATTGCGCTCGAGTTCGCGAGCGAACCGCTGCGCGAGCTCGCGCGCCTCGGCAATGGCTTCTACGTCGGCACTGACGAGCTGCTGCAGCTCGTCGAGCGCTATCGCGCCGAGTTCCCCGATCTCGAGGAGACGCGCGGGCGACGGATGACCTTGCGCCGCGGCATCGAGCGCTATCCGTTCTTCCTGGCACCTGCTCTGCTCTGCCTCGCGCTCTACTTCGCGACGCCCGCCGTGCGACGCGCCGCATCGCGCACAGCGTCGCTGCTGCTCTGCGGCGCGCTCTTGCTTGGGCTCACGGGCTGCGGCGACGAGCTGTCCCAGCGCTCGGCGGAGGCGCTCCGCGCGATCGAGTCCGGGGAAGCGGGACGCGCGGAGGAGATCTTGCGCGGGCTACAGGAAGCGCGCCCTGAGGATCCGCGGCTGGCCTACGATCGCGCGCTCGCGCTGCAGGCCAGCGGCGATCGCGCCGGCGCCGAGCGCGAGTACCGGAAAGCCCGCACGGGCTCGCGCCCACTCGCCGCGCGCGCGGCGTTCAATCAAGGCACGCTCGCGCTCGAGACGTTGCGCTCACAGCTCCGCGGCAGCGAGGGCGAGCGGGCGCCGGAAGAGCTGCCCGCTGCCGAGCGCGCGGCGTTCGAAGAGGGCTTGGCGCGCGCGCAGCTCTTCTTCGAGGAAGCGCGGCGCTTGGACCCGGAGCTCCTGGAAGCACCGCGCGCGGAGCGCGACCTGGCGCGCATGCGCGCAGCACTCCGCGATGCGTGGCAGCGCGCCGACGCCGCGGCGCGGCGCGCCGACCTCGAGCAGACCCAAGGTGTGGCGATCGTCGAGAAGCTCGAGGCCTGGCTGAAGGAGATCCGCGCTCTCGCGTCGCTCGACGCGCTCGCGGCCGCGCTCCGCGAGCGCGAGATGATCGACGCGCTGCCGCTGCTCGCCGAGCGCATCGCCGCCGAAGAAGCGCTGCCGCAGGCCGCGCGCGTGGCGCTGGGCGCACGCGCCAACGAGCTCGCGATCCCTCTCGGCGAAGCCGCCGACGCCCTGGAGCAGCTCGAGCCCGCGCGCGCGGAGCTCGCCCAAGGAGAGGTCGAGCGCGAGCTCGCGGCGCTCTGGAGTGCTTGGGCCGCGGTCGATGCGGCGTTGAAGCGGCTGATCGCGGATGGCAAGGCGCTCGCGAGCCTCGGAGATCCGGCGCAGGTCCAGGCGAGTGCGGCACTCGCCGAGCGCGCCGTCACGGTGCGAGAACGCGAAGCGGGCCTGGAGAAGCCACTGCTCGGCCAAGCCGCCACGGCGTGGCTGCGCGAAGCGCTGCCTCGAGCGGAGGAAGCGCTGCGCGCGCGCGCGGAAGCTGCCGACAGCGAAGCTGCAAAGAACGCGCTGCAACTCACGAACGAGCGCTTCGCCGATCTCGGCGCGTTGATCGAGCTCGATGCGCTGGAGGCGTTGCCACTGCTGGAGCGGCTCGCGCGCGAGCAGGAGCGCTCGGTCGATGGTCTCGCGCGCCGCGACGCCCTCTCGCGCGCAACGCAAGTGCGCACGGAGCGCAGCGTCGCGATCGCGCGCGAGAAGATCACCGCACTCCCCGCGCCGAGCGAAGGCGCTTCGGCGGAAGAGCTCGCCGCGCGCGAACGCGCGAAGGAAGCTCTGCTCGCCGAGCTCGACGGCGCGGAGCGCGCGATGCGCGCGGCGCTGGAGGCGGGTGATGGCAGCGCGGAGCAGCGGGTGGCGGCGCGCGAATCTGCGGGCCACTTGCGCGAGGCCTGGAGTCGACTCGCAGCGTTCGATTCGCTGCTCGGCCACGCGATCGAGAGCGCGAAGCAGATCCTCGCGGTTCTCGAGCAGCCGAGCGCCGCGGACGCGAGCCGCGATGCCGGAGCCGCGATCGCGCGCCTCCGCGCCCGCTTGCCCTTGGAGATCGAGCGCTTGGAAGGCATCGCCGAAGCGCCGAGCGCCACGGGCACCGAGGATCCCGACGAAGCCGAGGAGATCGCGAAGATCCTGCGCGCCGCGGATCCCGAGCTCGGCAAAGCGCGCGATGGATTGCTGCAGAGCACCGAAGCGTTGAACGCGAGCAAAGCCGCGGACGCGCGGAAGCCCATCGAGGAAGCGATCGCGCGTCTCGAGCGCCTGCAAGCCGATCTCGAGGAGGCGCGGAAGTCGCTGCGCGAGCGCGTCGATCTCCTGCTGCAGCGCGAGACCAAGGCCCGCTCCACGCTGCACGACGCGCTCGTGCAGACCGAGCCCGCGCCGCGCGAAGAGGCCATGAAAGCGCTGCGAACGGAGCACGCCGAGCTCGAAGCCGAAACCGCGCGACTCCAGCGCTCGCTGCAGCGCGAGCTCGCGCAGCGCCAGCGCATCGCCGAGCAGCAAGCGCGGCAACGCGAGCTCGCGCCGGCCGATCCGAGCCAGCCGGTCGCACCGCCTGCGCCCGACGACAGCGCGGAGCTGCGCGCCGAAGTCGAGTCGGCGATCGCCGCACTCGATCTGCTGCGCACGACGCTGCCCACCGACGATGCCGAGGTGACGCTGCGCGCCATCGCGGAAGCCCACGCCGCGCTGCGTTCGCCCTGGAATCGGCTCAGCGACTTCGAAGCGCTGGTGCGCGGCGCGATCGACGAGCAGAAGGCGGTGATCGAACGCACGCAAGCGCCGCCGGCGAGCGAGCGCGCGAAGCGCTTCGCGCGCGAGCTGCAGAGCGAAGTGCGCGCCCAGCTCGGGCCGATCCTGCAGAAGGCACCGCCCTCGCCTCCGGCGGATCCCAACGCTCCGGTGCCTGCGGATGGCGGGGAAGCGAAGGACCCGGGCTCGATCGCGCGCCGGAACGTCCCGCTCGCGCGCGAGGCGATGCAGAGCGCCGAGCCCGCGCTCGAGAGCGAGGATCCGCTCGCCGCCTTGCCGTTCGAAGAAGAGGCGCGCCGCCTGCTGGAGGAGATCCTGCAGTCGGACGACCAGCAAGATCAGCAGCAGCAACAGCAGGAACAACAGCAGCAACCACAAGAAGAAGAGCAGGAGCAGGAGCAGCAGAGGGGAGCGTCCCCGCCACCGCAGGCGCAGGAGATGCCGCTCTCCCGCGAGGAGATCGAGCGCCTGCTCCGCACGGCGCGCGAGCGGAAGCCGCGAGAGCCGAGCGCCGAGCAGCGTCAGCGCAGCGCGGTGGAGGAGGATCACTGAGATGGAGGCACGTCGAAGCTTGCGCGCGTGGCTCCGGAGCTGCGGGCTCGTCGCCTTGGTCGCCTGCGCGCTCAGCGGAGCGCTTCATGCTCAGCGCCTGCGCCTCGAGCAAGACCGCGTGCGCGCGGGCCAGGTCACGCTGGCCTACGTCGCCGTCGACGGCTCGAAGCTCATCGAGGTGCTCGAGGGGCCGAGCTGTGAGGGGCTCGTGTTCGAACGCTTGGCCGATGGGGCCGAGAGCCAGAGGTTCTTCGATTCGCGGCGCGGGGAGCAGGTCTCGATCGTGACCTACCTGCGGTGGAGCGTGCGCTCCAACGCAGCGGGCAAGTTCTCGATCCGAGGTCCGCGGTTGAAGGTCGACGAAGTCGAGCAGACGGCGACGAGTGCGCAACTCGAGGTGCTCGGCGATACGCCGAGCAAGCTGGGCTTCGTCGAGCTGGAGGTCGCGCCCTCGCGCATCGTGCGCGAGCAGAAGGCCGAGCTCCACGTGGACATCTACTTTCCCGCGCTCGTCGAGCCCCGCTCGCAGAGCCGCTCCAACCCGCTCGACTATCTGGATCGCCTGCGCGAGCCGCAGATGGTGGAGCTGCCGTGGATCTCCAGCGAAGGCGCGCCGAACCTCCCCGCGGGATTGGAAGGCGAGGACTTGCAGGCGTGGGTGAACGGACTCACGCGCCATCGCGGGCGCATCGCCCTGGCGATCGCGCAGCGCGGGCTCACGCTCTTCTCGTCGCGCACGACGATCCCCTACGCGAACAACGACCTCGTCGAGCGCACTTCACCCGATGGCGTCGCCGGTACCTGGTACCACATGCGCTACACCTACGCGCTGCGCGGCGAAGCGGTCGGCAAGTACGTGATCGGCCCGGCGCGGCTCCTCGGTGCGACCTGCGAGTACGAACGCAGTAACCTCGTGCAGCGCGAGCTCTACACGCGCTCCGCTCCGGTCGAGCTCGAGGTCGTAGAGCCGCCGCGCGAAGGGCGGCCCGCGGAGTGGAGCGGCGCGATCGGCTCCTTCACCTTCGAGGTGCCCCCGCCGACGCCGCAACGCGTGGAGGTCGGCGGCGAGCCCGTGCGCCTGACGCTCGTCGTGCGCGGCACGGGAAGCCTGGCCGGCGTGAGCTTCGGTCTCGAGCGGCGCGAAGACTTCTCCGAGCTCTTCCATGTGCAGGAGCCCCAGCTCTTCGAAGCGCCGCCGCCGGGAGAACCCGCGCCGCCGAACCACCCGCGTCACGAAGGCGAGACCTGGCGGCACTTCGAATACCGCCTGCTGCCGCTCCGCGACGGAACGCACGAGCTGCCGGAGATCGCGTTCGCGTGGTTCGATCCGGAGCGCGGGACCTACGAGCGCGCGGTGGCGCCGAGCTATCGCATCGAAGTCTCGCCGTCCTCGCGGCCCGCGCCGCCGCGCGAGAGCGCGAGCCCGACGGTCGGTCGCGCGAAAGCGCCGCGCGGCGAGCTCGCGCCCGATGTCGACGATCTGAATCTCGTGCGCGACGAGCGCCCGCGCTGGTTCTCCCGCCTGCTGCTGATCGCGTTGGCCGGTTTGCTCTGGCTCGGCGCGGCGCTGCACGCCGCGCGACGCGCCGCACGTGAGCTCTCGCCGAGCGCACGTCGACGTCGCGAAGCCGGCGAACGCGCGTTGCAGAGGCTGCGCGTGCTGCCTGCTGCGGAGAGCGGCGCGAACGCGCGTCTCGAAGGAGCCGCCGCCGCTCTCGCCGGCTACTTCGCCGACCGCGCCGATGTGCGCGAGGAAGGGCTCACGGGACGCGAGGTCGTCGAGCTCGCGCGCGCCGAAGCCGTGGATGGTGCCGACCTCCTAAAGATCGAGCATCTCTTCGCGCAGCTCGAGGCCGCGCGCTTCGGCGGTCTGAGCGCCGCTCACTTGGAGGAGGAGCTCGCTCTCGTGCGCGCGCTGCTCGAAGCGCTGGCGCGTCGAAGCGAGCCGCGCCGCGCTTCGGCCGTCGCTCCGCTCATCTTCCTCGCCCTCGGCGCGCAGCAGCCGAGCACGACGAGCGACGCGGAGCTCGCGGCGATCGAGGCGCCGAAGCTCTTTCAGCGCGCGCTGCTCGCGACGGAGGAAGAGCGCTGGGCCGATGCCGAGCGCGATTACACGGCGCTGCTCGAGCGCGGCGTCGACGGCGGTGCGGTGCTGTTCAACTTGGGCAACGTGTACGCGCGTTGGGGCGGGCGCGAGGCCGAGGCGCTCGCCTGCTATCGCCGCGCACAACGCGCTTGGCCTACCGACGCCAACCTCGCTTCGAATCTCGATGCGCTGCTGACCAAGCTGCCCCCGGAGGGGCTGCGGCCTGCGAGCGATGGATGGTTCCGCGGCTTGTTCGCGTGGCGGCGCGATCTGCCCTTCGCGACCTTGCTCGATCTGACGGCGGTCGCGGTCGCCCTGTCCCTCCTCGCCGCCGCGCTGCGCGCGGCGCTCGGCCGCCGCTTCGCGCTCGCGCGGATCGCGCTCGCGACCGGAGTTCTGGCGCTCGTGCTCGGCGGCGCCCTCTATCTGCGCTGGAACGAGACGCGACCAGGCTCCCACGCGGTGCTGCGGCGTGCGGAGCAGCTTCGCCGCGGGCCGGGGCAGAGCTTCGAGGACGTCGGGGCGGAGCTGGCCGCGAGCTCCGAGCTGCGCGTCGAGGAAGAACGCAACGCGGATGGCGGCGCGTGGGTACGGGTCGCGGGCGGAGATCGCTCCGGCTGGCTCCCGCGCGAGGCGCTCGTGGTCTACTGAGTCAGCGCCCGTCTTCGTCGGCTCGCCTTCCGTCCCATGCCCACGCCCCCCGCGGTTCTCTGCATCGCCGGTCTCGACCCCAGCGCGGGAGCGGGCATCGTCGCGGATGCCAAGACCTGCGCGGCGCTCGGGGTGTATGCGGCGACGGCGGTGACGGCGCTCACGGTACAGAGCACTCGGGGGGTGTTCCTCGTGCAGCCGGTCGAGGCGGAGTTCCTCGGGCGCGAGCTGGACGCGTTGCTCGACGATTTCTCGTTCGCGGCGATCAAGATCGGCATGCTCTGCGAGCCTGCGGCGGTCGCTCGGGTCGCGGTGGCGCTGCGGCGAGTGCCCGAGCTCCCCGTGGTCCTGGATCCCGTCGCGGCCGCGAGCTCCGGGGCGCGCTTCTGGAGCGCCGGCCTCCGGGAAGCGCTGTTCGCGGAGCTCTTTCCCCTCTGCGCGCTCCTGACGCCCAACCTGCCCGAGGCTGCGGTCCTGCTCGGACGAACGGCCGAGGAGATCGAGGCCGATCCCGCCGGGGCCTGCGGGGCTCTCCGGCTCCTCGGGCCTCGCGCGGTGCTCCTGAAGGGTGGTCACCGCCGCGAGCGCGACGCCGTCGACCTCCTGGATGAGGCCGGTGAACTGGTAGAGCTCCGCGCCGAGCGGATCGAGACGCGCAACTCGCACGGCACCGGCTGCACGCTCTCCTCCGCGATCGCCGCCGAGCTCGCCTGCGGCGCTCCCCTCGTCGAGGCTGTGCGGCGCGCGAAGCGCTTCGTGGAAGAGGGCCTGCGCGGTGCTCGCGATTGGCAGCTCGGCAGCGGGTCGGGACCGCTCGCGCACTTCCGGCCCCGCGTGAATTGATGCCGCGCGCACGGTGCGAGGCTAGGCAGACCGCCGGGCCGCATGGACACTCCGCGAGTGCGGCGTAGAATTTCCGCCCGCCGATCCGCAGCGCGGATCGCCCGGCTCGGCTCGAGAAGTTCTGCGGAGACAGCGGGCAGTACTAGCGGGGCTGCGGCTCAGCCCCGCTAGCATGTTGGCTGGCTCAACGGCTGACGCTGTTGAGGCACGAGTCCTCGGGCGGGAAACTTGACTCGAGTACAACGACTTTCGCGGCCCAAGGACTCTAGCGGGGCTGCGCCTCAGCCCCGCTAGCATGTTTGGCTGGCTGCTGCGGATCCCCTCGCCTCTCCGACGAGAGCGCCGCACTTCGCGAGCGCGCCAAGAGACGAAGCACCATGGAATCGGCCCTTCGACCGAGTTTGGCTCCGACCGCGGCCTCCCCTTCGGGCGATCGCGCGCAAGACGTTTGGCTCAAGGACGCGCGCTGGGATCGCACCTTCATCCTGGGGGGCGCCCTGCTCGTCCCCGTGCCGATCGTCGTCTACTACCTCTGCCGCGCTCTCGGTTTGGACATGTCCGGAGCCGAAGACGTCGTCACGGCCATGGTGATGGTGTTCGTCGGCGGCCCTCACGTCTTCGCGACCTACACCCGCACCTGGTTCAATCCCGACTTCCCGCGCCGGGATCGGCTGTGGTTCCTGCTGTCGTTCCCGGTGATCGCCATCGTCGCCGGTGCGGCCATCGCGAGCGCCTTCTTCGATCACACGATCCTGGGGTTCCCGCCGACCCAGTTCGTGATGACCTTCTTCTTCTTCTGGGCCGGGGTCCACATCGTCCATCAGGCCTCTTACTGCGCGGCCTGCTACGAAGAGAAGCAGAACGCGCGCCTGGGCGAGCGGCCCGGCCAGCGCCTCTGGAGCCTCGTCGACTACGCCCTGATGCTCGGGTGCCTCTACCCGATGTCGCTCTTCCGCATGTCGATGGTGGATCCGAGCTCCCCCGGACAAGTCGCGGCCAACCCCGACGCCCTCGCGACGCGTCTGCTCGTCGATCTCGGCGCAACTCCTGGATTCGTCGACGCTTACGTCTTCCGCATCGGACGGGTCGCGCCGATCCTGCCGACGCCCCTGATGCACGAAGCGCTCTGGATCTCGGTAACGCTCCTCTTCGTCGGCGCGCTGACGCTGTTCGTCGTGAAGACTCGCCGAGAGCTGCGGACCGGCACCCTGAATCGCCCGCGCTTCCAGCTCGTCGCCGCCACCGCCGCCGTCGGCTTCGCCGTGCCTTGGTTCCCGAACCTCGACAGCGCGTTCCAGGGGTTCAACGCCTGGCACTCGTTCCAGTACCTCGGCCTGCTCTGGCTGATGAACCGGCGTTCCTACGAGTCCGGCGAGATCCGCACGCGCTTCGTGCAGCGCCTCGCGGAACCGGGCTCGGCCAGGCGCTACTACGGCACCGGCCTCGGCGTGACCCTCGGGATGATCGGTCTCTTCTTCGCCTTCGGCTGGCTGATCCAGGTGTGGAGCGGCGGAGAGTTCCTGCTCTTCGGACACGGGGAACCCAAGCTCGATCCCGCCACCGGAGCGCCGCTCTACCGGCCGGGAGCCTTGTTGCTCGCTTATTACATGCTCGGCTTCGGCTTCCTGCTCGTGCACTACCTGCACGACGGGGTGTTCTTCTTCCGCACGCGTTACGTGGTCGGCGGAAGCACCTCGAGCTGATCGAACGCCGACGACTGCGGAGGTCCCGTTGCTGGTCGACTCCTCGAAGCTCGACCGCGCGGTTCGCGTTCTCGCGACCCATGGTCTAGGACCGAGGGTCGTCGCGAAACGCGGCGGACTTCGAGAGCTCGAGGCACTGGCCTAGCCTCGCCCGCGAAAGGCGGGGCTCTCGGTGGCCGGCCCCGAACCGCGCCGCGCGACAGCAAGACGCGGAGCCCTGCGGGGCGCCGGGACGCGGCGTCGCGGCAAGACACCTGCTCTCGCGTGCCCCGCTCGGCGGAATCGCGCGTATGGCAGGCCTGGAAAAGAGTCGAGGCGCAGGGCTCGGTTGAGCACTGCGCCTCGGAGTAGAAACCCTGGCGATGACCTACTTTCTCGCACAAGGCAATATCATCGGCGGGATCTGCTTAACGACCGTGTTCGGAATGGGAACGGGTGTGACCAGATCCCTATCGTCACCAGGGGTGTTCGGGGAT
>JAEUHW010000402.1 GCA_016793245.1 Planctomycetota bacterium
GTCCAATCTGCTCGAGCCAGGAAACGTCCGACGAGTCTAAGGGGATGCCCGCGATCTTCATGCCACGGTTGTAGCGTCAGCAGAGGCCTGTGTCCAGCGAGAATTGAAGCGGGCAAAGGAAAGGCCTCCCGCGGGCTCCGAAACGGCGCACGATGTCGTTCGACGCAGCGGAGCCGCATCCGGAGGCGACGCAAGCGACGTGACCGCCGCGCTCGCTCACGAATCGAGTTCGACGTCGCGCACGCTTCGACGCGCGGTGTCGTTCGACGTCATTCACGCGCGGCGGGCGCGGCGCTTGCTTCGCCGGAGGGCTGGCGGAGCGATCGTCGCGCAACTCGCGTTCGAAGGTTCGCGTTCGTCGTGGCTTCCGGTACCGATCTCGCGTCGACGCGAACGCGACGCAGTTCAACCTTGGAGACGCCGCATCAACGCCACCTCGTACTCGTCGAGCTGCTCCAACGCGCTCGGTCGCACGAGGCCGTCGAGCGCGTTCGCGTCGCGCGAGAGGGCCTGCTCGATACGCCGCAGGAGCTCCTGTTGGCGCGGCGAGAGCGAGCTTCGAGGATCCCGAGGCTTCGCAGGGCTGGACACGCGAGCGGGCGCGAGAGCGGCGTTCACGAGCTGCGCTTGCAAGGGCGTGAGCGGTAGGAAGCGCAGCGGCGAGCGTCCGAGGTAGTAGAGCTGGTCGTCGTCCTTCGCGCGGCGGAGCTCGCCTTGGAAGCGCTCGGCTCTTGCTCCGAGCTTCTTGCGCGCGAGCTCGAGCTGCGCGTCGGAGGTCGCGAACACGCGCTGATCGCAGGAGTGTGCGATGGCGTGGGCGAGCAGCGTTTCGAAGCCGAGCTCCGCAACGCGGAAACGCACCTCCACGACCTCGCGCTCGCCGATCCACGCGGCCCGCGTCGAGAGAACCCCATCGAGAGCGCCCAACTGGGCCTCGCCCTCCCAGTATCAGGTCATCGCGAAGAGCGCGGTCTCCACCGCCCCCGCCGCCGTCTCGCGCTCCAAGGTGCGGAGCCACGGCGGGACCTCGCGCTGCGCGGCGCGCAGGGCCGCGCACATCCGCGCGATCAGTGCTCCGCGTTCCCAGACGCCGTCCTTCCGTTCCAGGACGTCCTGCGCGTCCCCGCCGAGGAAGCGCACCACGGGGTTGTTCCAGGCCGGCTCGCCGAAGCGCTTCCGCACCTCGTCTTCATAGCCTTCGACGTTGTTGCGGATCGCGACAGGATGGAAGAGCTCTTCCGCGGCTTCGACGAGCAGCGGCAAGCGCAGGGGACCTTCGCCGAAGGTCCGGCAGGTGCTTCAGCCGGGGACTTCTTGAAAGAGCAGCAGGACGGGCTTCTTCGTGCGCGCGCTGGCGACGAGCGCGGGCTCGAGCTCGCGGGCCCAGCGCACCGCGCCCAGCTCGACGGGCTCTTCGAGGGAGAGCGCGAGGGTGAAGAGGAAGGGCAGGGCCGAGAGCATGCGACGAGTGTGTGCGAGGGAACGCTTGCTCGCTACGACGGACTCCTCTCCGCGAATCCCGCCTTGCCGGAACTTCTCGCCTCGGTTGGCATGGAGGCCCGTTCCTCGCTCCCCCGCCCCCCCCGCCCCACCGCCCCGCCCCCATGCCCGCGCTCCGCTTCTCCCTCCGCGCGTGCTTCGCCGCGCTGCTCGCGCTGTGCGCGGCACCCGCGGCGCGCGCGCAAGCGAGCGCGGACGAGCTCTACGTCGGGGGCTTCCCCTTCGATGGCGTGCCGGCGTTCCCCGGACTCATCGCGCGCGCCAGCGGGAGCTTCCGGAACCTCGCCGGTCGCAGCAGCGAGACGCTCGCGGTGAGCGCCGCGCGCATCGATCGCGCGAGCGGCGAGCTCGTGATCACGGGGCTCCAGAGCGAGGGCGTGGGCTCGGCGGGCGCGCTGATCGAGCTCGCCATCGACGCGCAGGGGGTACGCAGCGAACGCGTGCTCTCCTCCGGCGATCCGCGGAGCGCCGTCCGCGCCTTCGCGCAGGACGCCGATGGCGGCTGGATCTGCGCCGGCTTCGAAGGCGTCGAGCGCCGTCGGCGCAGCGATGGCTGCGCTTTCGATCGCTTCGATCTCCCTCCGCGCACGTGGAATGCACTCGCGATCCGCCCCGACGAGGAGCGCGCGTTCGTCGCGAGCTTCGGCGACGGCGGCGAGATCTGGGAGCTCGATCTCCGCACGCGCGGGATGCGCCTGCTGCTGCGCCTCGCCGACTTCGGCTGGCCCGCCACCATCACCGCTCTGTGGATCGATCCCGAGGCTTCTGCCGCGCCGCTCTGGATCGCGACGCTGGAGGCGCGCGCGAGCTTGCTCGTGCTCGATCTCGCGCAGCTTTCCCTGGCACCGCATCCCGCAGCTCCGCCGCACGGACTGAACGCGCTCGAAGGCACGCGCGACGGCCGGCTCTTTCTCCTGGGCTCGGGCGAAAGCTCGAGCGACGTCCTCGAGCTCGAGCTCGCGAGCGGAACTACGCGCGTCGTACACACACCGCCGCAGCTCTGGTCCGGCAGCGCGCTCGCGCTGCCGCCAGGCCCGGGCGACGTCGTGGTCTATCCGCGCACGCTCGCGATCGGCGCGCCGCAGCGCCTGGAGCTCGCGGCCTACGTTCCTCCCGGCGCGCCCGCGGCGCTGTGGATCGTCGCGCTGCGCATGCAGGGCTTCCCCGTGCCACTGGCGACGCCCGTGCTCGAAGGGCTGGTCGGCGCGAGCGGCGCGCTGCGCGCGGCCTTCGATCTCGGCGCCGGCGCCTTCGACGGACTGATCCCCGGCGACGGCATGCTGTGGCAGCTCTTCTGGCTCGACCCGACCACGCTGGAACCGCGCGCCTCCGCGCCGCGCTGGACGCTCACGCGCTGAGCGCGCGCCGCGCCGCATGCACGTCGGCCTGCTCGTCCCGCCCTTCCAAGGGCACTTGAATCCCTTCGCTTCGCTCGCGCGCGCCTTCGCTCGCTCCGGCCACCGCGCCACGCTGATCACGCTGCCCGACGGTCGCGCACGACTCCGCGAAGAAGACTTCGAGATCCGCACCTACGGCGAGAAGCTCTTCCCCGCCGGCTCCTTCGTCGCGACGGAAGCGCGGATGGGTGTCCTCTCGGGGCGCGCCGGCGCGCGCGCGGCGATCGAGCTCACCGGCGCGCAGTGCCGCGCGATCTTCGAGGAGCTGCCGCCGGTGCTCGACGCGCTGCAGCTCGATCTCCTCGTGATGGATCAAGTGTGCGTTGGCGCGGAGTGCCTCGCCGCGCGGCGCGCGCTGCCTCTCGGGGTCGCCTGCGCTGCACTTCCGCTGCACCGCGAGGTCGGCGTCCCGCCGTGGACGAGCCTGCGCGCCCCGTCGCGCTCGCCGCTGGCGAAGCTCCGGAACGCGTTCGATCACGCGCGCTTCTTCCTCGGAGCGCTGCCCACCTTCCGCACCTTTTCTCGCCTCCGCCGCGAGCACGGCTTCCCGGCGATGCGCCCGCGCGATCTGCACGAGATCCCGCCGAGCCGCGTGCAGGTCTGCCAGCTCCCGGAGCTGCTCGACTTCGCGCATGCGAAGCGCCCAGCGCACTTCCACTACACCGCGCCGTGGGTCGAAGCGCAGCGCGCGAGCACGCGCGACGAGCGCTTCCCGTGGGAACGCCTCGACGGTCGGCCGATCCTCTACGCTTCGCTCGGCACGCTGCAGAACCGCCTGGACTGGATCTACGATGCGATCGCCGAAGCGTGCCGCGACCTCCCCTATCAGCTCGTGCTCGCGCTCGGGCGCGAGCGCGCGGCGATCCCCTCTCTCCCGGGGGAACCGCTCGTCGTGGGCTTCGCCCCGCAGCTCGAGCTGCTGCAGCGCGCGAGTGCCGTGATCACGCACGCGGGGCTGAACACGGCGCTCGAGACGCTGCGCGCGGGCCTGCCGTGCGTGGCGCTGCCGATCACGCACGAGCAGCCCGGCATCGCCGCGCGCCTCGTGCATCGCGTCGGCTCCGCGCGGGCACTCGCGCTTCGCGAGCTCACGCCGCTCGCGCTCCGCGCGGCGCTGCTCGAGATCCTGGAGGAACCGCGCTATCGCGCCGCCGCGCAACGCGCCGCCGCGACGCTCGCCACGATCGATGGTCCCTCACTCGCGGCCGCCGCGCTCACGCGCGCCGCCGCGCCGCGCTGAACGCCGCGCTACGACGCCGCGAACGCGTCGACCTGGATCACCTCATCGCGCGCCGTCTCGGCCTCGCGATACGCCGCGACTTCGTGCGGCTGCAGGATCCCCGCCTGCTGCGCACGCTCGAGCAGGGCGGCGCTCTTCTCGCGCGGCAGACGCCCTTCCTTCACCGCGCGCTTCAGCTTGCGCTCCACCGCTTCCGCTTCGTGGCAGAGGCGGAACGCGCGCTCCAGCGCGTGCAGAGGCTCGTTCGCCTCGCTCGGATGGAAGTAGGGCCCCGTGCGCGCATCGCGCGCTTCGCCCGGCGTCGCGACGGCCTCGGCCACCGCGCGCACGAGGCCGTCGCGCGGCGGCGCGCCGACGGGGTTCATGCGCTGGAGCAGCGCGAGCGGCCCGCGGAAGAGCCAGCCCGCGAAGGGCAGATCGAAGTTCCGCAGGATGCCGAGGAACGCGACCTGCATCTCGGCGAAGGCGTGCTCCATCGACCAGCGCAGGAAGACCGCGTCCTCCTTGCGACGGCCTTCGGCCTCGAAGCGCTTGATGCCCGCGGCGACGAGGTACATCCACGAGAAGACGTCGGCGAAGCGCCCGGTGAGCGCTTCGCGGCGCTTCAAGTTGCCGCCGAGCGTCGCCATCGCAAAGTCGGCGAGGAACGCGAAGCGCGCCGAGCACCACGCCAAGCGCTGCGCATAGGGCCGCGCGGGTCCGGAGATCCCGGTGTACGCGAGACGTCCGCGCGTGACACCGAGCAGCACCGCGCGCACGCCGTTCCGCATCACGTGCCCGACATGCGCGAAGAACGCGCGGTCGAACGCCGCGACATCGCCCTTCGCCACCGCTTCCATCTCGGCGAAGGCGTGCGGATGGCAGCGGATCGCGCCCTGGCCGAAGATCATCAAGGTGCGCGTGAGGATGTTCGCGCCCTCGACGGTGATGCCGATCGGCACCGCGGCGTAGCCGTGCGCGAGCAGGTTCTTCGGCCCGCGGCAGATGCCGGCGCCGCCGACGATGTCCATCGCGTCGTCGAGCGCCTTCCGCAGGAGCTCGGTCGACATCAGCTTCGCGATCGCGCTCGCGACCGCGGGCTTCTTGCCGCGATTCAGGCCACCGCAGGTCGTGCGGCGTTGCGCTTCGAGCAGCCACGCGAACCCGCCCGCGCGTGCGAGCGGCTCCTGGATGCCCTCGAAGTGCGCGATCGCGAGCCCGAACTGTCGGCGGACGCGCGCATAGGCGCCGGCGACGCGCGAAGCGAGCGCCGCGCCCGCCGTGCTCTGCGCCGGCAGCGAGATCCCGCGGCCCGCGCTCAAGCACTCCATCAGCATGCGCCAGCCCTGGCCCGCGCCGGCTACGCCGCCGATCACGCAGTCGAGCGGCAGCACGACGTTCGCTCCGCTCGTCGGTCCGTTCGGGAACGGCACGCCGAGCGGATCGTGGCGCCGCCCATGCTCGACGCCAGGCGTCGAGGCCGGCACGAGCGCGCAGGTGATGCCGAGCTCCGCTCCCTTGCCGAGCAGGTTCTCGGGATCGCGGAGCTGGAACGCGAGACCGATCACGGTGGCGACCGGCGCCAGCGTGATGTAGCGCTTGCTCCACGAGAGCTTGAGCTTGAGCTCCCCGCTCGCGTCCTTGAAGACGATGCCTTCGGCGCGGATGGCTCCCGCGTCCGAGCCCGCGTGCGGCTCGGTGAGACCGAAGCACGGGATCTCCTCGCCGCGCGCGAGACGCGGCAGCCAGTAGCTCTTCTGCGCGTCGGTGCCGTAGTGCGCGAGCAGCTCCGCGGGGCCGAGCGAGTTCGGCACCATCACCGTGATCGCGAGCGGGATCGAGCGCGTCGAGAGCTTCGCGACGACGGCGCTGTTCGCGGCGGGCGAGAAGCCCTTGCCACCGAACTCCTTCGGCACGATCAAGCCGAAGAAGCCGTGGTGCTTCAAGAAGCTCCACGTCTCCGCGGAGAGGCCGCGCTGCTCCCAGACCTCCCAATCCTTCACACTGCGGCAGAGCTCCTCCACCGGCCCGTCGAGGAACGCCGCTTCCTCCGCGCTGAGCTGCGCGTACTCCTCGCGCAGCAGGCGCTTCCAGCTCGGCGCGCCGGAGAAGAGCTCGCCTTCGATCCACACGTCGCCGGCCTCGATCGCCGTGCGCTCCGTCTCCGAGATCGCGGGCAGGAACTCGAGCGCGCGCATCAAGCGCAGCACCGGCCCCGAGACCAGCGCGCGGCGCAGCGGCACGATCAGCAGGAGCAGCAGCGGCGCGCCGAGCAGCGCCGCGAGCCACAGCGGCGCGGCGAAGGCGTGCAACAACGCGATCAGCGCGACCGCCCAGATCCAGAGGCCGAGGCCGTGGAAGAGGAAGAGCGAGGCGGTGGCGAGCACGAGAGCCGCGCCGATCCAGAAGCCGAGGCCGCTCAAGTAACCGGCGCTCTCGAAGACGAAGTCCATCCTGCGATCCTCGGGGTCCGAAGCGGGACTGGTTCCGGCGGGACGCGCGGCGTAGCCTGCGCTGCCGCGCGTCTCGCGGTTCCCCCCGCGTCCTTTTCGTCGAAACGATGGTCGAAGCCAAACCCTGCGACTCCGCGTCGCCCGCGTCCAGCGGCGAGATCGTGCTCGCCGCCGGCCTCCGCTCTGCCTGGACCCGTGCGGGGGGGGCCTTCCGAGGGGAAGACGCGGGCCACTTGGGTGCCTCCGTCGTGCGCGAGCTTCTCGCGCGCACCGGCATCGACCCCGCGAGCGTCGACGAGCTCATCGCGGGCTCGGTCGGTCCGCCGCACGATCAGGCCAACGTCGCGCGCGTGATCGCTCTGCGCGCGGGTCTCCCGAAGCAGATCCCCGCGCGCACGGTGGCGCGCAACTGCGCGAGCGGCATCGAAGCGGTGACCACGGCCGCGGCCTCGATCCGCGCCGGCGAAGGCTCGCTCTACGTCTGCGTCGGCGTCGAGGTGATGAGCGCCTATCCGCTGCTGATGGGCCGCGAGCTGACCCAGATGTTCGAGCGCCTCTCGAAGGCGCGGAGCCTCCCGCAGAAGCTCGGCGCGATGCTCTCGTTCCGTCCGCGCATCCTGCGCCCGCGCATCGCGCTGATGGAAGGGCTCACCGATCCCGTCTCGGGGCTCATCATGGGCAAGACCGCCGAGCTCCTCGCGCGCGAGCACTCGATCTCGCGCGAGGCCGCCGATCGCTTCGCCCTCGAGAGCCATCGCCGCGCGAAGGCCGCGCGCGACGCGGGACGCTTCGCCGAGGAGATCTTGCCGCTGCTGCCGCTCGGCGCGAAGAGCGGTGCCCGCGCGCAAGAGCACGACGACGGCATCCGCGACGACCAGAGCCTCGAAGCGCTGCAGAAGCTGAAGCCCTACTTCGAGAAGCCGGACGGCGTGGTCACGGTCGGCAACGCCTGCGGCATCACCGATGGTGCGTGTGCGTTGATCGTCACCACGGCGCAGCGCGCGAGCGAGCTCGGCTTGAAGCCGCTGGCAAAGCTGCGCAGCTTCGCCTGGGCCGGCTGCGATCCCGCGCGCATGGGCTTGGGTCCCGTCTACGCGTCGCGCCTCGCCCTCGCGCGCGCCGGCTGCGCGCTCTCCGACATGCAAGTGATCGAGCTGAACGAGGCCTTCGCCGTGCAAGTGCTCGCCTGCGTGCAGGCGTTCGACTCCGCGAGCTTCGCGAAGAAGGAGCTCGGCAGCGAACGCGCGCTCGGCGCGATCGATCCGGCGCGCTTGAACCCGAACGGCGGCGCGATCGCGCTCGGTCATCCCGTCGGCGCGACCGGCGCGCGCTTGCTGCTCACCCTCGCCCACGAACTGCGCCGCCGCGACGCGGCGCTGGGCCTGGCCACGCTCTGCATCGGCGGCGGCCAAGGCGGCGCGGTGGTGCTGGAGCGCACGGAGGACCTGCGATGAGCGCCTCGAAGTCGTCGACACCGCTCCCGCCGAGCATGCCGCTCACCGCCGAGGCGCCGGCCGAAGGTGCCTGCGTGAAGCTCGAGCTCCCGGAGCCGGGGCTCGCGGTGCTCGTGCTCGATCCGCCGCATCGCACGCTCGCGGTGCTGGATGTCCCGCTGCTCCGCGACCTCGCGCTGCGCGTGACGGAGCTCGAAGCGCGGCGCGATCTGCGCGGCCTAGTGATCACGGGGCGCAGCGCGCGCGAGTTCGCCGCGGGTGCGGACCTCGATGCACTCGAAGCGCTCCGCACCCCCGCCGACGTCGAGAGCTCGGTGCGCTGGGTGCACGCGCTCTTCGCGCGCATCGCGGCGCTGCCGCTGCGGAAGATCGCCGCGGTCGGCGGCGCGGTTCCCGGCGGCGCGTACGAGCTCTCGCTCTGCTGCGACGCGATCCTCGCCACTGACGCGCCCGAGACGCGGATCGGCCTCCCCGAGACGCAGCTCGGGATCCTCCCCGGCTGGGGCGGCGCCGATCGCTTGCCGCGCCGTGTCGGCGTCGCGACGGCGTTGGAGGCGATCCTCTCTGGCAAGCTCTATCCCGCCGCGCAAGCGAAGAAGCTCGGCCTCGTCGATCGCCTCTGCGCGCGCGAGAACCTGCGAGCGATCGCCGCGGATCTGGCACTCGGCCGCGAACGCCTGCCGCGGCGCTCGCGCGGCTGGAAGGGCTGGCTGCTCGACAGGAATCCGCTCGTCGGCAACTTCCTCGCGCGCGCCGCGAAGCGCGCGGTGCTCGCGAAGACGCACGGTCATTACCCCGCGCCCCTCGCCGTGATCCCGTTGATCACCTCCGCGCCGCACACGCCGCTCTCGCGTATGGCGGCGCGCGAAGCCGCCGCGGTGACGCCGCTCATCACCGGCAGCGTCGCGAAGAACCTGATCGCGATCTTCCGCTCGAGCGAGGAGTCGAAGCGCATTGCGCGGAAGGCGAGCGGTCCGGTGATCGAGCGCGCCGCCGTGATCGGCGCCGGCGTGATGGGTGCGGGCATCGCGCGGCTCCTCGCCGAGAAGCAGATCCGCACGCGCCTCTGCGACCTCGCGCCCGAAGCGCTGGACCGGGCGGTGCTGGAGCATCGCGACGAGGTGAAGAAGAAGCTCGCGCAGCGGCGCCTCTCGCGCAGCGAGGCCGACGCCGCGATCGACGCGCTCGACGCGGTGCGCGGCACGCACGGGCTCGGGCGCTGCCAGCTCGCGATCGAGGCGGTGGCCGAGAAGCTCGAGGTGAAGCGCAAGGTCTTCCTCTCCCTCGCGGCTCAGATGCCCGCCGACGGGCTGCTCGCGACGAACACGAGCTCGCTCAGCGTCGATGCCATCGCGGAAGGCGTGCCGCATCCCGAGCGCGTGCTGGGGCTTCACTTCTTCAACCCGGTGAAGGCGATGCCGCTCGTCGAGGTCGTGCGCGGGAGGCAGACGAGCGAAGAGTGCGCGCTGCGCGCCGCGGCGTTGGTCCTGAAGCTCGGGAAGACCCCGGTGCTCGTGCGCGATGTCCCGGGGTTCCTCGTGAACCGCGTGCTGGGCCCCTATCTCGACGAGGCCGTGCGCTTGCTCGAGCTCGGCGCCGATGTCTCGCGCGTCGACGCGGCGCTCGTGCGCTTCGGCATGCCGATGGGCCCGTACGCCTTGCTCGACGAGATCGGCCTCGACATCGCGGGCCACGCGGGCGATTCGCTCGCCGCGGCGTACGGCGCGCGCATGGCGACGAGCCAGGCCCTGAGGAAGCTGGTGACACCGCAGCGCCTCGGCAAGAAGACCGGCTTCGGCCTCTATCGCCACGAGCGCGGCAAGAAGCCCGTGCCCGCCGAGGACCTCGCGACGCTGCGCACGAGCGATGCGGCGGCGAGCTGGAGCGACGAGAAGATCGTCGACCGCCTGATCCTGCCGCTGGTGAACGAGTGCTGGCGCTGCCTCGCCGAGCAGGTCGTCGCGAGCGAGCGCGAGCTCGATCTGGCGCTGATCTTCGGCACCGGCTTCGCGCCCTTCCGCGGCGGGCCGCTGCGCTACGCGGCGAGCGTGGGAGCGGAGCTCGTGCGGAAGAAGCTCCAGGCCATCGCGGGCGAGCCCGACGTCGCGGCCCGCGGCGCGGGAGCGGAGCGCTTCCGACCGGCCTGAGCGCGCCCGAAGTTCTTTCGGGATTCCGCCCCGAGAACCTCCTCTCCGGCAAAGGATACGGAGAACGGATCCGAGCGCCCCCCCTGCGCTCGATCCGAGAAGGAGGTCCGCATGATCACTCGCCTGCTCGCGCTGCCTTGCGCCGCTCTACTCGCGGTCGCGCCCCTCGCCGCCCAGATCGGCGTGGTCGATCAGGACAACACGAGCCACGACAACGTCTCCTGGAACATGGCCGTCCTCGACGACCTGCAGCAGGAGCTCGCCGTCGGGCAGACCGGTCAGCTCGTGGGCTTCACGCTGAAGCTCTGGTCGCAGTCCGCCTCGGTGGGCCTGCCGCTCGCGCTCTTCCGCGGCAACGGCCCGCACCCCGCGACCGCCGTGCCGCTCTGGACCGGGATGGCGTTCGCCGCGCCCGCCGCGTTCGCGAGCGAGGTCTACGTCGACTGCTCGAGCGCCGCGCTCCTCGTCACCCCGAACGACGTGTTCACGCTGCGCTGCGGCGATGCGGTCGCGCCGACCCCGGGCATCAGCCTGACCGGGAACTACGGCCTCAATGCGCCCTTCTACACGCCGTTCTTCTACGAGCAGGGGCGCTTCGAGTTCCTCTTCCGCATCTGGTTCCGCTCGCACGTGCTGAGCTGCCCGAGCGGCGTGATCTCGCGCTACGGCGCGGGCTGCCCCGGAACCTCCGGCGTCGTGCCCGAGCTCGCGATCGGCGGCTGCGCGGTGCGGAACGGCGCGGTGAGCGTGCAGATCACGAAGGGCCTGGGCTACAGCGCGGGCATCCTCGTCTTCGGCACGGGTCAGATCAACGTGCCGATCGGCGGCGCGTGCGAGCTCTGGGTGAACCCCTTCCTCCCCGTGCAGGTGCCCTTCGCGATGACGCCCGGCGGTCCCGGCACCGGCACCGCGACCCTCCCCGCGGTGCTGCCGAACCTGCCGATCGGCAGCTTCACGCTGCAGGCGTTCATCTACGAGCCCGGCACCGCCACCCGCTTCTCGACCACGAACGCGGTCCAGGTCTCGATCGGCTGATCGAGCTCCCTCCACCGCGCTCCTCCCCGCACACGGTCCCTCTCTCCTCTCCGGAGTCGTTCCCATGCTCTTCCGTCATCTTGCTCAGCCGCTCGCCGCGGCGCTCCTCTGCGCAGCACCGCTCACGGCGCAGGACTTCTACGGCTACGACGCCCAGTCCTCGCAGATCTACAACGTCGACACCACGACCAACGCCGCGTCGTTCCTCGGCCAGATCACGGGCGCCCCGGCCTTCGGCTTCTCGCAGTTCGTCGCGAAGAAGACCGGCGGCTGGTACGCCGTCGCTCCCGGCCTGATCAGCGGCTACAGCATCTACGAGATCGACGGCCAGACCTTCGCCGCGACGCTGCTCTGGACGCCGAGCGGCGCGCGCCACACCGCCGGTGTCGGCGCCGCGCTCTCGCCCTACGGCGACAAGATCTTCGTCTGCGGCTTCGTCGGGCTCTCGTTCCGCGTGCAGCTCGATGCGATCGATCTCGCGACGGGTCTGCGCACCGCGTACGGCGACATCCCGCCCGGCTGGGGTCTCGCGTTCGATAGCTTGGGCAACCTCTACACCTCGACGCAGGGCGCCACCGACCCCGAGCTCGTGCGCATCGATCTCGCGAACCCCTTCAACTCCGTCACCGTCGGCACGATGACGGGCGTCGACTACAACCTGGGCATCGACCTCTCCTCCGATCAGGGGTCGGGCGACATCCACGTGTACTCGCGCAACACGACCTCGCTCTACCGCGTCGACACCGGCACCGCCGCGGCGACGCTGGTCTCCGCGCTGACCGGCGCCTCCGCGCTGCAGTCGGTGAAGGAGATCCCCTGCGCTAGCGTGTTCCTCTACGGCAACGGCTGCGCGGGCAGCGGCGGCTTCGTCCCGAGCTTCACCGTGCGCGGCTGCGCGGAGATCGGCGCGACGATCACGCTGCAGATCAACAACTGCGTCGGCGGCGCCGCGGCGGCCTTCGTCTACGGCACGGGCACGACGGCCATCCCGCTGGGCGCGGGCTGCGATCTCCTCACCACCCCGCTACTCCCGGTGGTCCTCAACTTCTCCACCAGCGCCGGCGGCCCCGGCCAAGGTTCGGCCTCGTTCCCCGTCGTGATCCCGTGGATGCCCTCGGGCGACGTGACCAACCAGGTCATCGTGCTCGACCCCGGTGCGCTCCTCGGCTACGTGGTGTCGAACGGCGTGCTCTTCCGCTTCTGAGCGCGAACGGCAGACGCCGCAACGAGGCGCGAGGGCCATCCTCTCCGGTGAGTCGGAGAGGATGGCCCTCGGCCTTTCCTCTCCCGCGCATCAGGGCGCGAGCTGCACGAGCCAGGCGGTGCGGATCTCGATCCGCGTGCCGAGGCTGCGACAGCGAAAGCTCCGCTCGAGCTGCGGCAACGGCTCATGCGGGAAGCGCTCGAGGAAGCGCCGCAGGTCGCCGCGGTCGGGAGGCGCGGGCTCCGCACTCCAGCTCGACGCCGCGATGTCGAGATACAGGAAGCGCGCCCCGGTGCTTCCGTCGAGGGCGCCGAGCGCGGGCTCCAGCTCTTCGACCTTGCTCACCGGCAGAGGCCAGAAGTACGGCGTATCGATGTAGTACGGCATCCGCCCCGCGGCGTTCGTCGCGACGAAGCAAGGCCTGGCCAGCCCCTCTCCCGAATCCGAGCGCGTCGACTGCACGAGCGTGCGACCGAGCTCCTGGAAGTAGTCCGTGCGCCCCGCGAAGCGCTGCTCCAAGGTGCAGAGGAGGAGCCCGAGGGCGATCGCCATGGCGAGCGCGCGGCGAGGAACGATCGCGCGACCGCCGGCTCCGAGCAGCACTCCGGCGGCGACGCAGAGCGCGGGCACGAGCATGCTGACGAAGTGCACATGCGTCGCGGAGTGCTCGGCGAAGATCGCGATCACGAGTGCGCCGGGGAGCAACCAACGCAGGATCTCGCGCGGCGCGCGAGAGAGCATCCAGAGCACACCCAGGAGTCCTGCCGCGCCGAGGAACGGCGTCGCCGCTTCGAGGAGCCGCAAGCCGACCGCCTCCAGCAACGGCCCGAGCGGCCGGCGCTCCAGGATCACGTTCTCGACGAGACTCCAGGTGTCGAGGCCCGCCGAGGCGCCCGAGAAGATCGGCGCCGAGAGCGCCCACGCCTTCCAGGCGAAGACGCCGCAGCAAGAGCACGCCGAGACCAGCACGGGCAACGCCGCACGACGGAGCGCGAGACGCAGGGGCTCTCCCGCGTGAGGCACGAGCAGCGCCGCCGCGAAGAACGCGAAGAACCAATCGATCCACGGACCGAGGAGCGCCACCAAGAGCAGCACGGCGCGCTGCATCTGCGTGCGGCCCGAAGGCGGCGCGAGGCGCGTCCGAGCATCGATCTCGAGGAGCAAGATCCCGGCGGCGATGACCAGCGTCTCCAGCGACGACTGCGTCTGGACCGCGAGCACGGGCACGAGCGCCAAGAAGAACGCGCTCAGCAGCGCCGCGCGTTGCCCGTGCACGCGCGCGACGGCGCCGAAGAGCAACCACACGGCGAGCGCGTGCGCGAGGATCGGCGGCAAGCGCAGCCGCCACTCCGCGCTCGATCCCAAGCAGAGGATCCAAGGTCCACCCGGAGGATGGTGGAGCAGCGGCAGCGGTTGCGCTCCGGAGGCGTAAAGCCCCGGTCCGACCTGTGCGCCGCGCAGCTCGGCGAAGCCCAAGCGCTCCCAGTTCTTCGCGTTGACTCCGTAGTAGCTCCCGGCGTTCAGCTCGAAGAGCCCGAAGGGATCGAAGAGGAACGGGAGCCCGAGCAGCAGCGCGAGGAGGACCGGGAACGAACGCTGGAGACGGGCCATAGCTGCACCCGAGAGGAGCCAGAGCTACCGTCGCAGGCGGATCACCGCGCAACGCGATCGATAGAGCGAGAACGGCCGCGATAGCGGAGAAACCCGTGCCGCGCAGCGCCCGGCCCGAGCGGCGGAAGGTCCGCCCCAGTCGATCTTCAGATCCGACGAGACGCGTCGCGCTCAGCGCACGCGCATCGACTGTCCGGTGCTGAACGAGACGAGCTGCGGCGCTCCCGCGTCGATGTAGAGGACCTGCGTGAAGAAGTCGGTGTTCAGCAGGTTCGTGTCGTCGGGGATCGGGATCGGCAGGTTCGAAGCCCCGCCGGCGTCGAGCACGTGCGCGATCTGCACCAGCGGCAGGACGAGGATCTGTCCGCCGAAGATCGGCACGGCGGACGGCTGCACGCCGGCGAGGAAGATGCCCGGCGCGCCGGGGAGCCCCTGCGAGGTCACGAAGCTCACCGTCTGGCGCCGCGCGAAGCAGCCGACCGCATCGAGGCGCGGCACGACCCCTCCGGTCCCGCCGAGCCCGTTGCCGTAGGGCACCACCGCGCCGCAGGGCAGGCCGAAGCCGCGCACAGCGATCACGCGATTGCCGCCGCCGTAGGTGCTGAAGAAGAAGTCGCCGGAGATGGGATCGAGTGCCGCGCCCTCGATGCCGCTGAGACCGGTGATGAACACGCGCCGCGTCGCGGGGATGGGATCGCCGTTCGCGTCGATGTCGTACACCGCCACCTCTCCCGCGCCGTACTCGCAGACGAGCATGCTGCGGAAGTTCACGAAGAGCGGCGAGTCCGGCGGCACGTAGAAGAAGCCCTCGGGGCCGAACCCGGGCTGCGTGCCCACGGTGACGCTGGTGATGTCGAAGGTGCCGTTGCCGTCGGGCGCCAGCGTCGCCGTCGCGAACTGACCCGAGTTGTAGGACGCGAGCTTCAGCGCGCCGACGTTCGGCAAACCCGCGGGCACGAAGCGCAACGCGCCCAGCGAGCCGTTGAAGCCGGAGAGGCCTACCGAGACGACCTTGTCCGTCGTCGTGCTCCCCGGCCGGATCATGCCGACCTCGTGCGACGGATAGCGCGAGTAGAAGAGCACGCCGCCGGGGCCGAACTCGAGGCCCCCATCGTTGTTCGGCGCCGTGGCATGCACCACGCCCGCGCCGCCGAAGCCGGTGACGTGCCCTTGCGCGTCGCGGACGACCGGCACGCGATACACCGCGCCGCTCGCGGTGTTGGCGCCACCGCAGAGATAGAGCGTCCCCGGATCTCCGACGCGGAAGGTGCACCCGCCGAAGTTCGGGGTCACGTTCGCGGGTGTGCCGAGATCCACGAAGCTGTAGGAGGTGTTGAACGGCGCGACGACGGTCTGTGCGAAGGCAGGTGCCGAGAGCAGCGCGAGAGCGAGCAGGGAGCGCGGGAACATGATTCGAGCCTGGCGGGATTGGGGGGGACACTCCCAGCCTACCCGGCCCGACCCGTTCGGGGAGCCGGCGCCCGAAAATGCAGCTTCCTGGAACCGAGGCCCTCTTAGAGCGCCGAGCGCCCCGGCGCGCCGAGCCGCGTTCGCTCTGGGTTCCGACCTCGATCAGTACAGCACGGCGATCGTCGGCTCGCCGAGGCCGAGCCCGAGAGCGCCGCGATGCAGCGCCTGCACGCGGATCGCCGCTCCACGCAGGAGCGGATCGAGCGGTATCGCGAGGGGAGTCGATGCCCGCCCCGACGCGTCGGCCAGGCCCGCGCGGAGGAAGACGTACGC
Organism: Planctomycetota bacterium; assembly: GCA_016793245.1. GTDB lineage: Bacteria > Planctomycetota > UBA1135 > UBA1135 > JADKAF01 > JADKAF01. The sequence continues at coordinate 15,764 of JAEUHW010000402.1, forward strand.
CTGCGTATCGAGCCAGAGTGCGCCGAGCTCAGGATGCACTTGCGCATCCACGAGCGCGCTGGCGAAGAGCTGGTACGCATCGAGAGGCGCGGTGGTGAGCTCGAGCGTGAGCGTCGTCCCGAGCGCCGTCGGCGCGACGTGAAGCGCCGAGATCACGCGCCGGGTGATCGTCGCGGTGCCGGAGACGTTCGCCGTGATCGAGGGCTCGAGGTCGAGCGTACCGGCCTCGGCCACGATCGCCGCGGTAGGCACCCCGGTCGCGGCACCGGCCGTGAACGCGATCCCCCTGCCGGCGACGATGCGCGTCGTGCAAGACGAGAAGGCCGCGCCCGGCTGATCGGGCGAGCCCGGCAGGATGCCCGCGCCGCCTGTGAAGGAGCCGCCGCAGATCGAAACGTCCGAGCTGATGGCGCTGAGCCCGGAATTCGCATAGACCACGATGGCGCCGCTCGGCCAAGCGAAGGCCGCTTGGCCGCGACAGTGCGTCTCGCGGAACGCCACGGTCGAACTGTGGACGCTCGCGCCGGAGCGCAGCGAAGAGCGCACGATCGTCACGTCGGCGCTGCTCGTGATCTGCACGCTCTGCCCCGAGAACGCCGTGCTCACGTCGAGATCCGCGAGCACCACGTGCCCCGCGCAGCTCCGGATCTCGGCGCCGATCGAGTATGTGCCGCCGGAGAGGCGGAAACCCCGCATCACGAAGCTTCGCCCGCGCGGCAGCCCGTTCAACAGCACCGCACGCGTATCGAAGCCAACGCCGGCCGGCCCCGCGACGAGCGTCGGTGAGCCCTCGCCGAGCAGCGTGACTCCGCGGCTCGTGACGGCATTCGAATAGAAGCCCGCGCGCACGAGGATCGTATCGCCATCGCTCGCCGCCGCCAGCGCCGGCGGCACATCGAGGAAGTGCGCGCCGACCCCGTTCGCGGCATCCACGATCCAGGTCTGCTGTGCGCCGGCGAACGAAGCGCACGACGCGAAGAAGGCGAGCAGGCAAGCGAGAGGTTTCATCGCGATCGAGCCTCCTGCGTCGAGCGGTTCGACCCGCCCCCGCGCGGAATCTACGGGCCTCGCCACGCGGAGCAGAACGAGGCGGATCCGCGTAGCATCGGGACACCGCTCGAGAAACACCAGAGGCCATCATGCCCACCCCCTCGGCCCACGACACCGTCCGCCTGACCCTCGCGGTCGCCGCGCTGATCCTCTCCGGCCCCGCAGACGTCGGGGCGCAGGCGCTCGAGCTCCACTCGCTGAAGACCCGCTTCCAGCACGAGCTGCGCCTACGCGCCTGGGCGCGCCGCCCCGTCGCGGTCGACTGGACCGCCGCCAGCGCGCTCGACGTCGCGCGCGACTTATCGCGCGCCCTCGGCCTCCCGATCACCCCGAGCGAGCTCGTTCGCGAACGCGTCGCGACCAACGACCTCCCGCTGGTGGACCTCCGCTCGACGCACGCCCCCGCCCTCGGCGCCATGGAGCTCGTCGCCGCGCGCACGGGCCTCCTCTTCGTCGACCACGGCCGGACGCTCCGCCTCGTGCTTCCGGAGGAGTTCCAACCCGAAGCCACGCTCCGCCTCTACTCCGTCCACGCCCTCACCTTCGTGCTCCGCGACTTCGCCCCACCGATCGGCTTCGACCTCCGCGGCTCGAACGAAGAAGCCCCCGTCGAAGAGCTCGAGACCCGCACCGTCTCCGGCTTCGACGAGCAGGGTCTGGCCGATCTCGTGAAGCGCCTCCTCGGCCCCGCGCACTGGACGCGCGACGACGTCTCGATCGATACGGGCCGCGGCGTGCTCGTGATCCGCCAGACGCCGCGCGCGCACATGCAGATCGAGCGCCTCCTCCGCGAGCTCGGCGCTTGACGGCGCCGAGGCGGACGTACGGTGCCAGGACCGATTTTACCGGTTACGTCCTCTCGCTCCCCTCTCACCACTCGCGTCCGTCGTAGCCGGTAAAAACGGTCCTGGCTCCGTACGTCCGTTTCGGCCGGTGAGCCAAGGCCCCAGCGCTCCCGCCCCCCAACCTCGGAAACCCGTACCACTTCCGCTCCTGCGCACGTCCTCTCCCGAACGACGACCTGGACGCCGGAACCCGCCCCTACCATCCTGCAAGCACCTCCTCGAGCCTCCGCCTCCCCTCGAAGCCCCTCGTGCCTCCCTCCGCGCAGATCTCCCTCATCGAAACCCTCGTCGAGCTGCACTTCACCGGCTCGCGTTGGGACGAGACCATGCCCGGGCGCTTCTGCGATCGCGTGCAAGCGCTCGGGTTCGCGCATCATCTGCCGCGGAGCATCTCGTCACTCGTACGTGACGAGGCGCCACGAGACGCGCGCTACGGCGCACTCACCGCACCATCCGCGCCGCTCTCGTGCTTCCACCGCGAGCACGACCACGCCGCGCTACAGCTCGAGCGCGACCTCCTCGTCGTGAACCAGCTCGCGCCGGTTCCCACCTTGGATCGCTGGCTCCCGACGATCGAAGCCGCCGCGCGCGTCTACGCCGACCTCGCCGCACCGCGCGGTTGCCCCGAGCTGCGTCTGCGCACGATCCACCGCCTCGAGCTCCCCACGCACGAGCTCTCGCTCCGCGACTACGTCCAGATCGGCCCCGCGTTCCCCGCGGCCTGGAACGAGAGCCAGGACGCGTTCGCGCTCCGCATCGAACGCCGCATGGCGCACGATCTCGCCATCCTCCTCACCTTCGGCTCCAGCGCATCTCCTTCTCCCGACCACGCGAGCTTCGTCCTGGACCTCTGCGCCATCCACCTTGCCGAGCACTCGCTCGCACCGACGGATCTCGCGCGGCCTCTCCAAAGCGCGCACGCCGCGCTGGAGACGGCTCTCGAGAATTCACTCACCCCGCAGCTACGCGCATTCCTCACCCCCGAGCACCGCCCATGACATCGCGCGAACGGTCCCTACTGCGCGACCCCTTTGGCTCGGCGCTCGAACGAGAGCCGCTCGCCGAGATCGATCGCCTCCTGCATGCGGTTCCACCTCACGAGCTCTCGGCGACGCTGAGCAGAAGCGACGCTGCCCTCCGTTCCCTCGCCGGCCTCGGTCGCGAGCTCTGGCGCGAGCTCGACGTACCGGCCTACCTCGAAGAGCTGCGGCGCGACTGGGATGCTCGCGGAACGCCTGGCCACCTGCCGTAGCGTCGCCCTCGACAGCTCGGTGCTCATCTACTACTTCGAAGAGCATCCGCGCCACGTCGAGAGCTTGCGCTCCCTGTTCGAACGCATCGACCGCGGCGAGCTCGAGGCCGTGAGCTCCTCCGTGGCCCTCCTCGAAGTCCTCGTGCATCCGCTCCGCCACGGTCGCCGAGACCTGGCCGAGACCTACGCGAGTGCGCTCACGCGCGCCGCTCACTTCCAGCTCGTCCCCGTCGATTACCGCGTCGCCCGCAGAGCCGCCGAGCTCCGCGCCGTTCGAGCGAGCCTACGCACGCCCGACGCCATCCACCTCGCGACGGCCGAGCTGCACGCAGCCGACCTCTTCCTCACCAACGACGCTCGCCTCCGCGACGCTGCGCGGATCGAAGCTTGGGTGCTCGAGGATCGCAGTCCGTGACTCGGCTGGCGGTCGTCGTCGGCGAGCCGCGTCACCGAAGAAACGAAACCGGTGCGGCTATACCTGGCACAGATCTCAGCAGCGCCGAGGCGGACGTACGGTGCCAGGACCGTTTTTACCGGTTACGTCCTCTCGCTCGCGCCTCGCCACTCGCGTCCGTCGTAGCCGGTAAAAACGGTCCTGGCACCGTACGTCCGTTTCGGCCGGAGAGCCAAGGCCCCCAAGGACTCGCCCTTCACGTGGAGAACTGCCCCGGCACCGGTTCCTCCGCACGCTGGCTCCCCCGAGCCGCTCCCGTGGCAAAACGTTGACACTTCCGACAATGCGCCTACGCTTCGCCACATGCCCACCCCGACCGACCTCGAACGCACCCTCTCGCTCGCCCGCCGCGCCCGCCGCGCCCGCGGCGTCAGCGCGCAAGAACTCGCCGGACAGACATCCACCGCCAAGTCCTGACCCGCCTCGTCGCCGCCGGCGAGCTCGAGCGCATCGCGCGCGGCCGCTACCGCCTGCCCGACCAAGAAGCGACCGAGCACCACGCGCTGGCGATCGCCGCCGCCGCCGTTCCGGGCGGCGTGATCTGCCTCCTCTCCGCGCTCCAATTTCACCGGCTCGGTACCCAGCTCCCCGGCGACGTGTGGATCGCCATCGACCGCCGCGCGCGGAAGCCAGCGCTCAGCTATCCGCCGCTCCGCATCGTGCGCACGAGCTCAGCCGCACTCGAGCAGGGCGTCGCGCGCCACCGCATCGACGGCCGGATGGTCCGCATCACGAACGTGGCCCGCACGCTGGCGGATTGCTTCAAGTACCGGAACAAGATCGGCCTCGATGTCGCGCTCGAAGCGCTGCGCGACGCCTGGCGTTCGAAGCGCCTCGACCTGCGGGAGCTCGAAGGCCACGCTGCCGCGAATCGCGTGCAGCGCGTGATGCAGCCTTATCTGGAAGCGCTGGTCTCGTGAGCGCGAAGCTCGACGGACTCGCGCGCTCCTTGCAGGTGCGCCTCGCCCGCCACGCCCGCACCATCGGCGTCGACCCGAACCTCGTCATCACGCGCTACGCCGTTGAGCGCCTCCTCTATCGCCTCTCGCGATCCGCGCATGCCGACCGCTTCGTCCTGAAGGGCGCGCTGTTGCTTCGGGCCTGGCTCGGAGACACGCTGCGCCCGACCCGCGACGCGGATCTCCTCGGATTCGGCGACCTGAAAGAGGAAGCCCTGCTCGAGATCCTCCGCGAGCTCTGCGAGCTCGAGGTCGAATCCGATGGCGTCAGGTTCCTCCCCGCGGAGGCCGTCCTGCTCCCGATCCGCGAGGACGACGCTTAGGGAGGTCGACGCATCGAGCTCCCGGCGCGCCTCGGCAGCGCGCGGATCAAGGTGCAAGTCAACATCGGCATGGGCGACATCGTGACCCCTTCCCCCGAGTGGATCGATTACCCGAGTCTCCTCCACGCGCCTCGTCCTCGCTTGCGCGCGTACTCACGCGAGAGCGTCATCGCCGAGAAGCTGCACGCGATCGTCGTGCTCGGCATCGCGAACAGTCGATTGAAGGACTACTTCGACCTCCATGCGCTGCTCCGCGATCGAGTGCAGGACGCGGCGATACTCGCGAGCGCCATCGCCGCGACCTTCGAACGCCGACGCACACGTCTGCCCAGCGAGGTTCCGACCGGCCTCAGCGACGCCTTCGCCAGCTCCGAGGCGAAGGTTCGGCAGTGGAACGGCTTCCTGAAGAAGAACCGCCTGAGCGCCCCCGCTCTCGACGTGGTCGTTGCAGATCTCCGCTCCTTTCTGCTCGAGCCTCTGATGATCGCCGCGAGAAGCACCGAACTCGGCGAAGATCGCCCCGCCTGAGCCGCGCCCCATCATGCCTCGCCGCCGGAGTCATGCTCCCCGCAGATGCCAAAGCCCAGGACACCCAGGACTCGACCCCGGTGGGAATTGCCCTGGCACCGATTTCATTCCGAAAGCTCATCCAAGTGTTCCATGACCATCTTTACCAGTGATTCTCCATCCACAATCTCGACGCCGAGCGATCGAGCCGATTCGACGGCAGCGGGTGAGAATCTGCCAGTTGTCACCAAGATCGCCGAATCGGATCCCGCCTGACGCATTGCGCCATACAGCCGCTGAACCTCTTCACCACTGACAACCGACGAATACCCGTACCGCTTGCACTGTATCGCAAGCCTACGACCACCCCTAGACGCATGAACATCTATGCCCTTATCCCCAGACTTCTTCGTGCACTGAGCATCAAACCCCATCGAGACATAAAGCCGACAGATAAGCGCCTCAAAATCAAACGGATCCATCGACCGCAGGCTCTCCAAATTCGCGCAGCGCCGAAGATAGGCCGCCCATTCTCGGTTAAATCTCTCCTCTTCCCGCCGATGAAGCCGATCGATCTCGGCCGCAAGACTCTCCACTTCATCCTCAAGATCCATGAAGGCTAAATTTCGCAAGCCAACACAAACGAGACAGCGCTTCCCACTCATTCCAGAAAGAACACGATGCGTGCAGAACGCTGGCCCGGTGGCCAGCGACGAGCCACCTCCACCTTCGCCCTGAGATTCGTCAGCAGTTAGCGAAGAAGCAAGGCCGAGCAGCGCAAGCACCGCAGAGGACAACAAAACAACCGCGACCCAAGAGAATCCACGCAACCAAAGCAGCCAACATACAAATCCAGCAATTGCCCCAATAACAGACAGAAAAGCTATCACCTGAGCCAGCTCGAGCACTGCCTGTCGCCTCGTCACCGCTTGGCGTTCAACCCATGCTTGCATCCTAATCAGTTCGGCCTTGCGCACCTGAATTCGTGCCCGAAGCTCTACAAGCTCTCTACTCTCCATGAACCGCGGCGCGCCCGCCAGCTGATCGCCCCAACTGCCCCTCCATCGGTTACGCGACATTTGGCTGACCTACGAAAGGAGAACCTCGAGCTGCTTCCGGCTGCGGCTCAGACCGGTCGAATCAAAGCCACGGATCGCTCCGCTCCATAGACACTGAGTGGAATTCCCCTGGCCCTTGTTCGCCTCATCGGGGCTGGAGCGAGGAAGAAAGCTCAGGCTGGATTCCCGCATGGCTCACGATCAATTCCGAGGTGCCGAGGGGCTCCCGGCAGCGAGAGAAAGATCAATGCAGAGGCCGCATTTTCGTTAGCCGAAGGCGCTCTCCGCGCTTGCGATGCTGGCAGGACAGACCTTCAGCGTGCGGCCGTGAGTGACAGCCAAAGCGAGCTCGTCGCTCCCCTCGGCCGGGGTGTCCATTTGAATTCGGAAGGCGTGGCGTGGGCATTGCAGACATTGCGAATAGGTCGCCGATCAGGTCGCCATGCACCTGGAGAGGAAAACTGTCATGCCAAAGCAATTGGACTTGGGTTGCTCTTGCAGCTTGGTCAGCGCCGCACGGGAATTGCGGCCAAGAAGTCCATCTGACATGGAGACAAGATGCATAACATGAAGAGTCACTCCGCGGCACGCGCCCACTAAGGTAGGCGATTACTCGCATGAGATGTCCTTCCAAGCGCGAAGATCTGACAGCGCGGCGAATTCGCCGCCTGAGCCTTCCGAAAATTTGCCTCCGCTCCTGACACATTTCAAGTTGCAAATGCGCGCCCTTCTGGGCGCAACGGCCGATTCATCCAAAGCGGCCTCCTAAGCCCCCCCGGCCCCGGCGCCGGCCGACACATCTTCTTCCACTCTTCGTACACCGCCCGCGACTTCGCCGTATCGACGCAGACATCGCCGTAGCGATCGCCTTCCATCGCGCGCGTGACCACCACCTTCTGATGCCAACAGTGCATCCCCGAATGCGGATCGGGCTGCACCGGGAAGGTCAGGTTCTGGTTCACCCCCGGCTCCTTCCAGAAGATGCGCGAGGTATCCGGATCGCTGCTCTCGTAAGGCCCGAGGCCACCCTTGTGTCGGAACAGGAACGAAGACCCCTGCCGCTGGAGATCCACCTCCGCGCTCGAGATCTTGTGCCCGCCGACATCCTTGTGCAGGCGCCAGCGCCCGACGTGGTGCGAGCACGCGACGACGCCGGGATGGATGCCTTCGGTGATCCAGACGCGGAGCACGAAGTGGCCGATGCGCGTGGTGACGCGCGCCAGGCCATCGCGCTCGATGCCGAGACGCGCCGCGTCGCGCGGGTGGATCCAGAGCGGATTGGTGTGCGAGATCTCCTGCAGCCACTTCGCGTTGCTGGAGCGCGTGTGGATCAGCGTCGGCAGACGGAAGGTCGGCAGCAAGGTCATCTCGCCGCGCTTCTCGTCGAGGTTCCGCCAGTGCACCTGCGAGCGGATGTAGCCCGGCAGCGCTTCGTCGCCGCGCTGCCACTCGTCCATCGTCTTGCTGTAGAACTCGAGCCGCTTGCTGGGCGTCGGGAAGCCGTGGACCTTCTTGCCCGGCTCCACCTCAAGGCCGGCCTCGCCTTCCTTCACGGGCTTCGCGAAGCGCTCCTGCCCGCCGTACGGCACCGCGAAGGCTCCGTACTGCTGCATGTAAGCGAGCGGTGTGAGCCCGAGCTTCGCGGCGGCTTCCTTCAGCCCCGGCACCGAGTTCTCGAAGATGTCGCCGAAGTACTCCTCCATCGTGATGGGAGTGCCGGGCTTCGTCTTCGATTCGTACCACTTGCGGAGACCCAGCGAGCCATCGGGATCCGCGGCCCAGGTCAGCGCGATCCAGAACTCCGCCTCCTCCCAGACCTCGCCGGGGTTGGCGTCGCGCGTATCGGAGACCGGCTTCCCTTCGCGGCGCATCATCTCGCGCAGCACGGGCTGGCGGTAGCCGATCCAGGTCCCCGCGTGCGTCTCCTGCGACATCAAGTCATGCCGCTCTGGCCCGAGCCCCATCGGCAGCACGTAGTCCGCCCACTGCGCGGTCTCGGACCAGATCGGCGTCAAGGCGACGTGGCAGCCGACCTGCTTCTCGTCCTCCAGCATCTCGATCCACGAGCACCCGTCGGGGTTCGTCCATACCGGGTTGTAGACGCGCGTGAAGTAGAGCTCGAGCCGACGGTTCTGCTCGCGCAGGAGATGCGGCAGCAGGAAGCTCATCTCGTAGTGCGCGAGCGGCCACTCCTTCGGCCAGAGCAGCTCGCTCCAGCGCGAATGCGCGGGCGGGTTCGTGCTCGGCTTCGGGGCGAACTTGTCCCACGAGTTCGGATTGACACCGCCGGGCACACCGAAGCTGCCGGTCAGCACGTGCAGGAAGACGAGCGCTCGCGCCGCCTGCCAGCCGCCGAGGTTCCCCGCCGCCGTGTTGCGCCAGAGATGCGAGGTGAAGCGATTGCCCGCGCGCTGGATCTCGTCGGCGAGCGTCTTCACCGTGCTCGCGTCGATCCGGCACTCTTCGGCCACGAACTCCGGCGTGTACTCGGCGTAGAGCTCCTTCAGCTTCTCCAAGAAGCGCTCGAAGGTCCCCGGACCTCCCGCATCGCGCGCCGCGAGGAACTCCTGCCAGTTCGTCCAACGCTCGAGATACGCGCGATCGATCGCGCCGCGGTGCAGGAGCTCGCGTGCGACCGCGAGCAGCAGCGCTGCCTCCGAGCCCGGCCACGGCGAGATCCAATGGTTCGCGTGGGTCGAAGTGTTCGAGAGCCGCGTGTCGACGACGGCGATGCGGGCACCGCGCTCCTTCGCTTCGATGATGCGCTGCGCGTGCGGGTTGAAGTAGTGCCCCGTCTCCAGGTGGGCGGAGAGCAAGAGCACGAACTCCGCCTTCGCGTAGTCCGGCGACGGGCGGTCGTAGCCCGACCAGAGCGCGTAGCCCAAGCGCGCCGATGCGCTGCAGACGTTGGTGTGGGAGTTATGCCCGTCGATCCCCCACGCGTTCAGCATGCGCAGGACGAAGTGGTCCTCGCCCGGACGGCCCACGTGATACATGAGCTCTTCGTGGCGGTTCTCCTGCAGCGCCTTTCGCAAGCGCCCGCCGAGGTCCTTCAGCACCTCGTCCCAGGTCACTTCCTCGAAGCGCCCCTCACCGCGCTTCCCGACCCGCTTCAGCGGCTTCAGGATGCGCTCGGCGTCGCGCACCTGGTTCAAGGTCGCGGGCCCCTTCGCGCAGGTGCGGCCGCGGGAGCCGGGGTGCACCGGGTTCCCCTCGAACTTCTCGATCACGCCGGTCGACTTGTCGACGAACGCGAGCAGCCCGCACGCCGACTCGCAGTTGAAGCAGATCGTCGGGACGCAGCGGTAGTGCTTCTCGCGGCGCTCGGGCCAGGCCTTGGGATCGAGCTCTTTCCAATCGTCCCAGCGCTCGGGGGTCGGGCCCACGGCGAGCTCCCAGGGAGAGGTGCGCAGTCCTTCGGGGCGGGCGTTCGACATGGAGTCTGGTTCGCTGGCTCGAGTCACGATCAGGAGATGGGCAACGCCTGGCCGGCGCGCACGAGCAGGTCTTCTTCGCTGTAGAGGCCGATCAACGCGGCGAGCGCGCCGAGCGTCCAGAGCGCGGGCACGGGCACGAGCCAGAGCACCGCGGGGAGTACCAGGCCGAGCGCCACGCCGATCCCCCAGTGGCGCTTCGCGAAGATGCCGTGGGAGATCAAGTGCGCGACGCGCGCGTACTCGACCTCGCGCTTCGGCGGCGAGAGCTTCGCCTCGGCCAGCGTGAAGAGGCCGTGGAGCGCCAAGCCGAGGCACGCGATCCAACGCACGATCTCCGCACTCTCCGCGTCGAGACCGAGCAGGGGTACCAGCAGCAGCATCCCCGCGCCGCCGGCGAGCAGCGCTTGCCCGAAGAGCTGCGCCGCGAGACCGCGCTTCATCCAGAAGACACGCCCCTTCGCTTGGCCGAAGAGCCACGCGGTGTAGACCGCAGCCCCCGTCGCGAAGGGCAGCGTCAGGAACGCGACCGCTTGGCCGAAGCCGCTGCCGTGCTGACCGAGCACGACGAGCAGCGCGTAGAGCGAGAGCAGCGCGCCGTAGCCCATCAAGAAGACCGTGCCCTTCACGAGCCAGCTCTTCCAGTTGCCGCGCGTCAGCAGGTAGTAGAAGCGGTCGGGGCGCTTGAGGTCGCCGATCAGCAAGCCCGTCGTCGCGGTGAGGAAGAAGAGGGCCAGCGCGAGCACGGCGAGCAAGGCACCGCCGCCGAGCGCCCCGCCGAACGGTGCCACGAGCGGCAGCGCCGCTAGGAAGAGCCCCGCCGCGAGCGACTTCGTGAAGAGGTAGCCCACGATCTTCCCGCCCCAGAGCGGCGGATGATCCACGTTGTAGACGGTGCGCGCCTTGGCCTTCGCCTCGAGCTCGTCCTGCAGTGCCCGCTCCGCTTGGAGCTGCACGTTCGGCAGGGGCTGCGACCAGAGGTAGCCGCCGGCGCTCGAGGTCAGATTGGGCTGGATGCCCGCTTCGGCGACTTCCTTGTAGAAGACGTTCGGCCCGGTGCCGGCCTCGACCTTCCGCGCCTGCGTGGCGCCGGCTTTGCGGAGCTGCGAGACCCGGGAGTTCGGGTCATCGAAGTCGCCGGGGATGATCGCCTCGGTCGGGCAGACCACCGCGCACGCGGGAGCGAGCCCCACCTCGGTGCGGTGCGCGCAGAAGTGGCACTTCTGCGCGGTGCCGGTGTCCGGGTTGATGTAGAGCGCGTCGTAGGGGCAGCCGTGCATGCACGACTTGCAGCCGATGCACGCCGCCGGGTTGATGTCGACGATGCCGTCGGCGCCCTTCTTCAGGGCGCCGGTCGGGCAGATGTCGACGCACGGCGGCTTCGTGCACTGATTGCAGCGCAGCACGGCGAAGCTGCGCTTCACCTGCGGGAACTGCCCTTCCTCGGTGTACTTCACCCAGGTGCGGAAGCTCCCGAGGGGAACATCGTTCTCCGACTTGCACGCGACCGTGCAAGCATGGCAACCGATGCACCGCGAGTGATCGATGACGAAGCCGAGCTGCATGCGTCCTCCGACGGGGCGCCGCGGAAGCGCTCGGCTCCGCGCGGCGAGGGCGGGAGTTTACGAGAGCGCAGGGGAAGCTCGCACGCCCCATTCCTCGCGGAGAACGCGAAGGCTCCGTGTCACGGCCTGCCCCGTCGGCGAGACGGACTCGCGCAGCCGGGAGAACTCCGTCTCCGCCGGCGGCTCACGCGCGCGGCGCGGACGGTTGCAGGATCTCCCCGCCGGCGCGCGCGATGGTCGCGCGCCGACCTCCGCGCAGCCACTGCACCAGGCTGATCAGGCCGCCGAGGCCATCGATGAGCCGCATGGAGCCGGTGCGGCGCTCGGCCCAGACGTTCAGGACATAGCCCCATCCGATGTCGTAGCCCTTGCGTGCGGCCTTGGCGCCCTTGCCCCAACGCTCCCAGTGCGAGGCGACGAGCACGACGCGCGTGCCGCTGCCGGCGGGCTCGAAGCGCACCTCGACCTCCTGCGCGGTCGAAGCGTCCTTCGCGGGATGCCAGGTGAAGCGTACGAGCCGCGGCGGATCCCACACGAGCACCTGCCCCCATTGGAAGCGCCGACCATCGACGTGCTCCTCGAAGATGAGACCGTCGACGCGCCGCTCGAACACGATCCGCTGGACGCGCGGCCCGCCGATCGAATGCGTCTTCACAGGCCACCAGGTCGAGAACTCCGACGTGAAGCGCCGGAACGCGGCGGCTGGGTCCCACGACACGGAGATCGAACGCTCGATCGGAGGCAAGGGTACGTCGCTCATGAACTGCGTTTCCTTCGCGCGGCCTTCTTCTTCGACTTCGCTCTTGCCGCACGCGCCGGCGGAGCGGGATCCGCCGCTGCGAACGCCGTGAGCACGTCGTCCCAGAGCGACTCCACGTACTCGCGGAGCTCGGCCAGGCCCGCCTGGCTCGCGCGGTAGTAGCGCCGCGTCCCTTCCGCCTCGTGGACGACCAGCCGAGCGGCGTCGAGCACGCGCAGGTGCTGCGACACGGCCGGCTGCGAGATCCCCGCGATCTCCGCGAGCTCGCCGACCGTGTGAGGACGTCGACGCAGCTTCTCGAAGAGGCCGCGACGGGTCGGGTCGGCGAGGGCGGTCAAGACTTCGGCATAAGCCACGGCTTATATAAGCTCTCGGCGATGGATGCTGTCAAGTGGCGAGCGTCGCGGCTCAGCGCGCAATCCGCACCCGCGCATCCACCACGGCGCACGCCGCGCGCGAGCCGCCGACGAGCACGGGGTTCAGATCGAGCTCCAAGATCTCGGGGTGCTCGGCGAGCAGCGCCGCGACGCGGACCAGCGCGGTCGTCAGCGCCTCGAAGTCGACGGCCTTCTGGCCGCGCGAGCCCTCGAGCAACGGGAGGCCGCGGAGCGAGCGGATCATCTCCAGCGCCTCGCTGCGTTCGAGCGGCGCGATGCGGAGCGCGATGTCGCCCATGACCTCGACGAAGATCCCGCCGAGACCGAAGAGAACCAGCGGGCCGAACTGCGGATCGCGAACGCCGCCCAAGATCACTTCGTGCGCGCCCTTCACCATCGGCTGCACGAGGAGTCGCGCATCCGGGTCGAGCGGGCGCGCGCGCTCGAGCAGCGCGCGCGCGGCGGAGAGCACCTCGTCGCCGGTGCGGAGGTCGACCTTCACTCCGCCGACCTCGGTCTTGTGGAGGACCTGCGCGGAGGAGAGCTTCACCACCGTGGGATAGCCGAGATCGTGCGCGGCGGAGACCGCGTCGCCCGGGGTGCGCGCGAAGACGTGCGGCAGGACGTCGAGGCCCGCCCTTCGCACGAGCTCCAGCGCATCGCCGAGCTCGAGCCAGCCGCTCTCGGGGACCGCGATCGAAGCGAGGTGTTCGGCGACGGCGGCGGCTCGCGCGGCGCTGCCCGGATCGGCTTCGGCGTCGCCGCGCGAAGCGCGCCGCTCGGCGTTCTTCGTCGCGCGCTCCTGGCGGCGGCGGTAGCGCAGGAGGGCTGCGACCGCGCGCGCCGCTTCCTCTGGGAAGGGATAGACGGGGATCCCGCCTTCGCGGAGCACTTGCAGCGCTTCCTCGCCGCGCTGCTTGCCGAGCAAGCACGCGACGACGGTCTTCCCCGCCTCGCGCGCGCGCTCGACGATCACGCGCGCCACGGCCTCCGCGTCGATCATCACCGGCGAGACGAAGATCACGATCGCGGCGTCGACGTGCTCGTCGGCGAGCACGGCGCGCAGCGAGAGGTCGTAGGCCTTCGCGTCGGCGCTGGCGATGAGATCGACGGGGTTCGCGACGGAGGCCTCGGGCGGAAGCGCGGCACGCAGCGCCGCCTTCGTCTCCGCGGAGAGCTCGGCGAAGGGCATGCCGTGACCTTCGCACGCGTCGGTGGCGAGGATCGCGGGGCCGCCCGCGTTGCTCACGATGGCGATCCTCTCGCCGCGCGGGAGCGGCTGGTTCAGGTACACCGAGGCGACGTCGAAGAGCTCTTTCAGCGTCTCGACGCGCAGCACGCCGGCTTGCTCGAAGAGCGCATCGAAGGCTTGATCGCGGCCCGCGAGCGCGCCGGTGTGCGAGGCGGCGGCGAGGGCGCCGCGGCGCGAGCGTCCCGACTTCACGACGACGATCGGCTTCGTGCGCGAGACGCGCCGCGCGATCTTCACGAACTTCTCGGGCGAGCCCACCGACTCGATGTAGAGCAGGATGATCTTGGAGCGAGGATCGTGCTCCCAGTACGCGATGAGATCGGCGATGTCGACGTCGCAGCGATTGCCGAGGCTCGCGAACATCGAGATGCCGAGGCCGAGCTGGCGCGCCTGCGCGAGGATCGCCTCGCCGAGGGCACCGCTCTGCGAGACGAACGCGGCGGCGCCGGGGATCGGCACGGCGGCGGCGAAGCTCGCGTTCAAGCGCACGGCGGGATCGGTGTGGATGATCCCCATGCAGTTCGGGCCGATGACGCGCATGCCGTAGCGCCGCGCGATCGCGACGAGCTCCTTCTCGCGCGCGGCGCCCTCGGGGCCGGTCTCGCCGAAGCCGGCGGAGATCACGACCAGGGCCTTCACGCCCTTCTTGCCACAGCCTTCGACGACTTCGAGAACCTGCGGGCCGGGGACCACGAGCACCGCGAGATCGACCTCGCCGTCGATCTCCTCGACGCTCGCGAAGGCGCGCATGCTCTGCACGATCGGGCTCCCAGGGTTCACCGGGTAGACCACGCCGGCGAACTCGTCGCGCATCAGGTTCTGCAGCACTTCGCGCCCGATGGTGTGCTTCCGCTTGCTCGCGCCGACGACGGCGACGGAACGCGGACGGAAGAGGCAATCCAAGCTGGTCGCGGCGGGATCCTGGCTCACCGGTTCACGTCCTTCGAGCGATCGGGGAGGAGCTCTTCGAGCGCATGGCGATCGAGGCTCCGGTAGCGCTGGCCCCAGACCTCCGCTGCCGCGGAGCGCAGCGCCTCGATCACGCGCTCGCGCGACGGCGCGGTGGAGCCCGCGGCCGTCGCGACATCGCTCATGACGGCGGCGTCGAGGCCGCAAGGATTGAAGCCGCGCCACACGCGCGGATCCACGCGGTAATTCAGCGCAAGGCCGTGCCAGGTGATCCAACGGCGGACGGCGAGGCCGAGCGAGCAGAGCTTCTTCCTCCCCACCCAGACGCCGGTCTTCCCCGGCACGCGCTCGCCGACGAGCCCGAAGGGCGCGAGGGCGCGGATCACGACCTCTTCGCTCTCGCGCAGCGCGCGGTGCAGATCGCGCGCGGAGCCTTCGAGCCGGCGGATCGGATAGAGCACGATCTGCCCCGGCCCGTGCCAGGTCGCTTCGCCGCCGCGCTCGACGCGCACGGTCGCGACGCCCGCGGGAACCACTTCGTCCGGCGGCGAGGTGCGCCCGAGCGTCACGACGCCCTCGTGCTCGCAGCAGAGCACGAGGTCCGGCACGGCACCCGCGAGGCGCGCCTCGACACAGCGCTCCTGGAGCCGATGCGCTTCCGCATAGCTCACGCTGCCGAGCTCGACCCAGAGCGCCTCGCGCACTTCCATGCGCGCAGGATACGCCCGCTGCACGGAGAGGTGCCAGGCACCTTTTGCGTGCGTTGCACAGGTAAGGTGCCTGGCACCTTTGCTGTGCAACGGGGTCAGAGGTAGAGGTCGAGGATCGCGCTCGAGGAGAAGGGACCGGTGATGTTCGGGGCGAAGGAGAAGTTCTGGTAGTAGACCGGGAGGCCGCGGAGCTGCGGGTCGTTCAGCGCGAAGGGGATCGCGAGCTGCTGCGGGAACTGCGGCGGCAGCGGCTGCCAGAGGTGCAGCAGGAGGTGCGGATTCAGCAGCACCGCGCCGGGGAGCTGGACGAAGTTCGATTGGAACGAGAGCAGCAGGCCCGAGGGACCGTTGGTCGGGAGATCGCGCGTCACGAAGTGGACGCTCGGGCCTTCGCCGTGGAAGGCGGTCAGGTTCGAGCGCTGGCCCGAGGTCGGCGTGCGTGGCGCGGCGATCAGGATCTCGAGCAGATCGGGGAACGACTGCCGCCGGCCACCGCGCGGATCGAGCGCGCAGATCGAGTCCACGTCGTCCGGCAGCGGGGAATCGCCGAGGCCGACCTCGTCGGAGATCTCCTCCAGCGTCCCAGACTTTCGGAGAGGCACGGGTGTCACGGTGTCGGTGAGCAGGTTCACGAAGAGGATCGGATTCCGCCGCGGCACTCCGGGAACGCGGTGATCGGTCGACATCAGCACGTAGCTCTGCTCGGCGTCGTAGGCCAGCGCGTCCACGTCTTCGTCGTTGCCGAGCCCGAGATCGCCGGGCTCGAAGAACACCATCGGCTCGGTCCACAGGTAGAAGCCGCTACTCGGAGGAACCTCGACCACGGTCATGCGGAAGATCGTGGCGCCGCTCTTCAGATGCGCATTGGCCGCGCCGCCGACCCAGGTGTCGGGGATCAGCGTCTTCGTCGCTTCGCTCACCGAGAAGAAGACGTTCGGCCGCGGGAGCCGGAAGCCCTGGAAACGGCCGAGCAAGCGGTAGAGATGCAGGTAGGCGTCGTGCGCGTCGACATCGACGGACGCGGGCGGATTGGGCACCGCCTGCAGAGAGATCTCCTGCGCGTCCTGCGAGAGGAAGGGCTCGTCGATCGGCTGCGCGTTGCCGACCTGCGACCCGGGCCAGAAGTAGGAGAAGACGTCGGAGGCGGCGCGGCCGGTGGCGGCTTCGATCGCCACCGGTCCCGAGACCCCGACCGTGTCGCGCGTCACCGAGAAGGTGATCGCGGCCCAGAAACCGGGATTGGGGTCGCTGTAGAGCGTCCCGTCGGGGTTCGCGCTGATCCAGTCGAGCCCCATCGAGAACGCATCGATGTCGGGCGCGGTGCCGGTGAGCGGCACCTGTTGGCGCAGCGGATCGAAGAAGAGCGTGTACTCGCTCGTGCCGAGGAACCCGTAGCGCGGCCCGAGATGCCCCATCCCGGGGAGCACGGCGTGCACTCCGGGCCCCTTCTGCATGAGGTCGCCACCCACGCGCGGCAGCGGATCTCCCGAGCGCGTGCTGAGCGCCATGGGCAGGCCGTCGAAGAGGCCGCCCCCGCGGCCTTGCGCGGCGAGCGGTGCCGCCGTCGACAGCGCGGCGACGAAGGAGACGAGCGAGAAGAGGCGGAAGGCGGGCGGGCGGTTCATCGGTCGGCCCTCGCAGGGGCGGGTGCGGATGGAATTGCAAGTTCCTGAGCCATGTGCTCCTCGACGAGCCCGGCCTGATGCAGTTCGGGCCCCAAGGACGCGCGCTGCTCGGCCGGGAGTTCCCTCCAGGCGGAGCGAATCCAGAGCTCGCGGCGGGAATCGCGGCGGAACAGCTCCGCGCCGAGCACGAGCTCGCGCAGCGCATCGGCGGCTTCGCGCCGCTCGAGCAGGAGCTCGATCAGCAGGCCGCGCACGGACGCCGGACAGGTCTCGAGCGCGAGGGCCTGACGCAGGAAGAGAACGGCTTCGTCGCTGCGGCGGAGCTCGCGCGCGGCGCGCGCGAGGTTCTCGCGCAGGTAGGGATCGCGGAGGAAGGGCCCCTCCTCGCGCGGCCGCGTCGCGAGGAACGCCTCCTCGCGGACCCAGAGCTGGACGTAGCTCTGGAACGCCCGTGCCGCGTCGATCTCCCCGCGCATCCAATCGAGGCGCGTCGCGGCGACGGCGAGCTTCTGGCGCTCGACGAAGCCCAAGCGCTTCTCGGCACGCAGCGCGTCGCGATGCGCGAGCGCGCGCTGCAGACACTCCTGCGCGTGCGACTCCTCTCCGCGCTCCGAGAGCTCGCGCCACGCCTCCACCTCGAGGTTCAGCAACGCGAGGCGCACCTTGGCGGCGATGCCGGGCGTCGGATCTTCGATCTGGGCCGTGAGCAGCTCGCGAGCGCGATCGAACTCGCCTTGATCACGGAAGAGGCGCGCGAGCTCCCAGCGCGTGTTCCACACCTCGGGACGCCGCGCGAGGGCGAGCTCCAAATGCTCGCGCGCTTCGGCGCGGCGGCCGTTTCGCGCGAGCAGCACTCCCAAGTTGTGATGCGGTGCATGTCCCTCGGGGTGCAGCGCCAGCGATTCGCGCAGCGCTTCCTCGGCGCGATCGTCGACTCCTTGCAAGTAGAGCGCCGCGCCAATCACGTGGCGCGTGCGCGCCGTCGCGCGACCGAGCGCGCCTTCGACGGCGTAGGCGTCCTCCAGCGCGCGCGCGGCATCGAGCGCGCCGAGCGCCGCGATCGAACGCACATCGCGAATCGGCCAGAGCTTGGTCTGGCCTTCCTCGCGCGCGCGCTCGAGCGCCGCGTCGAAGTGCTGGAGCGCCGGCCCGAAGCTGCGATAGCGCAGCGCGATGTAGCCGGCGAGGAACGCGTCGAGCGCGGTCTGCGGAGCGGCCAGGTCCTTCAGCGCAGGGATCTTCCAGCGCGCTTCCTCCTCGCTCGAGACGAGCGTCTGCGCGAGCTGCTCCAGCAGCGGCGTCGCGTTGCCGCGCGTGCGCAGATGGTCGAGGTCGGCGCGCGCTCCTTCGATCTCGCCGTGCTGGCTGCGGAAGTTCGCGCGGAACCAGCGCGTGATGGCGTCGTCGGGCGCGAACGCGAGGATCTCGTCGAGGACGGGGCCGAGCTCCGCCGCGTCGCGATAGGGACGCAGCCAGCGAGAGCGCGGGTCGTGCTCCAGCGTCACGAGCGCGGGCAGCGCCGCACGTCGCTCATCCACGCGCGCGGCGCGTTCGACGAAGGCCGCGCGCTCCGCCGAGGAGATCCATAGCCACGCGACGGCGAACGCGAGCACGAAGCCGAGCACGGCCAGCGCGCGCGCCGGTCGACGCGCGATCCGTCGCCAGGTGCGTCGCACGGCGCTCGGTCGGCGCGCGCGGACCTCGCGGCGCTCGACGAAGGCCTCGAGGTCGTCCGCGAGCTCGCGCGCGCTGGCATAGCGATCCGCGGGCCGCTTCTCCATCGCGTGCAGCACGATGGCCTCGAGGTCGCGCGGGATCGAGGGACTGAGCGCGCGCGGCGGCGGCGGGTCCTCGTGGCGGAGGCGCGTCAGCACCTCGGCGGAGCCGCCTTCGAAGGGCAAGCGGCGCGTCAGCAGGTGATAGAGCGTGGCGCCGAGCCCGTAGACATCCGCGCGACCATCGAGCGCTTCGGCGGAGCGGCCGAGCTGCTCGGGCGCCATGTACACCGGCGTGCCCAGCGGTCCGTCGTCGCGCGTCAGCGTCGCTTCGTCGCCGAGACGCGCGAGGCCGAAGTCGGCGAGACATGCGCGTCCCTCGGCGTCGAGCCAGAGATTGGAGGGCTTCACGTCGCGGTGCACGACCTGCGCGGCATGCGCGACCTCGAGACCGCGAGCGATGTCGGCGCCGAGCGCGGCCACCAGCTCGAAGAACGGGCGCGACCAACGCGGCGCGTTCTCACCTTCGTGCGCGAGCTCGGGGGAGCTGCACGCGCGCCACGCGTCGCGCGCGGCACCTGGCGTCGGCACCGGCACGACCGCTACCTCGGGGAGTGCCCGCAGCCAGCGCGCGACATCACAGCCGCGCAGGAGCTCCATCGCGAGCCACGGCCGCTCGTCGAGCGCGCCGGTGTCGAGCACGGGCACGATCGAAGGATGGCGCAAACGCGCGAGCGCGCGCGCCTCGCGCTCGAAGCGCGCATGCGCGTCCTGGCGACCGAAGCGCAGCTCACCCAGGAACTTCAGCGCCACGTCGCGCTCGAGGCCGAGATGGCGCGCGAGATAGACCGCGCCCATGCCGCCGCGCCCGAGAAGCCGCTCGATGCGCAGCTTGCCGTCGATGACGCGGCCGAGCAGCGGATCCTGCGTGGGCGCTTCGCGGCGCTCGCGCAGGTCGTCGGCGAGGAAGTCCAAGCCTTCGGCCTCCGCGACCAGCTCGCAGAACTCCGCCCGCAGGTCTTCCTCGGTGCAGAAGCTCGAGGGCTCCGGATTCGAGCCGCTCTCGCGCGCTTCGAACCAGGCTTCGAGCCAGGAGCTCAAGCGCTGCTCGCGCGTCGCCGTGGTCTTCATCGCTCGTCTCCGTCGCGCGGTACATCCAAGCCGAAGCCCGTGAGCTCGAGGTTCTTCCGGCGCGCCAGCAGCAGGAGCTGGATCTTCGCGCGGCGGAAGCGCGCGCGCGCGTTCTCCTCGGTGCCGAGGCGCAGCGGGGCTAAGAGCTCGGCGTAGCTCTGCTCCTTCACCAAGCGCCGATAGAGCAAGCGGCGATCGACGAGCGAGAGCTCGCGCATCGCGAGGAAGAGCTGCAGCAGATGATCGCGACCGGCGCTGACCCGCGTCGGCGAGGCCTCGCCGGCGGGCAACGCGCTCGGATGCTCGAGCTCGCCGCCATCGCGCCGGCGATCGCGGCGCTCGGCCTCGAGGTGGCGCAGCGAATCGAGGATGCGATTGCGCACCTGCCGGACGCACCAGCGCAGGAAGGAGTCGGGCCCTTCGTCGCGGAAGCTCGCGAGATCGCGGAGCACCCCGAGGAAGGTCTCCTGCACGATGTCGGCCGTCGAGAATGCGGCCGCCATCCAGGCGTGGCGCCGACGAAAGTCGTGCTCGAGCCGCCGGTGCACGGTTTCTTGCACCAGGGGATAGAGGCGGCGGAAGAGCTCGTCCCGGGCCGCCTCGTCGCCGGCGCGTGCGGCGGCGACCAAGGCCTCGAGGTTCGCGGACATGGCGGGGATTCTGCCGTGGCGAGCCAGGCTATCCCGCCGCGGGCGAGAAACCCACCGCGAAGAGCGCGTGAAGGAGACGGGGAAGGCGGCGTCCACGCCCCGCTCAGCGCAGAGCGGGTTCGGCGCGTGACAGGGAGTCGCGAAGATTTCTCGGGCGACCGGGGCGGGAGCGTCAGGAGACCCCGACGTTCGCTCGCTTCAGGACCGAGCGCAGCTCCTGGAAGCAGGTCCGCAGGTGCGCGCCGAGCTCGCGGGCCGAGGCCAGCTCGCCCGCGCGCGCCGCGTCCTCGAGGCGCCGCGACACCTCGTGGAGGCGTTCGGCGCCGAAGTTGCCCGCGGAGCCCTTGATGGCGTGGGCCTCGTTGCGCGTGACCAGGAGGTCTCCGCCGACGAGGGAACGCTGCAGCTTCTCCAAGCGCTGCTGCGTGTCTTCGAAGAAGAGCGAGACGAGCTCGAGCAGGATCTCGCGATCGTCGCCGACGACTTCGCGAATGCGCTCGGGATCCCAGGTGCGGGGGGTGTGCATCTTGGCGCGCGACCGAGGGGAAACGGAGAGAACTAGGGGACGTTGGGCAGCGTGCCGGAGAGCACGAGGCCACCGCCTTGCTCGCGGATCTCGAGCGCGAGTCCGTAGAGCCCCTCGGGAGCGAGGATGCCGAACGGCAGCGCTTCGCCGGCGCTGGTGTCCACGCGGTAGGAGCTCACCGTCGGCCAGTTCAGATTGGCGACGCGGCCGAGCTGGCCGGTGCGAGGATCGGTCATCCAGATCTCGAACACCGGGCCGCCGCGCAGACCGAGCGTGTCGATCGTGAGCTGCACCGTGTTGTCGCGCTGGTTCACGCGGAGCGTGGCGAGACACTCGGCGCTCGGGAAGTTGATCGGGTCCTGGTTCGTGAGCGCGTTGCTGACGGTGACCGTGCGCAGCACCGTGCCCGGCGCCGGAATGCGCGGCATGAAGCCCTCGAGATAGACGAGGCCACCGGGATCGCGCACCTGCATGCGGCGACCGGTGAGATCGTCGAGCGAGAGCGCGCCGAGAGGCAGGGCCTCGCCGCTCTGCGTCGCGATCGGGATGCTGAGGCGCAGGCGATTGGCTTGCTGCACTTCGAAGAAGCAACCCACCTCGTTGAAGACCCGCGAACCCGGCGTCAGCTCGAAGAAGAGGCGGCCCTCGCCGTTCGCGAAGTTGGTCGCGCGACGCATGAACACCTTGGCGACGAGCATCTGCCGACCGGTCTTCGGATCGCGTCGGAGCTCCACGAAGCCGCGTGCGGTGGAGTCGGGGACGAAGCCCGTCGGGCGCACGAGCGGCGAGCGGATCGCTACCTGCGACACCGGCGCCCCGGGCGGGAGGATCGCGGGGAAAGCCCCTTCGGCAACGGCGAGGTCGTCGTCCTGGAGGACGAAGAAGCGCCGCCCCGCGAGGTCGTCCAGGTTCGGGACGTCGAGCGGCAGGCGATCACCGCGCGACGTATCGGCCGAGTACGCGATCACGCGATCGAAGTCCCCGAGCACGCGGCGCGGCAGCGGCTCCACCGACGAGACGAACGCGTAGAGCTCGGAGCCCACCGCGGTCTCGACGAAGAGGCCGTAGGCCGAGTTCAGCACGTCGACGCCTTCGATCCGGAGATTGATGGTCGAGCGCGTGCCGCGGCGCGCGACGTCGATCCGCCCCTTCACGAGCACGTCGTTCGGGTTCGGAGCCGTGCAGAGGGTCTTCGAAGCGAAGATCGGCACCGCGCCTTGCAGATGCACGGCACCGCCCACGCGGATCTCGAGCAAGCGGCGCTGCAGCTGGCTGAAGTCGTCGACGCCCAGCAAGTTCTTGAAGTTCTCGAACTCGTCGGACTCGCCATCGATCGCGAATTCTCCCGTGGTGGTCTCGCCTTCGAGTTGCCCCACGAGCTGCATCGAGCTGCCCTCATCTTCGATGAAGAGGAGGTAGTTCGAGTTCGCGAAGTCGCCGCCTTCGGTGATCGACACCGAGAGGCTCTGGGCCGGCGGATCCTCTTCCGGATCGAACTCGAGCCGGGCCAGCCCCTTCAGCAGCGGGTTGGGAGGCAGCACGGGAAGGGCGAGCTCGAGCTCGACGCTGCCGGAGACTCCGACGGGTCGCGTGACCCGCCCCGAGATGCGCCCGTCCTGACCGAGCGAGGGCGCGCTGCCGACGCCGACCACGAAGGCGAAGAGAACCGCAGTTCTCGAGAGCTTTACGAACATCACCTGCTCCTCCGCGCGGCGGGCCTCCGGGCTCTGCGTCGAATCTCCCGAGAGGCACTGCCGACCTGCGCAGCATCGGCGCATCGCGGGCGGACTCTGAAGCGCTCGCGACCGCAGAACCGCGGGGAGCGCGTCTTCCCCCTCCCTCCGAGTCAGAGCGCGAGAGGCAGGATCCAGCGCAGCGCCTCGCGAGCGGACGGGACCGCCAGGCGTCGGCGCAGGAGATCGGCGACCTCGGGATCGGCGAAGCCGAGCTCGATCGGCAGGTGATCTCCTTCCTGCTCACCGCCTTCGAGGAGGAAGCCCGCGACGGCGGGATTGCCGAGTGCCGTGCGCAGCAACAGGTCCTGCATCACGAGGCTCTGGTCGCGGTCCGCCTGAGGCAAGGGGTACTCCGCGTAGCGCGCGATCCGCGTGTGCCCATGGATGCCGATCGAGAGCTCGAGGCGAGAGACGCGGTCGCGCCGCGCACGCTTCGAGAGGAGCTCGCTCGGCAAGCGCGCGATACCGACGAAGGGGCGGCGTGCGAAGGGGTCGAGCGCCTTGCCGTCGTTGCGAAGGAGTCCATCGAAGCCGCGGAGGAAGTCGCGCGTCCCCACCGCGATCGCGTCGCCCGGCAGCAGAAACGCCGACACGTCCAAGCGCTCGCGCAACTTGAACTCGAAGATCACGGGAACGCCGGCGGCCGCGGACGTGACGTACACCGTGCGCTGCAGCGGAACGACCAGTCGAGCGGGCTCGCGACCGCCGGGCTCGAAGACTCCGTGCAGCTCGAACCCCAGATGCACGGCCTCGACGTCGAGCTCCCGCGCGGCGAAGGCCTGCTGCTGCATCCAGCGATCGAGATTCTCGAAGCCCTGGCTCCACAAGGCGCCCTGCTCGCGCCAGAGGCCTCCGAAGAACGCGCCGAGACGGGTCTCTTGATAGCGCAAGCGCAGACGCACGCGCAGCCCGAGCCGGCGCGCTTGATCGACGGCCCAAGCGAGCTCGTCCCAGGGATGCAGGGGCGCGGGCAGGGCGCTCGCTTCCTGCTCCAGCGGACGTCCGCGGTGGACGAGCAGCACGGTGTCGAAGCCGAGAGAGCGCGCGCGTTCCAAGGCCGCGCGGAATCTCGGATCGTAGTAGCCGAGCGGGAACGCGGGTTCGATGGAGGTCGCGCGGGAGAAAGCGGGCAGACGCTCGGTGGAGATCCGAGGCACGTTGCGCAGCGAGAGAGCGCACCAGAAGTCGAGAGCCTGGTCGGCGAGCCAAGGCCATGCGGGCGCGTCGGCCTTCAGGCTGCGGAGCGCCTCGACATCGAGCCCCAGCGACAACGCCTGCCAGACCAGGAGCGCGGAGCAGGCGCGGCGTTGCCAGCGCGGAAGACGCGCGAAGCGCTCTTCCGAGAAGAGATCGCGCGCACGGGGTCGCGCGGGATCGGCGGCGATCAGGGGGAGTGCGGCGAGCCAGGAGCTCGAGCGCGTGAACTCGTTCGCATCCCCGGTGAGGAGCGCGCTCAGGCCCTCGATCCACCACGAAGACGCATGCGGCGGCTCCGCGTCGACGAGGATCAGCTTCTGCAGCTCGAAGAGCGGCGGGAGATCGAACGGCTCCGCCCCCACCAGCCAGTGCATGGTGCGCGTGCCCATGTGCGCGCGCTCGCGCATCGCGCGGCCGCACTCGCGCGACATCGACTGCGGGTCGGCGTGCAGGACCAGTCGCACGTCGCGAGGACGAGCCTCGCTGCGCGGGATAGGGTCGCGGAGCTGCGAGAGCACGCTCTCGAGGAGCGCGCGTTGGCGCGGCGAGGGAAGGGTCTCGGCTTCGATCAGGAATCGACCGCTGCGCCAGCGCGCCTTCGCCGGGCGCGGCCCGGCGACCTGCAGGAAGCGCACGACGTCGAAGTCGTGTCCTGCGGGCCGGAGCACGAGAGCGCCGCGGCACTGCAGATCGCCCAGGCGGAACGACTGGTAGCCAGGAGCACCGAATCGACGGGCCTCGAGCAGGTCCCACGGAACGTCGGAGAGCTGGCGCGCGACCAGGAGATAGCGCGGAGCGAGGCCGAGCGGCGCGTGACCCCAGACCCAGAGCACGGCGGCGTCGCGAGCGGCCGCAGCGCCGAAGCGCTCGCACGCGGCGCTGAGCTCGCGAGGATCCGCGAAGGACAGCGCCGGGCGCGCCAAGGGAGCCGAGAACTCGTTCCACGCGAGGCGGGGAAGCGCTTCTTCTCCCGGCGCGGCGCTCGTCGCCAGGCGCACGCGCTTCCCGAAGAGCGCTTCGATCCGAGGCACGGCGCGACGGGCTTCGTCGAGGCGCTCGGATGGCGCGAGGAACAGCAGCTCGGGAGCGGACTCCCACGCGCTCCATCGATCGATCAGATCGGGAGAGCGCCGCCCGCACGAGGGCAAGAGCAGTGAGGTGAGCAGCGCCCAGCGGAGAATGCGCGCCGCGATCGGAGGGCGCGCGTTCATGGACCCTTCGCGCTCTCCGAACCCAGCTCTCCTGCGAGCCATCGAAGCCCGGTCTGGCGGTCGCTCCAATCGCCGCGCAACTGATGGGTCAATGCTCGATCCAGCAAGGGGGCGAAGTGAGGGCCGGGGCGCAGTCCCTGCTCCTGCAGCTCGCGCCCGGTGATCCATGGATCGGGCTTTCCGTCGAGCAAGGTCAAGCGAGTCACGCGCTCGGCGACCAGGCAGGGCGCGGCGCGCTCGTTCGCACGACCTTGCAGACGCGCGATCGCCGGCGCGAGCGGACCGTGTTTGCGCGCGAGTGCAACGAGCTCTAGGTCGATCGCGAACGCAGCGCTCGCATCAGCGCCAGCCAGCGCCAGCGAGAGCTCGCTCAGGCGGGCGTCGCGAGCGAGGCGCGCGACGACCTCGGCGGAGACGCGCTCGTCGAGGATCCGCTCCAACCAGGTCGTGCGAGCTGCGGGCTCTTCGATCGAGGCCGCAAGCTCGGCGAGCAGGTCCAGGAAGGGATCCGGATGAGCGGAGAGCGCATCGCGGAGCGCGCTCAGGCGGCGACCTGCGGCGAGCGCGTCGTCCTCCGCGCGCAGGAACGCGAGCTCCGGCCAATCCGAGGCGAGTCCAGCCCGCGACCAGAGCGCGGGGACGCGCTCGAGCGGCAAGGCCGTGGCGAGCAGCGCGCGCAGCTCTTCGAAGATCCGTTCGCGGGCGACCTCGCCGAGGACCATGGCGCGTGCGCGACGCCACGCCTCTTCTTCGGCTTCCGCCTCGAGGCGCACGCAGGCGCGAACCAGGCGCAGCTTCCGCACCGGATCGGCGCTGAAAGCCGGCCCGGTGATCCGCAGACGCCGCGTGCGCAGGTCTTCGACCCCGCCCAAGGGATCCTCGACCTGCCCGCGAAGGGGATCGCAGTAGAGCGCGTTCACGCACAAGTCGCGCTGTGCGGCATCGGCGGCGAGGTTCACACCGGCTGGAGCGAGCTGCACGTCGTGGACTCGACCGCCGGCGAACCACTTGCGCACCGGGAACGTGCGTCCGACGAGCTGGAGCCCGCCGCGGGAACGCAACAGAGGATCGAGCACCGCGGCTTCGAGTCCGAAGCACACGAGATCCAAGTCGCGCGGCTCGCGATCGAGCAGCCGATCGCGCACCCATCCGCCGACGATCCAGAGCTCGCCCCCCGCGGAGCTCACGGCGCGCGCGAGTTGCCGCACGACTTCGGGGATCCCACGCAGCGGTGCGTCCACGTCCTCGCCTCAGAGAGTGAGCAAGATCTGCTCTCGAACCAGCCCCGGAGACTCCTCGCGCTGCGCCCACGAACATCGGAGCGGCCGAAACATCGAGGACTCTCCCGTCCCTCAGCCGACCGCCGAGCTCGAACCTTCGAGCGAACCGAGGGCATCGATCGCCAAGAGCACCACGGAGATGTTGTCGAACCCTCCGTGCTGCTTCGCGAGCGCCACGAGTTCTCGTCCGCAGGATGGGAGGTCGCCTGCCGCACGAGCCCACGCGCCGAGCACCTCCGGATCGCTCACGAGGTCGCTCAATCCGTCCGAGCAGAGGAGCAGGAGGTCGCCGGCGCGGAGCTCCAGTTCGATCTGGTCGATGTCGAGGCGCGTTCCGTGTCCCAGAGCTTGGGCCAGGACTTTGCGCTCGGGATGGACCTCGGCCTCCTCCCGGGTGAGGTGGCCGAGGCGGAGCAGGAGATTCGCGACGCTCTGATCGGTCGTGAGACAACGGAGCTCGCCGCCTCGCAGGAGGTAGCAGCGGCTATCGCCCACGTTTCCGATCCACGCGCGGCGGGAATCGAGGAACGCGACCGTGAGCGTCGACCCCATCCGGAGATGCGCAGATCGGCCGGAGTTGGCCTCGACGATGCTGCGATGCGCCAGGGAGAAGAGGCGCTGGAGTCGCCGCGCGAGCCCGCCCTCGCCGACGCTGCCCTCTTGAGCGCATTGGGCGAAGGCCTGGCCGACGAGGCTGGACGCGACGTCGCCGTCGGGCATGCCCCCCATGCCGTCGGCGACCCCACAGAGGATCGCTTCGCCGGAGAGCGAAACCGGAGCGTCTTCAGGCGCCAGCGCTCGATCACCCGCACAGGCGACCATGACGACGTCCTGGTTCTCGCGGCGGATCGAGCCGACATCGGTGATCGCGAAGGCGCGGCAGTGCAACATGGGCTGCGCGTCTCGAGCGTAGAGGCACGAGAGCGTTGGAGTGCGGGGGAAGAGTCGTCGACGCCGCGGCGGCGCCACGCCGGAGGAGTTTCGTCCCCACGCGCGGCGCTTGTCCAGTGGCCAGAGCGAGACCGCAGTCTCCGCTCGGGAGAGACGGCTGGAAAAGAGTCGAGGCGCAGGGCTCGGTTGAGCGCTGCGCCTCGGAGTAGAAACCCTGGCGATGACCTACTTTCTCGCACAAGGCAATATCATCGGCGGGATCTGCTTAACGACCGTGTTCGGAATGGGAACGGGTGTGACCAGATCCCTATCGTCACCAGGGGTGTTCGGGGAT